>JBAXOU010000411.1:0-1010 GCA_037133115.1 Planctomycetota bacterium | reverse complement strand
CCTGGAGCGAATGGCCGCGGCGGCGGAACTCGAGGACGCACTCCTGGAGCGTGAACGGGTCGCTCGGCCCCCAGTCGGCAGACGAGTTCACGAGGATCTTCTCGGTGCCGTACTTCTCCAGCATGTCGACCGCCCGCTTGGGCGAGCACTTTGTGATCGGATAGAGCGTGAAGCCGACCCAGTAGCCGGCATCGAGACACGGCCGGATCGTCTGCTCCTCGACGTGGTCGATCCAGATCCGCTCGGGGTCGACCTTCATCCCAGCGAGCACCTCGAGCACCTTCTTCGTGCCGTGGGCCTTGTCGGCCAGGTGCGGCGTGTGGATGAGCACGAGTTGGCCATGCTTCATCGCCAGCTCGACGTGGGCCTCGAGCGAATCGCATTCGTTCTTCGTCGACTTGTGAAGCCCCGTCTCACCCACACCCAGCACGGTTGGCTTGGCGAAGAACTCAGGAAAATGCTTGAGCACCTCACGGGTGAGCGTGGGGTTCTCGGCTTCCTTGGGATTCACGGCCACCCAACAGTAGTGGCGGATGCCGTACTGGGCCGCACGGGTCGGCTCGAACTCCGAGATCTGCCGGAAGTAGTCGAGGAAGGTCTCGGGGTAGAGGCGATCGAAGCCGGCCCAGAAGGCCGGTTCGGCCACCGCCACGACGCCGCTCATCGCCATCCGCTCATAGTCTTGGGCGGTGCGGGCGATGGCGTGGTAATGAGGCTGGATGATCTGCATGGCGGGGCTCCGGCGGGCGGCGTGATGTCAGATCCTGGCGAAGAGTTCGAGCAGAGCCACGGTCCGCTCCTGCACGGGCCGGTCGTCGCCCAGCGTGGCGATGGCCTGCCTGAGCATGGCGAGTTTCGCGGTGGCCGCGGGGCCGGCACCGCAGCCCTCGCGGGCGACCGCCGCGTCGTGGCGGTCGAGGAGGGCGGCGACCTCCAGGAGCTGGTGGCGGGCTTCCAGGAAATAGGCTTCGAGGACCTCGTCTGGCGACAGCATGGGGACACCGGGAGGG
>JBAXOU010000410.1:0-1020 GCA_037133115.1 Planctomycetota bacterium | reverse complement strand
GCGGAGGCTGCTGCGCCGCAGGCGGTGACGGCGGCCACGCTGCGGTTTCCGCAGAAGATCAGCCGCGTTACGCTCCGCGAGAACGTGAAGGCGGCCCTGGAGACGGAGAAGATCGGCGATGCCGACTTCGAACTCGCGTCAACCGATCCGGGGGCCATTTCCGGGCGGGCCTGCAGCGATTGGACACTGACCACCACCCTCGATCCGGCATCGACCCGCGGGATTCTCGAGAGCGTGAAGGCGAAGCTCGCTGAGACCCCGGTCTATCTCGCGGCCAACGCGATCGGCGGCAAGGTGGCCGGCAACACGCAACTCACCGCCGTCTACGCGCTGCTCGCCAGCCTGCTGATGATCGTGCTCTACGTCTGGATCCGGTTTCAGAACGTCGCGTTCGGGTTCGCGGCGGTGATCGCCCTGGTGCACGACGTGCTTGTGGCAGTGGCCTGCCTGGCGTTGAGCAGGTACGTGGCTCCGTATCTCGGCTGGGCGCTCGTCGACGACTTCAAGATCAGCCTCGACGTCGTCGCTGCCCTGCTGACGATCATTGGCTTCTCGATCAATGACACGATCGTGATCTTTGACCGCCTCCGCGAACTTCGCGGCAAGGGGCGGTACGTGACCGCTGCGATGGTCGACAAGGCGGTCAACCAGACGCTGAGCCGGACGATCCTGACGTCGGGCACGGCGCTCCTGGCGACGCTGATCCTGTATGCCGTCGGCGGTCAGGGCATCCATGCCTTCGCGTTCACGATGCTCATCGGCATCATCGTGGGCTCCTACAGCACGATCTACATCGCGTCGCCGATCGTGCTCTGGCTGCAGCACGCGTTCTCCGGCGAGGAGCGGCCGGTGCGGGGCGGTGCCGCCGCCAAGACGGCCTGATCCGGGTTGCGGGTGAATCTCGCGCGGCGTGGCGGCACCGCAGCCGGCCGGAAGCATGCTCGAAGCCGGCGGCATGTGCGAGTTCACCGCTCCAACGGAACAGCGGAGCCCAGCGTCCGCACATGTCACCGTCTTCTG
>JBAXOU010000409.1:0-1056 GCA_037133115.1 Planctomycetota bacterium | reverse complement strand
ACGGGACGGCCGCTGACGGCGATGGGCCAGGTCGTGTCGGTCGTCGCCGACGCGTCGACGATCGCCGTGACGGTCGGGCTCACCACGCATTCCGCCCTCCTCTGGAACGCCACGCGAGCGCGGATCGAGGAGCGGCTCCGCACCGCGTTTCCGCAGATTGCGAAGGTCTCGGTCACGATCGCCCCGCATGACCGGCCGCCGCTCAAACTCGGCCAACTCGGCGTCGAGGCCAAGAGCGTGATCGCCGTGGGTTCCGGCAAGGGGGGCGTCGGCAAGAGCACGATCGCCACCAGCATCGCCATCGGCCTGGCGCGAGCCGGCAGCCGCACAGGCCTGCTCGATGCCGACGTCTACGGGCCGAGCGTGCCGCACCTCGTGGGCCTCTCGGGCCGCCCGCAGATCGAGAACGGCAAGATCGTGCCGCAGATGCTCGACGTGGGCCGGTCGCAGATCCCGGTGATGTCGATGGGGTTCATGGTGCCGCCGGGCGAGGCGGTCGTCTGGCGAGGCCCGATGCTTCACGGCGCCATCACGCAGATGCTCCGCGACACGCTCTGGGGTCCGCTCGACTACCTCGTGATCGACATGCCGCCGGGCACGGGTGACGTGGCCCTCACGCTCTCGCAGGCCCTGCCGCTCTCGGGCGCGGTCGTTGTCTGCACGCCGCAGGATGTGGCCCTGCTCGACGCCACCAAGGCGATCGCCATGTTCCGGAAGGTCAACATCCCGCTCCTGGGCATGGTGGAGAACATGAGCTTCTTCGTCTGCCCCGACACGCAGAAGCGGTACGACATCTTTGGCACGGGTGGCGCCCGGCGAACGGCCCAGGAGCTCGACATTCCGTTCTTGGGCGAAGTGCCAATCCAGATTCCAATTCGCGAACACGGCGACGCGGGCCGCACGGCCGCCAACTTCGACGACCCCGCCTCGCGGCCTTACTTCGAGGCGATCTGCGAGCGGCTCGTGGGTAATCTGGCCGCCACCGCCGCGGCCACGAAGCCGATGCCCTCGCTACCGGTGCTCTGAATACACGCCTGCGGTGCCATCCATGGCCAC
>JBAXOU010000408.1:0-1058 GCA_037133115.1 Planctomycetota bacterium | reverse complement strand
GCCCGCGGCCTTACGGCCGGTCGGCTTTCATGGCACGGGGATCGATGCCACGCGGAAAGGCACACAGGTTAAAAATCTGTGCTACTTGAGCAGCGAGGGGCTGCCCGTGCCCCGGGAACTGGCGTTGCTGACAAGCGCAGACAGGATGTCGAAGCGCAGGCAGCATCGAGTGAGCGGAGGGCAGGATGCCCGGAGTGAACGTCCGGCGACGGGGCACGGGCAGCCCCTCGCGGCGCGCCGCGACAAGCCAGGAGTCGCTGTCGTATGCTCTCGCCCATGAGCACCTGCCGCTGCCCGATCTGTTCGGGCGAGACCCACGAGATTCGCGCCAAACTCATCTGCCGCCAGTGCGGCGCGATCCTCGAGACGTGCTGTGAGGGCGGCCCAATGGGCGCCCAGGCCGACGACGCGGCCCTCCCACCGTCACGATCGGAGCGACCGGAAAACCCACGAGACGAGTGAGTTTTAGGGTCGGGAAAGATCGATCTGGTGAGGGAAGTTTGCCGGCAGCGCAAACCAGGCCGGTCGCGGTGTCCCTGCGTAGCGGGACACCCTGACGGCTCGGCATGCCGGCAGCTTGTTCCGTGATGCCCGTTTGGCGGCGCCACCACTGGGGGTGGCGACTGTCAGCGCCCGCATCCCGGGAGTTCTGTTTCGCGAAACGTCGAGTGTTTTCCCCTTTCCCTCTGGAGGTTTCTCGTGAAGAAGCGTCTGACATTCAGTTTCCTGCCGTGGGCGGCTGCCGCCGGCGTGTGCGTGGGCGGTTTCGCCCGCGGTGCCGATGAGGTTCCTGCCGCTCCCACGCCGGCCGATGCGTCTGTGCTCTCCGCCGCCGACGCGGCCCCGGCCGCCGAGGCCGCTGCCGTTGCCGATGAGGCCGTTGCTGGCGGTGCGGGCACGAAGACGGTGAAGAAGTGGGTCGTCGTTCCGGAGATCCGGGACGTCGAGGCGACCGAGTGGACCACCGAGGTCCGCGAGCGGTCGTTCCAGGTGTCGAAGAAGGTTCCGCGGATCGAAGAGAAGACCCGGAACTACACGGTGATGGTGCCGGAGCAGCG
>JBAXOU010000407.1:0-1079 GCA_037133115.1 Planctomycetota bacterium | reverse complement strand
GCGGGTACGATTCGGGCGTGAACGCCACCGACTCAGCCGGATCGCGGCCCCCGCTTCGCCTCGGCTTCGCCGGCTTCTGGGACAGCTTCGATCCCCGCGATAACTACTTCACGCAGCTGCTTTCGCGCCGCTACGACGTGGAGGTGTGCGAACGCCCTGACTTCCTGATCCATTCCTGCATCGGCAAGGGACGGCACGACCACCGGCGATACGACTGCGTGCGGATCTTTTACACCGGTGAGAACGTGCCGGCCGATTGGCTCTCCACCGACTGGGCGTTCACCTTTGATTACGACGCCCACCCGCGGCACTTCCGCCTGCCCCACTGGCCCTTCTATGTGGATCCGCTGGCGCTCGTGAAGCCGGCCGATATCGACGTGGAGCGGATCCTCGCGTCGAAGACCCGATTCTGCGGGTTCGTCGTCTCCAATCCGCTCTGCTCGGCCCGCAATGAGTTCTTTCGCCGGCTCTCGAAATACAAGCCGGTTGATTCCGGCGGCAAGGTGATGAACACGCTCGGCCACCGCGTGGCCGACAAGCGGGCGTTCCTTGCCGACTGCCGATTCACGATCGCCTTCGAAAATGAGTCGCACCCGGGCTACACGACGGAAAAGATCGTCGAGCCGATGCTTGTCAACTCGATCCCGATCTACTGGGGCGACCCGCTCATCGGACGCGACTTCGACACCCGGAGCTTTCTCTCCGCCCACGACTGCTCGTCGCGAGCGACGTCGGCCCTGCTCGACGAACTCGTCGAGCGGGTGGTCGAAGTCGATCGCAACCCGGACCTCCTGCCGGAGATGCTCGCGCGACCTTGGCTGCGGAACAACCGTGTGCCGCGGTGCGTGGACGAGGAGGCCATTCTCGATCAGTTTCAGCGGATCTTCACGACTCCGCTTGAGCCGGTGGCACGCCGGCGTGGCGTCGGGCGGTTGCTCAGCCTCGACCGGATTCCCGACTCGCTTCGTAGCATTCGCCACCGGATCCGCCGAAAATGGCGACAGTGGACGTGCACCGCGTCCTGACCCATCATCCCCTGCCCGTAAAAGCCCAACGCCGTGAGGCGTGGGACGCGGCCA
>JBAXOU010000406.1:0-1083 GCA_037133115.1 Planctomycetota bacterium | reverse complement strand
CGGCAGCGCTGCCGCCGGGTCATCCGCAGCAGGTCGACGTTGTCGGCGCTCTCATTCCCTTCCTTTCGGGCTGCTGTTTCAACGGCTCTGCCGGCGAGGAGGCAGCGGCGGGGCGTGCTATCATGGCGGCCCATGAGGAGTGACCGATGACGCACGACACGGTCGACGCAGACATGCTCGCTGAAATGGCGCGGGCCGTCGTGGAAAGCGTCCATCCGGAGCAGGTTCTGGTGTTCGGATCGCATGCCCGTGGCACGGCGACCGCCGCCTCCGACGTCGATTTTCTGATCGTCGAATCCGAGCCATTCGGACCCGGTCGAAGCCGGCGGGAGGAACTGCGGCGGATTCGCAGGGCGCTCTCCCGCTTCCATGTACCGAAGGACGTCTTGCTCTACAGTCGCCCGGAAATCGAGCGGTGGATGACCGCGCCGAACCATGTCATTGGCAAGGCCTACCGCGAAGGCCGGGTGTTGTACGGCCATGAATGAAGCGACGGCACGCATGCTCCGCCTGGCGCAGCGCGACCTGCGGGCCGTTCAGGGAATGCTCGATGATCCCGACTCGTTTCCCGATGAGATCTTCGGGTTCCACGCCCAGCAGGCGGTTGAAAAGGCTGCCAAGTCATGGCTCGACGGCCTCGGCATCGAGTATCCCAAGACGCACGATCTCGACCTGCTTTTCGAGTTGCTCGCCGAGAGGGGCGGGGAGATTCCGCCAGCCTGTGAGGAGCTGCGCGACCTGGTCGATTTCTCGGTTCAGTATCGGTACGAGGCCTTTGAGGAGTTGCCGCTCGATCGCCAAGAAACGCTTCGTCTCGTGACGATGTTCATCGAACACGTCACAGCGAGAGTCGCTTCCTAGCGGGGCTGACCGTTGCGAGTGAAAAGTTGAATCCAATCAGGAGAAGTGCCATGCCTTGCCGTTGCGAGAATGTCGGTGGGATGAAGCGAATAATGATGCCGGCCTTGCTCGTGGCAGCGCTGGCCTGGATGTCGTTGGCTTTTCCCGCTCTGGATGCTGCTGAAGCACCGCTGCGGGCCGGCGTGGCCATCGCCGACATCACGCCCGCCGGGCCTTACCCGA
>JBAXOU010000405.1:0-1184 GCA_037133115.1 Planctomycetota bacterium | reverse complement strand
ACGTGGAACCGCGGCCACACGGCAGCCACAAAACGGCCCGGCGGCACCACCCGCTGGGCCGTTTCGCATGCCGGGTCGGAATTGCGTACATTCTCGCTCGCCGCCGCGGCAGCCCGCGGCAGGCCACCCCGCATCTGGAAGGAACACGCCGCATGTCCCTCGCTGAAGTCTCCCGCGACACCACCCCCGGCCGGTGGAACGCCCTTGCCGACCGCGTGCTCGCCGGCGGATCGATCGACCGCGACGAGGCCCGGTCGATCCTCGAGTCGCCCGACGTGGAACTGCTCGACCTCCTCGCGGCTGCCTACCGGGTGCGGCACCGGCATTTCGGCACTACCGTGCAGCTCTTCTTCCTGATGAACGCCAAGAGCGGTCTCTGCCCCGAGGACTGCGGCTACTGCTCGCAGTCGAAGGTCTCGGAGGCGGAGATTCCGCGATACAACCTGCTCTCCGCCCCGAAGCTGATGGACGCGGCGAAGCTTGCGGCCGAGCGGCAGTCGAAGACCTTCTGCATCGTGATCTCGGCCCGCGGCCCCAGCCAGCGGGAAATCGACTTCGTCTGCCAGATCACTCCGCGGATCAAGCAGGAATACGGCCTCAACATCTGCGCGTGCCTGGGGCTGCTCACCCCCGAGCAGGCCAAGCAGCTCGCCGCCGCCGGCGTGGACAAGGTCAACCACAACCTGAACACCAGCGAGCGGTACTACGGCGAGGTCTGCACCACCCACACCTACGCCGATCGCGTCGCCACCCTCGCCGCCTGCCGCACCGCAGGCCTGCAGCTCTGCAGCGGCGGCATCATGGGCATGGGGGAGCGGGATGACGACCTGATCGACATGGCCTTTGAACTGCGGGCGCTCGAGGTCGAATCGATTCCGCTCAACTTCCTCAACTCAATCGACGGCACGCCATTGGAGGGAGTCGACAAGGTCACGCCTCGCGACTGCCTCCGCGGGCTGGCGATGATGCGGATGGTGAACCCTGCCGCCGAGATCCGGATCGCCGGCGGCCGCGAAATCCACCTCGGCAGCCTGCAGGCCCTCGGCCTCTACGCTGCCAACTCGATCTTCGTCGGCGACTACCTGACGACCAAGGGCCAGCTCCCCGAGGCCGACTACAAGATGATCGAGGATCTCGGCTTCACGATCACCGGCGGCGCCGAGTCGGCCGAGCCGAGCCCGGCG
>JBAXOU010000404.1:0-1188 GCA_037133115.1 Planctomycetota bacterium | reverse complement strand
CCCCCGTAGCACAGGTTTTCAACCTGTGCCTTGCACCGCCCGCCCATGATCCCCACTTCGCTCCGCTGGGTTGACGGCGCCGCCGGCCACCTCGAACTCATCGATCAGACGCTCCTGCCCGCCCAGTTCGCATGGCTCGCCTGCCACGACGTGCCGACCATTGTCGAGGCGATCAAGAGCCTGCGGGTGCGCGGCGCCCCGGCGATCGGCATCGCGGGCGCCTACGGGATGGCGGTGGCCGCCGGCGAGGCGATCCGCGGCCGAATGACCGCCAGCCACGCACGGGCTCACGTGCTCGCACGGGCCGAAGAACTCGCCACGGCCCGCCCCACGGCCGTGAACCTTCGCTGGGCTGTCGAGCGATGCCTGCGGGCCATCGATAGACTCCCGACAGAGGCCGACGCGATGACACTGGCCGAGACCCTGCTCGCGGAGGCCCGCGCGATCCACGACGAGGACCGGCGACTCTGCGAGGCGATCGGTCGGCACGGGGCCGCGGTGCTGCCCGAGGGAGGCGTGCTCACGCACTGCAACACGGGCGCCCTCGCCACCGGGGGCGCGGGCACCGCGCTCGCCGTGATCACCGCCGCCTGGGACTCGGGCCGTCGCTTCGAGGTGTTTGCCGATGAAACGCGGCCGCTCTTCCAGGGCGCGCGGCTCACCGCCTGGGAACTGGTGCAGCGTGGCATCCCGGTCACCGTGCTCTGCGACTCGGCCGCTGCCCACTTGCTCAAGACCGGACGGGTGGCCGCCTGCATCGTGGGGGCCGACCGGATCACCGCCAACGGCGACACCGCCAACAAGATCGGCACCTACGGCCTCGCCCTCCTCGCCGAGGCTCACGGAGTGCCGTTCTTCGTCGCCGCTCCGTCGAGCACGTTCGACCTCTCGCTCGACACCGGCGCGGAGATTCCGATCGAGGAACGGGCCGCGGCGGAGGTGCTGCGGCCGCTGGGCGCAGTGGCCGCGCCGGAAGGCGCCACGGCGTTCAATCCGGCGTTCGACGTGACGCCGGCGCGGCTGATTCGGGGCATCATCACGGAGAACGGCGTGGCCTCGCCCGTCACCCGAGAGCAGATCCGAGCGGTCCTCCGTCGCTCATCGCATGCTGCATCACCGTAGCCGCAGGTTGGCAACCTGCGGAAAATCGTCCCCGGACCCGCTGCAGGTGCAGGTTACCAACCTGCA
>JBAXOU010000403.1:0-1204 GCA_037133115.1 Planctomycetota bacterium | reverse complement strand
CTCGACGAGTTCATGGCAAAGGTCAACTCCGACCTGGTCGGTAAGGTGGTGAATCTCGCGAGCCGCACCGCGCGGTGGCTGGAGTCGACCGGCCTGTCGCCGTCGTATCCCGATGACGGCGGCCTGTTTGCGCAGGCTGCTGCCGACGGCGGTGAGATCGCCGCCGCCTACGAGGAGGGCGACTTCGCCCGGGCGATGCGGGCGATCATGCTCGCGGCCGACCGGGCCAACGCCTACGTCGATGCCGAACAGCCCTGGAAACTCGCCAAGCAGGGGCCGGAGGCGGCCGGCCGCCTCCGCGACGTCGCGAGCGTGGCGCTCAACCTCTTCCGGCAGATCGCCGTTTACCTCGCGCCCGTGCTCCCCGGGCTCGCCGAACAGGCCGGAGATCTCGTGGGCGGCCCGATCCGCTCGTGGGACGAGTCGCAGACACCACTGGCCGGCCTGCCGGTCGCCCCTTTCAAGCCGCTCATGAAACGGATCGAGCGGGAACAGATCGACGCAGTGATCGCCGCCTCGCAGGCTGCCGTCGCCGAGAAGACCACCTCAGGAGGATCATCGATGGACATGACGCCGACCACCGCCGATTCCGGTGAGCCCCTCGCCGCCGAACCGCTCGCGGCCACCTGCTCGATCGACGACTTCGCGAAGATCGACCTCCGCGTGGCCCGGATCGTGGCGGCCGAGGAGGTGCCCGAGGCCAAGAAACTCCTCAAACTCACCGTGAGCCTCGGCAGGGATGCCACGCGGACGGTGTTTGCCGGCATCAAGGGATTTCACGAGCCGGCTGCGCTCGTGGGCCGGCTCGTGGTCGTGGTCGCGAACCTCGCGCCGCGGCAGATGAAGTTCGGCCTGAGCGAAGGCATGGTGGTGGCGGCCAGCGGCGCGGGCGCCACGGGTGTCTACCTCCTCTCACCCGACTCTGGCGCCCTCCCCGGCATGCGGCTGCACTGAACGTACGGCTGACGGGCCATCCATGGCCCCGTCAGCCTGGACCCGGCCATGGTGAAGCCAAGGTTCACCATGCCGGGCTGGCTCGCCCTCCGGGCTCGCGCGTACGGCCGACGGCTCAGCCGTGTCCCCGTCAGCCTTGATCCGGCGCTCACGTCGCACCGTGAAGACACACAGGTTGAAAACCTGTGCTACTTGGAGTGGTCGCAGCGAGGGGCTGCCCGTGCCCGGGAGCCGGCGTTGCTGACGAGCG
>JBAXOU010000402.1:0-1274 GCA_037133115.1 Planctomycetota bacterium | reverse complement strand
GATGAGACGGGCAGCGCGGTCCTGCGAATCCCAGCGATGCAGCAGTCCTACCGCCTCGAGGGCGTGCCGCTGGCACAGCTCACTACGGCGAACTTCACCTGCAAGGATTCCTCGGCAGCCAGTTATATCGCCGGCGTGCTCGCCAACGCATCGTCGCCGACGCCGACTCCCACACCGACGCCGACGCCAACGCCGACCCCCACTCCCACTCCCACGCTTCCACCCGGTGGGCTCAACTCGGGCAACGCTGGCGACCAGAAGTGGGGCGAGGCCTACTTCGCCCCGTACGTGGACATGGGGATGTGGCCCGTGCCGAACCTGATGGAGATCGCCAGCACGAGGGGCGTGTCGCTCGTCACGCTGGGCTTCATCCAGGCCACTCCGGATGGCGCACCGGCCTGGGCGGGTATCTCTGCCCTTGCGCCGAATTCCTCCAACGAGCAGGCCGTCGCGATCAACCAGTCGATCAGGTCGTTCCAGGCGGCCGGCGGTGACGTGATGATCTCGCTCGGCGGGGCGGCGGGCACGAGCCTCGCCCAGTGGTATGCAACGCATGGCCGCACTGCGGCCGACCTGGCGCAGGCCTACGCTGGCATCGTCGATACCTACTCGCTCAACCGCCTCGATTTCGATATCGAGGGAGCGGCGGTGGCCGATCCCGCCGCAATCGCGCTCGGCAGCGATGCCTTGAAGATCCTCCAGCAGGCTCGGCCCGGCCTGGAGGTCTGGTACACGCTCCCCGTCCTGCCGGATGGTCTTACTGCCGATGGCCTGAACGTGGTGCGGGCCGCCCTCCGAGCCGGCGTGTCGCTCGACGGCGTCAATGTGATGGCCATGGATTACGGGGAGTCGGCCGCACCCACGACGGGAGCAAACGCAAAGTCGATGGGTGCCTATGCGGTGCTCGCCGCCACCAGCACCCACGCGCAGCTCACGACGCTGTTCGCGGGGTTCGGCCAGGGGTTTGGCTGGAACCAACTCGGCGTGACCCCGATGATCGGGGTCAACGATGTGCTCTCGGAGGTGTTCACGCTCGCCGACG
Source organism: Planctomycetota bacterium (assembly GCA_037133115.1). Taxonomy (GTDB): domain Bacteria; phylum Planctomycetota; class Planctomycetia; order Pirellulales; family UBA1268; genus QWPN01. The sequence continues at coordinate 232 of JBAXOU010000402.1, read as the reverse complement.
CACAGACGCTCGAGGATTTCGCCCGCCAGAAAGGGCTGGGCATGATCGCCATGTGGTCAGTAGCCCGCGATAACCCCGGCACGCTCGGGCAGGCGACCGCCACCGCGTCGGGGCTGAGCGCACCGGCAGGCGTTTTCAGCGGTGTGTTTGCCGACTACGGCACGAGCAACGCGATCACTCCAAAGACGCCAACGCCAACGCCGACACCAACGCCCACGCCGACTCCCAAGCC
>JBAXOU010000401.1:0-1324 GCA_037133115.1 Planctomycetota bacterium | reverse complement strand
TCCTGCTGTTGAGCAGCGTCGGCGGGCTGTGCTCTCACACGCGGGCCGCAGAGCCGACGGAAGCGCTGACGGCGAAAACGTTCGCCCAGTACCAGAAGCAAATCAAGCCGCAGCCAGGCGAATCGCGGTGGATGGACGTTCCGTGGTTCCTCGACCTGCACGAGGCCCGTCAGAAGGCGGCGAAAGAAGGGAAGCCCTTGTTCATCTACTCGTCCGGCGGTGCCACCGGCATCGGGTCGTGTTGAAGCGGCGGCCGTACGGTGGGCCGTGCGCCTGCCTTCTGGACCGAGCAGAACACCAAACTGATGCTGGAGAACTTCGTCGCCGTCTCGCTGAGCGTCCGGGAGTACGACCGCGCCGACGCCGTCGGGCAGTTCCTGCGAGACTCCGGCCTGAAACTCGCCCGCCTGGAGGGTGCCCTGTGGTGCGTGACGCCGGGCGGCAAGATTCTGGAGAGCAACCTCGTCGTCGAGAACAATAAAGAGAGATTCAAGCCGGATTTCGATTTGAAGAAGGCGCTGGAAAAGTGGGAGGCCCTTCCCGACGCGGAGCGGGCACCGGGTGCCGTCAAGGTCGGCGCGATGGGCGCGGTCGATACCAAGTCCGCCTTACTGACTCCACCGCCGGGAACCTTGATCCTCAAGCTCCACTACCGGGCCTTCATGCGCGAGGGAAACAAATTCCGTTACCTAACCGACGAAGACCTCTGGCTTGACGAGAAGGGGGAGAAGACGGAAGCGAAGTCGGTCCACCGGAGGATTACCACGCCCCAGGCCCACCCCGACCACATGTGGCTCTCTGAGGCTGAATGGAAATCGCTGATGCCGGCCAACCCGCGCGCCGGCGACACGTTTGCGATGCCGGCGGGTCTCGCCGATCGTCTCGTGCGCCGGCACCTGAACCCGAGGTCCGTCTACGACGGGCATAGCGATGGTGTGGACAGTGCCTCGGTTCGCGCCGCCGAGTTGAACCTGACGGTCGAGAACGTTGCCGCAGGCCGCGTCCGCTTGCGGCTAGACGGCCACGCCAAACTGGGCAAGCAGCCGCCCGTGGATGTGCTCGCCGGTAAGATCGCTTCCATGAAAGAGTGGGGCTACGAGCCAATGCTGCTCGGCTTCCTAGAGTACGATCCGCAGAAGCAGGTCTTCACCCGCTTCGAGGTGGTGGCTTTGGGCGACCAGTTCGGCAGGGTGGGTCTCACGATCGGTACCGCGCGCCCGGGATGCCAGCCCCTGGGAGTCACCTTCGAACTGGTCACGGGAGACCGGCCCGCCGATCGCGTTCCCCCCGGCAGCGCGACCACCGCCCGGCCCTACTTCGATCC
>JBAXOU010000400.1:0-1331 GCA_037133115.1 Planctomycetota bacterium | reverse complement strand
TACTATTCCGCAGGTTACCAACCTGCGGCTACGTGTGGCCTACCAACCTGCGGCTACGTCGGCTGACCGACCATCCGCGAGATCGCCTCAACCTGCCGGCTTGTGAACGGCACGGGGCCCACGAGCAGTTCTGGCTCGCGCCGCTCCTCCGGCACGAGCCGATCGACGATCGCCGCGACGAGGTCGTCGATCCCTTCGCCCGTGACAGCCGATGTGACGAGCGACCCGGAACGTCGCTCGCGCGGCACCCGATCGATCTTGGACACGACCACGAGTTCGTTCGGCCGAGCCTGACTGTCGCCTGGCCGCGTGTCATCCACTGGCACCACGCGGACGATGAGATCAGCGGCTTCCCGCGCCGCGGCGGCCCGCGCGATCCCCTCCCGCTCGGTGGCAGAGGCTGGTTCTTCGTCGTCGCGACTGCCGGCAGCATCGATGAGTTCGACGGCCCAGCCTCGGAGGACGGCAGGAGCAGCAACGACGTCACGGGTGGTGCCCGGCACGGGGGCAACAAGGCTTCTGGCGTGGCCGACGAGGGCATTCATGAGGCTGCTTTTCCCGGCGTTGACCCGTCCCGCGAGCACGACCCGCCACGGTGCTGCCAGCCGCAGGCCGACGCGGGCGGCTGTGAGGAGTCGCCCGGCAAGCGGCCGGGCGGCCGCCAGCTCACCGCGGGCAACGTACCCAGAGAGTTGCTCGATGGCCGCGTCGAGTGATCCCGACGCCTGCCGGCAGAGAATCATGGCCGCCTTGGGGCCCCACACCCCGGGCAGGATCGTGAGGGCCTCCTGAGCACATGGGGCTTCGTCGAGCCAGTCCTGCCACCCCGCGTGCGTCGACCCCGCCACCTCGAGGCTCGCGATCACGGCAGCCGATGCGGCGGTGCCACCGTGGCCGTGGATCTCGACGCGGTTGGCTGAGTGACGAACGAGCACCACATCCTCCCCTGTCGGCCGCCACGAGCCGAACGCGATCGACCCATCGGGCCGCTCCGCCAGGGCCCCGGCCCTGCCGGCCGCAAACAGGTGATTGACGAGGTCGATCGCACCACTGCCCCACACGCCAACGACGGCAAGCGCGCCGCGGCCCGGCGGCGTGAGCAGAGTCACGCGGACGGGCTGAAGCCCGGACCGTTCGCTGCGAGAAAGCGTCGTCACGACTGTCGATTCCCCGGTTGGAGCACACAGGTTACCAACCTGTGCTACGGGGGACAGCGAGGGGCTGCCCGTGCCCCGGGAGCCGGCGTTGCTGACGAGCGAAGCCATGGATGGCGGAGCGAAGTCAGCATCGAGCGAGCGCAGGGCAGGATGCCCGTAGCGAGCGTCCGGCGA
>JBAXOU010000399.1:0-1375 GCA_037133115.1 Planctomycetota bacterium | reverse complement strand
TTCGCTCGCTCGATGCTTTCTCCGCTTCGCCATCCTGGCTTCGCGGAGAAAGCAATGCCGGCTCCCGGGCACGGGCAGCCCCTCGCTGCCAGTCCCCCGTAGCACAGGTTTTCAACCTGTGGAATCGCGGCTGGCGGGCCAGCGTGCGTGGAACACCCGTGGAGGACGCGATACGATTGCCGAACAATCGTCGCGCTCCCACTCGTCTGGATCCGAGAGCTCGCGACCTGGAGACGACCGCCATGCGCTGGCCGACCACATGGAGCGTGCTCGTGGTGATCTTCGCGGCGGGCGCCGCCGCGGCCCGTGGGGATTGGCCGCACTGGCGGGGCGACGGCGGCAACGGCGTGTCGCTCACCGCGCGGCCGCCCGTGGCGTTCGGCCCCGACAAGCAGCTGGCCTGGAGCGTCGAGATTCCCGGGAAGGGGTCGTCGTCGCCGGTCGTCGTGGGCGACATGGTGTTCGTCACCACCGCCGTGCCGGTCGAAGGTGCGGATGGCATGCTCGACTTTCGGCTCCTCTGCCTCGATCGCGCGACGGGCCGCGAACGCTGGTCGCGGTCGGCCGTGAAGGCGGTGCCGCACGAGCGGACGCACGAGACCAACGGCTTCGCCTCCGCCTCCCCCTGCACCGACGGCACGCGGGTGTTTGCCCACTTCGGCTCCCGCGGGCTCCACGCCTACACTCTCGATGGCACCCACCTCTGGAGCCGCGACTTCGGCGACATGACCATCCGCAACGGCTTCGGCGAAGGCTCGTCGCCGACGCTCGCCGGCGACGTCGTGCTCGTGCCCTGGGATCACGAACAGGGGTCGATGCTGTTCGCGGTGGACGCGAAGACCGGCGGCATCGTCTGGCAGACGCCGCGGGATGAGCCCACCTGCTGGGCGACGCCGCTGGTCGTCGACGATCCGCAGGGCGTCCGGCAGGTGGTGATGAACGGGCAGCGTGCGGCCCGGGGCTACGACCTCGCCAGCGGCAAGGAACTCTGGCGGTGCGGCGGCCAGACCGAGCGGCCGGTCGCGTCGGCCGTGGCCGCCGACGGCGTGGCCTACGTCGCCAGCGGGTTTCGCGGTTCGTTCCTCGGGGCCTTCGACCTCGCCGGCCGCGGCGACCTCGCGGGCACCGACCGCGTCCGCTGGAGCAAGGATCACGACACGCCCGACATCGCCACGCCGCTGCTCTCCGCTGGCCGTCTCTCCTACTACAAGGAAAAGACCGGCCTGCTCACCTGCGTCGACGCCCGCACGGGCCGGCCGCACTACGAGACAGCCCGGATTCCCGGCGTGGGTCGCACGTACGCCTCGCCCGTGGCCGCGGCCGGGCATGTGTATCTCACCGACCGCAGCGGCCGGATCACCGTGATCCGCGACGC
>JBAXOU010000398.1:0-1377 GCA_037133115.1 Planctomycetota bacterium | reverse complement strand
GAGCCGGCGTTGCTGGCCAGCGCAGGCAGGATGCCGAAGCGCAGCCAGCATCGAGTGAGCGAAGGGCAGGATGCCCGTAGCGAGCGTCCGGCGACGGGCATGGGCAGTCCCGAGCGATGCAGTAGAGCCAGCGTGCCCCCATCGCTCACGCGATTGGGCTTCCGGAGGTCGACGGCGACGGCATGGGCAGGCCCGAGCCACGCCGGGCGCCGACTCAGCCGGCGCGGAGCACGTCCTCGACGCGGCGGATCGCCTCTTCGACGTCCCACGTAGCGTCGGCGAGGACCACCTGCGACCCCTTCGCCACCCAATCCCCCACGGCCTTCTGGGCCGCAATCACGGTCGAATGGCTGCGCCTGCCGAAGTATCCGCCGATCTCCGTCAGCGCCGCCTGGGTGTGCTTCCGGGCCAGAAACATGGCGAGCATTCGCGGATGGCTCGCCGACCGCGCCCGGCGTGACGACTGCAGCGTGCCGCTTTCGATGCCAAACGCCTTGCAGACCGCCCGCTCGATGTCAGCCAGCCGAACGCTCCGACCACTCGAGCGGACGAGGTCAGCCAATGCCTCCTGCGCCATCCCGAGCGTCACCGGTAGGCCCAGCATGTGGCTCGTGGCCTCGAGACGGTTGATGGCACCGAGGAGCTCCCGCGCGTGCCGCGTCATCGACGTGGCCACGTAGTGGAGCACGTCGTCCGTCACGACCAAGCCGCGCTTGTCGCAAACCGCCGCGACGATGCCTCGGCGGACGTCGTAGTCGGGGGGCAGCAGGCGGGCCACCATGCCACCCCGCAGCCGCGTCAGCAGATCGGCGCCAAGATCGGGCAGGGCGTCGAGTTCGCGGTCACAGGCGAAGATGACCTGCCGGCCTTGGCGGAGCAACGCATCAAGCGTCTGCTGCAGTTCAAGAAGGGTCGCCTTCTTGCCGACGAAGAACTGCAGGTCGTCGATCACCAGCACATCGGCCGAGCGGCAGGTGCGGCGGAATCCCGGCAGGCCACCGCCGTGCAGCGACTGCAGGAAGGCGGTGGTGAACTGCTCAGCCGAGAGGCAGACAGCGGTGGCTCCCGGATGCAGTTCGCGGGCACGGTCGCACGCGGCCTCCACGAGGTGCGTCTTCCCGACCCCACTCGGGCCATGAATCACCAGGGGCGACATCTCTCCGGGCCGGGCCGCGGCGAGTTCAATCGCGGCGAACGCCATCCGGTTGCTTGGGCCGACCACGAAGTCGCCAAGCCGCAGCGGTTGCCGTCGCGACGGGGAGACCGTGGCCGATCCAGGCCGCGGAACCACGCTGAGATGGCGGCTGGTCGGCTCCGCGGCGGGCGGACCCTCGGCCCGACGGACCCGAGACGGCGACTTTGGCCCACGCGACGGCG
>JBAXOU010000397.1:0-1400 GCA_037133115.1 Planctomycetota bacterium | reverse complement strand
GAGGTGTCGTGGGAGGGCGGTTTGTCGCATGAGTCGCAGCCATGGCCGGTGGCATCTCCGCGCGCCGACCTGGGTCACGATACGGCGAGGGGACCAGCGCATAGAGATCCTGCGCACTTTCGGCCGCTGCATGCTGCCCTTCAGAGCAGTCGCCACCAGGGGGCGGCCAGGATGTCCGGGGCGAGCCATTCGAGAGTTTGCCCCGCGTGGAGCAGCAGCCCCGCCCGCGCTGTCTTGCCGTATTCCGCCCGAAACGCCCGCAGTCCGGCGGCGTCGGATAGTCGCGGCCGAGATGTCGACTTTACCTCGATCGGCAAGAGCCGCCCGCCTGATTCGATCACGAAATCGATCTCGTCGCCGGTGACCGTCCGCCAGTAGTGAAGATCGATCCTTTCCGCGCTCGCATCCCGCCACGCCAACAGGTCGTTGAGCACGATGTTTTCGAGATACGCCCCGCCGGGCTCATCCAGACCCGACAGGTACAGCGCGACACCGGTGTCGCCCCAGTAGAGCTTGGGCGTCTTGATGAGGCGCTTCGTGCGATTCGTGGCGAATGCCGAGATGCGCACGAGCAGGAAGGAGGTTTCCAGGAGGTTCAGGTATCTGTGCACCGTCGGCTGGGGCAGGCCGACATCGCGGCCGAGTTCCGTCTGGTTGAGCATCTGGCCGAGTCTGTGGCAGGCAGCCCGCATCAGCCGGCGAAAGTCGGGAAGCGCGGTGATCGACGAGAGGTCCTGCAGATCGCGCTCGAGGTAGGTGCGGATGTATCCGTCGAACCAGATGGCACGTTCCCGGTCGGTGCGGAGATGCAGGGCCGGCGTCGGAAAGCCGCCCCGCCGGGCCATCCGCCTCCAGTCCTCCTTGGATCCACCTCGGTCTGCCAGCAGTTCGCGCCACTCTGTATCTTCCGCCGCCAACAGTTCCGGCCAGAGGCCAGCCCGGCCCTCGCCCGCCTGCTCGCGACGCGTCATGGGCCAGAGCGTCAGATAGCTTGCCCGCCCGGCCAGCGACTCGGAGACTCCCCGCATGAGCAGGAGGTTGGCCGACCCGGTGAGCAAGAACCGCCCGACCGCGCGGTCTTGGTCGATGGCTCGCTTGATCGACCGCAGGAGTGCGGGTTCTCGCTGGACCTCGTCGATCGTGATTCGGGCCCCGCCGCCCACGAGCGCCATGGGATCGCGACGTGCCACGTCGAATACATCGAGGTCGTCGAGCGTGGCGTAGATGCGCCGCCCCGCAACCTGCTCCTGCACGAGCGTGCTCTTACCCGCTTGCCGGGCGCCGCTCACGACAACGGCGGGCATCACCTGCAGCCGTTCGCGGAGCGCCGCAGCCGCGAGCCGCGGCAGTGTTGTTCCTTTCATCCCATGAATGATAATCATTCACGGCGTGAATGACAA
>JBAXOU010000396.1:0-1423 GCA_037133115.1 Planctomycetota bacterium | reverse complement strand
GCAGCCTCCCGAACGCCTTGCTCCTCGCCCCGAGCGGACGGCCGACGAGCGAAAGGCCCGCGCCGCGGAACTCCGCCGCGTGTATGCGGAAGACCCCTCCACGTGGCCCGCGCCGCACGTCGATCCCGGCGTGAACTGGAAGGAGATCGGCCTCCTTCCCGAGGTGGAGCATCCGGCCGACAACCCGCACACCACTGAGAAGGAGACGCTCGGCAAAACCCTCTTCTTCGATCCCCGCCTCTCGGGCAGCGGCCAGATCGCCTGTGCCTCCTGCCACGATCCCGATCTCGGCTGGGCCGACGGCCGCACCACGAGCTTCGGCCATTCGCGCAAGCAACTCGCCCGCAACTCCCCCACCATCCGCAACACGGCGTTTCAGCAGCGGCTCTTCTGGGACGGCCGCGCCGAGTCGCTCGAAGACCAGGCGCGGCAGGTGCTCATGAATCCCGACGAGATGCGGTCGGGCCCCGAGCACGTCGTGGCCCTGCTCGAAAAAGAGCCGGGCTACCAGGAACTCTGGCAGAAGGCATTCGGCGCGGAGCCTGTGTCCATCGACCTCGCCGCCCAGGCGCTCGCCTGCTTCGAGCGGACGGTGGTCGGGGGCACGTCGAGGTTTGACAGCTTCATGAAGGGCGGTGCTGCCGCACTCACCGACGAGGCCCTCCTCGGCATGGACCTCTTCCGGCGCGAGGCCCGCTGCATCAACTGCCACAACGGCCCCGCCTTCTCCGACGGCGGCTTCCACGACCTCGGGCTCTCCAACTATGGCCGGCCATTCGAGGACATCGGCCGCGGCCGCATCACAGACGACCCGGCCGACACCGGGAAGTTTCGCACGCCAAGCCTCCGCGACGCCACGGCCACGCTCCCGCTGATGCACAACGGGCTCTTCGAACTCCAGGTGGCCCTGACGCTCTACAACGCCGGCATGCCGAAGCCCGTCCGCAGGGAGAACCAGGCCGACGACCCACGGTTTCCGGTGAAGTCGCCACTCCTCAAGCCGCTCGGCCTCAACAAGCAGGACCTCGCCGACCTGACGGCATTCCTCACGAGCCTCGAGGAAACGAAGCGACGGATCCGGCCTCCGGCGATCCCGGGGCTGTAGGCAGAGCCCGTTGTGCATCCAGCCGCCACCGGATCGTAGGTTTTCAACCTGCGCCGAAAACGGGCACAGGTTACCAACCTGTGCTACTTCCGCATCTCGTAGCACAGGTTGGTAACCTGTGCCGCGATCACGCCCACGTAGCACAGGTTGGTAACCTGTGCCGCGATCACGCTGGTGTAGCACAGGTTTTCAACCTGTGCATGCCACGCTCCGCATCACCACCGCTCACCCCGTCGCACCCTTCCGGCCCCGGCGACGCACGACTGCCGTAAGCGTGCCCACGCCAAGCAGTGCGAGCACCACGCTCGACGGCTCCGG
>JBAXOU010000395.1:0-1430 GCA_037133115.1 Planctomycetota bacterium | reverse complement strand
AGCCGGATGTCGCCGCCGCACGCTGGGCACTCGAGCGGAAACTCCTCCCCCACCCTCGCCATCAGCTTGGCCCAGGCAATCCGCGACGTGTCGTGCGAGCGGGGCTTTTGGTTCGCGTGGTTCGCGTCGCAGCATCCTTCCGTGGCGTGGTCGTCGCTCGCATGCCCGCCCGTCGCGGCATCGCGCTGCTTCCCGACATTCCCTTTCCGCCAGAGCCGTGACGGCCGGCCGCAGCGGGTGGTTCGGCGCAAACACTCCGTGATAGCGATGCCGGTGCCTCCGCGGCTGTGGGATGAGATCCGCAAGCCGGGGCGAGAAACTCAAACGGCGAGAGCTCGATGACGCCGCTGGCCCCCGGCTGCGTGAGCGGCCGAGCGGGCAGGAAGGCCGGTGGCCCGTCGGGGCCGTGCGGTCCCGGCAGGAAGACGCCGTCGGTGACGGCCGCGTGGAGATGGGCGTGGCGGTTGAGCCCCGAGCCGAAGCGGTCGAGGAAGGAGACGGCGCCGACTCGCGGGCGGGGGGAGATTGAGAAGCTGCTCTGCTCGAACCACGCCACGCCGCCATCCCCATGCGGGCACCCGGGGGGTGGCAGAGTACGTGATCGCACGTACACTACTCCCGGGAAGGGGCCGGTGCACGGCCCAGCTGGCTGCTCGAGGCGGTGGGGCGCACGACCCTGCCGGTGCTCCTCAAGCGCGGGCCGGCGGCGGCGGTCGAGGAACTGCTGCTGGCCGCGGAATATATCCTCGATGCGGGCAACCGCCAGGTGATGCTCTGCGAGCGCGGCATCCGCACCTTCGAGTCGCACACACGCTTTACGCTCCCGCTGGCGACGGTGCCCTGGCTTCACCAGACGCACCTGCCCGTGGTCGTCGATCCCAGCCACGGCACGGGCCACGCGAGCCTCGTGGAGAGCATGGCGGCGGCGGGGGCCGACGGCCTCATTGTGGAGGTGCATCCCGACCCGAAGGCGGCATGCAGCGACGCCGCGCAGACGCTCGACCTGCCGGCCTTCGCCCGGATGATGGACGTCTGCCGCCGCATCGCCGCAGCCCTCCGCCGCGAAATCGGCTGAGAGTGCAGGGACTTCGCGCTGCCTCCACCGAGAAAGTACGAAGGTTGACCCTGACCCGCACACCATCGTGTCGTTCGACCCAGAATGCGGCCACTCCCTGTGGGGCGTTTGATTTCCGTGTTACCTCGAAGTATGCCCGACGTATATCTGCGAACCGGACGTCCCGCGAACCGCTCAGATTGCAGTACGCAAACCCCGCGGGACCGACCTCCAATCGCAGGATCTGAACGAGGAGGAAAGCGGCCGAGGCGAGCCCGACGACGACTGCGAGAAACGTCCAGCCTCCGTTCTTCACCGCGATGCAGGCCCCCAGACCTGCAAACAGTGTGGCGATAACGCTGAGGACGACGAGCAA
>JBAXOU010000394.1:0-1437 GCA_037133115.1 Planctomycetota bacterium | reverse complement strand
CCCGGCGTGGCGCTGTGAGACATGGCCGCACACGGTTCATGGAGAACCTGCCTCAGCCCGCTCGAGGCTGGTGCTCGAGCCGCTTCATCTTCTCGCGGGCCCGCGAGAGGGCTGGGCCGATCGAGTTGAGCGGCATGCCGGTGAGGTGGCTGATCTCGCCGTAGCTGCGGTGCTCGAGGTGGTGGAGCCGGACGAGCCGGGCCTCGTCGGTATCGAGTCTGCGGAGCAGCGTCTCCACCTGTTCGCGATCCGCGGCCTGCGCGGTCTCGTCGGTGGCCATCACGTCGGCCCGCCGAAGCCGCGGGTGCGGCACCCGCGGCGCGGCATCACGCGCCATGTCGCTGAGTCGTCGAGCGACGACCCGTCGCGCGATCACGGCCAGGTAGGTGGCGAGGCTCGAGCGTCCGGCAAACGATCGCAGGGCGGCGGCGTCGTCTCGCAGGCATTCGACAAGGACGTCGGCGACGAGGTCATCGCGGTCAGCTGCCGCGAGCGTCAGCCCACGCTGCCGGGCGCATCTCGAGGCGATGAAGGCGAACAGTCCCGCAAAGCGGCCGACAAACTCGTCCCACGCGCCCGACGTGCCGGCGAGGCAGGCGTCGAGGAGGCCGCGATCCTCCCCCGGGAGGGCCGAACGGGGCTCTGGCGGGCTCGTCACGGAGGCACCTGCGGTGGCGGCCAAGGGGGCGGGTCAGGGTCGCCCCGACACCCCGTCGCCGGGTTCATGTTTTCCGCCCGGAAGGCCGATGGTGTTGTCATCATAGGGACGGCCGCTGGAAGCCACCAACGCCACCCGGATCCTCGCATCCTGGCCCCGGGGAATCGCGGGCCGGCCAGTTCGTTGACAGGTATGTGAGATCCCCCTAGGATGCCGCGCAGATGGCCGTATCGGTGCCGGATTTCGCCGGCAGCGGCTAGGAACAGCCGAGCGCCACACACGCGCCACCGTCACAGGAGTTGATCATGACCCACGTCGTCGCCGAGCCATGTTTCGCCTGCAAGTACACCGACTGCGTGGTGGTCTGCCCCGTCGAGTGTTTCTACGAAGGGGACAAGATGGTCTACATCCACCCCGACGAGTGCATCGACTGCGAGGCGTGCGTGCCAGAGTGTCCGGTGGAAGCGATTTTCCACGAGGACAATCTCCCGGCCGAATGGAAAGACTTCACGGCACTCAACGCCGAGATGTCGCCGCAGTTGCCGGTGATCACGGAAAAGAAGGATCCGCTCTGCTGAGAAGGATCGCCCGTGATCCTCGCGGTCGAGTGCGTGGTGAGTTGAAAGCCGACCGGCCGTAAGGCCGCGGGCGAATCACGCTGGACGCGGCCCCCCTGTCGGTTCACCCCACGCCTCACGGCGTTGGGCTTGTACGGCATTCGCACAAGCCGACCGGCCGTAAGGCCGCGGGCGAATCACGCTGGACGCGGCCCCCCTGTC
>JBAXOU010000393.1:0-1438 GCA_037133115.1 Planctomycetota bacterium | reverse complement strand
ACCGCAGGTTACCAACCTGCGGCTACGTGGAGAGATGCGTTACCTGCTGCCACGCCCCCAGCACGTCGTCGCGGGTCGTCGTCGCACCCCCGATCGCGAGGCGGATGGCGAGACGGCCCCCGATGCGGGCATGCGTCATGAACGCCTGCCCTGTGGCGTTGACGCGGTCGAGCAGGGACTGCGTGGCCTCGTCGCCGGCCTGGAGCGCGAAGCAGACGAGCGAGAGGTTCGGCGGGAGGAGGAGGTCGAACCGGGGATCGGCTGCAACCAGGTTTGCAAACTCGCCCGCCCAGGCGACGTGGCGACGGATGTGGTCGCGGAGGGCCTCGGCGCCGAGCATCCGCAGCGTCAACCAGAGCTTGAGGCCGCGGAACCGGCGGCCGAGCGGTACCTGCCAGTCGCAGTAGTCGATCACGCTGCCGGTGTCGCTCGCCCGGTTTCGGAGGTATTCGGGCTTCATGGAGAGGGCGGCGATGAGAGCCGCCCGGTCGGCCACCCAGAGCGCGTGGCAGTCGAAGTTCACGAGCATCCACTTGTGCGGGTTGAAGCCCCAGCTGTCGGCCGACTCGGCACCGGCCACGAGCGGCCCGCGAAACTCCGGGCAGATCGCCGCCGCGCCCGCCCACGCGGCATCGACGTGCAGCCACGCGGCATGCCTCGCGGCGACCGCTGCGATGTCGGTCACCGGGTCGACGGCGCCCGAGGCCGTCGTGCCCACCGTCGCGGCTACGAAGAACGGGCGCCGGCCCGCGTCGGCGTCGGCATCCATCGCGACGGTGAGCGCGGTGGCGTCCATGCGCCCGGCGGCATCGACGGGAATCTTTCGCAGCCAGTCACGGCCGATGCCGGCGATCCCGGCCGCCTTCTCCACGCTCGAATGGGCATCGACACTCGCGTAGGCCACGAGCGGGCGGTCGTCCTGGGCGAGACCCGCGCGGTTGGTGGCGAGCGCCGTCGCCCGCTCGCGGGCTGCGACCAGGGCCACGAGCACGCCGCTCGACGCGGAATCCTGGAGCACGCCGCCGCCCGTGCCGCTGCTCGCGAACCGCTCGGGCAGGCCGAGCAGGTCACGGAGCCAGTCGAGCACGTGCGTTTCCAGTTCCGTGCAGGCGGGCGACGTGGCCCAGAGCATGCCCTGCACGCCGAGCCCGGCGGAAAGCAGCTCGCCGAGGATCGACGGCCCGCTGGCGCTGGCGGGGAAGTAGCCGAAGAAGGCGGGATGCTGCCAGTGCAGGAGCCCCGGCGCGATCACCCGGTCGAGGTCATGAAGCACGTCGGCGAGCGGCTCGGCCGCTTCGGGCGGCCGCAACGGCAGGTGCGACCGCACGTCGCCCGGCGACACGGCAGGCGAGACCGGCCGCGATGCGAGTGACGCCCAGTAGTCCGCGATCCAGTCGACGACCGCGCGGCCTTCCTCGCGGAATCTCTCGGGATCGAA
>JBAXOU010000392.1:0-1465 GCA_037133115.1 Planctomycetota bacterium | reverse complement strand
CCGTGACGGCGCCGGTGAGGGTGGCACTGCCGCCGTTGATCACGGAGAGCGTGCCGCCGAGGGCGCCGAACGATGCCGCGGCCGTGAGCGACTGCGTGCCGGTGTACGAGGCCGCGTTCGCGAGCGTACCGCCGTTGTTGGTGATGTTGTTAGCGATCGCCAGGTTGGCCAGGTTGAGCGTGGCGCCGTTCGACAGCACCACGGCACCGGAGCCGAAGGCGCTCGCGTTGCCCGCCTGCAACGTGCCGGCCGAGATCGTCGAGCTGCCGGAGTAGGTGTTGTTGCCGGAGAGGATCACGGTGCCGGCGCCTGTCTTGATGATCGACCCGGCCGTCCCGCTGATGATGCCGGAGAATGTCGCGGTGCCCCCGGCGACGGCGGTGAGCGTGGCCGTGCTCGACGCGAGCAGCGAGACGTTGCCGGAGTAGATGACCGCCGAGGCGTCGGTCGTGCCGAGCGTGGCGGCGGCGGCACTAACGGTGCGTGTGTTGATCTGGAAGTTGTCGATCGCCGTCGTGTCTCGCGATCCGGAACCACCCGCCGCCGTGAGGGCCGCCACTCGGAAGACGCCGTTGGCAAGGTTGCTCATCCCGCTCACGCTCGAGCCGGAGAACGTGAGCGTGGTCGAGCCCCAGGCTCCCGGATCGGTGTACGTGCCGAGTTGGGTGAACGACGTCGGTGAGGTGCCGATACCGTACTCGATGCTCCACGTGGTGGACCTGCCCTGGGAGTCAAGTTGCATCATGTCCAACGAGATCGACGAGATGGTCGTGCCGGTCGTCGTAAAGGCGTAGTTGAACGAAGCACCGGGGTCACCGAAGGCGGCGGTCTGCTTCGCGCCGAGAGCCCGATCAGTCGAGTTGGACTGTTCCGCCGGGGTGGACGAACTGGTGAGCCCGGTCGTGGCGGCGTAGTTGGCGAACGTGCCGGTCGTGGAGCTCCAATTCGTCGCGGCCGTGGTCATGGCCGAGGCAGTTCCCAACGAGGATGAGCTGGCGCCTGTCTTGACCGTCCACCCTGTCGGCAGGCCGCTGCCGATGGTGTTGAAGTTCTGCGTGTAGGCCGTAGTCGCGGCGTCCGTGCCGATCGTGATCGCGTTGGAGATCGTCGAGCCGGTGGAGCCGTATAGGCTGCCGGCGGTCATCGAGACCGCGCCCGAGCCGAGGCCGCCCGCCGTGACCGAGCCGCCGGAGATGCTCACCGAGCCGCCGAAGCCCGAGCCGTCGGTGATCGAAAGGTCACCCGCGCCCTGCTTCGTGAGCGAGGCCGCGCTGCCGCCGGTGAGCGTGGCGACCGTGTTGGACGACGCGTTGTTGACCGTCACGGCGCTCGAGTTCGCGGCGACTGTGCCGGCCGCGGAGAGGCTCGTGAAGGTCTGGGCCCCGCCGAGGGAGAGGGTAGCGCCGCTGCCGACGGTCGTGTTGGCCGAGACGGCATTCGCGACAGCGGTCGTCAGCGTGCCGGC
>JBAXOU010000391.1:0-1468 GCA_037133115.1 Planctomycetota bacterium | reverse complement strand
TAGCTCCGCCCCTGCGGATTGTCGCCGAGCATGTAGTTGATCTGCCGGACCGCAAAGTCGTGATAGCGGCCGGCCTTGTCGCCCACGGTGTCGCTGTAGACGAGCGCCAGGAACGACGTGTCAGCCGAGTACCGCAGTGAGCCCCACGTGTCGAGGAAGGCCAAACCGCCAGGGGTGTATTTGACTCGTCCGCTCGAGTTACCGACCGTCCAGTAGTCGAGCCACCGCTCGGCGTCGGCCTTGTACACAGCCTTGCCCGTCACCTGCGCCAGCAGCACAGCGGAGCCGTAGGTCTTGTCGTCCCACGAATGCGTCCACTGCAGTTGTTGGCCCGCCAGCGAACCGGCGTAGATCGCCTCCGCCTTGGCGAGATATGCCTGCTCGCCGGTGGCCTTGTAGAGCCACGTCGCCCCCCAGGCCAGTTCGTCGTTGTAGCCGCTGAACGAGTTATAGAAGGACGCCGCGTCGGGAATGCTGTCGGAATACTTGCCCCGATAGGTATCGGCAAACGTGTAGAGTTCGCGGGCGTGCTTCAGGAGCAGATCGGCATACGCGGCGTCTGTCGGCCGAAACACGATCGAGGCCGCGGCCAGCGCCGCCGCCGCCTCGCCTGCCGCATCGGAGCCGGGACGCGTGGCATCGAGCTTGTAGGACGGCCGGCCCATGGTCATGACTTCGGGCGCGCCCCAGAAGGCATGGTCGGCGCTGCCGTTGCCGACCTGCGCGTAGAACACGTTCGCCGACGGATGCGCCTTGATGAGCCAGTCGGTGCCCCACTTCAGCGCATCGAGCATTTGCGGCAACAGGCCACTGGTGGCATAGGCGTCGCGGTACTGCACGACGCCGAGACCGAGCAGCGTCATCGACGACGCCATCGGCAGGGCAAACTTCACGTGGTCGCCGGCGTCGTAATAACCACCGCTGAGATCCACCCCCACGTCCTTGCCGTCGGTCAGCGCCGAGTCGCCCCGCCAGTTGAGCGGGAAGTTCGTGGGCAGGTCACCGGACCGTTGGGCGTCGTAGAACAGCAGCGACTTCTGCAGGACGTCGGCGTAGTTATAGGTGCCGGCCTTCACGGCATCGTCGTTGACGATCGTGCCGGTGCCAGTGCCGGCGAGGATCGTGGCCGCCAGTGCCGTGCCGAGTTTGACGATGAGCGTCTCGTCCGACTCCACCGTCGTGTCGCCGGCGATGGCAACGGTGATCGTCTTCGTGAGTTCGCTCGGGGCAAACGTCAGGGTGCCGCTGGCGGCGGTGTAATCGCTGCCGGCGGTCGCGGTACCGTTGGCGGTCGAATACTGAACCGACACTGCTTGGGTGGACGCTGCGGACAGCGTGACCGTGAACTGCAGCGACGTCGTGCCCGTGTTGCCCTCATTCACACGGCTGCTGGACACGCTCAATGTCGGGAGCGTGGGAGTGGGAGTGGGAGTGGGAGTGGGAGTGGGAGTGGGAGTGGGAGTGGGAG
>JBAXOU010000390.1:0-1484 GCA_037133115.1 Planctomycetota bacterium | reverse complement strand
GTCGGTGGTGAGGCCACCGTCGCGCTGCACGACCTCACTGGCTTCGAAGGCCGCTGCGATGCGATCGTTTTCGTGCGGGAGCCGGCCGTCGCTCCGCCGAATGCCGAGCCGAAGATGACGGCCTGGCGCCGAAAACTGCTCGGCCTCGACGGGCCGCCTGTTGACGGGGGTGAGTTCGATCTCGTAGTTGTTGGTGGCGGTGTGGCGGGCACTGCAGCCGCGGTATCGGCCGCCCGGCAGGGGCTCGCGGTCGCACTCGTCCAGGATCGGCCGGTGCTCGGCGGCAACGGGTCGAGCGAAGTTCGTGTCTGGCCGGAGGGCCACACCCGCCAACAACCATTTCCACACGTCGGCGACATCGTGGAGGAACTTTGCCCGCCCAAGGCGGCCGGTACCGGCAACGCCAAGGGAGGGGGCATCTACGACGACGACCGCAAGCTGCGGGTTGCCCGCGCCGAACCGCGAATCACGCTTATGCTCGAGCAGCGGGTCAACGAGGTGGAGACCCGCGACGGGACGATCGTGTCGGTCACGGCTCAGCACGTGCGGACCGCTCGTCGCACCCGGATTCGCGGCCGGCTCTTCGCCGACTGCACGGGCGACGCCGCGGTGGGCTTCCTCGCTGGCGCCGACTACGAGGTCTCCTCCGAAGGCACGATGGGGGCGAGCAACCTCTGGAACGTGCTCGATCAGGCCGACGCGGGCCAGGTGCTCCACTGCGAATGCAAGGACAAGGACGCCCTCACGGTGCAGACGGAGTCGGGCAGCGTGGCCGCCCCCTTTCCGAGGCTGCCGTGGGCGATCGACCTCGCCGACAAGCCCTTCCCCGGACGGCAGTCGCTCGACGGCGGCACCGCCAAGAAGCCGCTCGATCTGCTCGGCGGCTGGTTCTGGGAGAGCGGGTTCGACAAAGACCAGATCAAGGACATCGAGCGGATCCGCGACAACAACCTGCGGGCGATGTATGGGGCGTGGGACGCGCTCAAGAACGTCGACGGCCAGTACCCCAACCATCGGCTTGGCTGGAGCGCGTTCATCGCCGGCAAGCGAGAGTCACGACGGCTGCTCGGCGACGTTGTGTTGACGGCCGACGATTTTCGGAGCGGCAACGCCTGGCCGGATGCGGCGTTTCCGAGCACGTGGCACATCGACGTTCATTTCCCGAATCCGGCCTTCGACAAGAATCTCGACGGCGACGCCTTCATTTCCCACTACACACGCGGCAAGGGCTACACCTATAAAGGCCCCTACTGGGCGCCGTATCGCTGCCTCTACAGCCGCACCATCTCGAACCTGTTCATGGCTGGCCGCAACATCAGCGTGGATCGCCAGGCCCTTGGAGCCGTCCGCGTGATGCGCACCTGTGGCATGATGGGGGAGATCGTTGGCAAGGCTGCCTGGATATGCGTCAGCCACGAGACACGGCCGCGGGGCGTGTTCAAGCAGCACATCGACCTGCTCCACGAACTCATGCGGGCGCCGGG
>JBAXOU010000389.1:0-1494 GCA_037133115.1 Planctomycetota bacterium | reverse complement strand
GATCGATCAGACGCAGCTTCTGCCACCAAGCGTGCAGGACTTCGTCGATGCGGACCATCTCGCGCGCTTTATCGTGGCGCTGGTTCGCGAGCAGCTGGATCTTGACCAGATCAATGCCAGCTATAGCTCGCCCCACGGCCAGCCGCCGTTCGATCCCCGGCTGATGGTGGCGCTGCTGCTCTATGCCTATTGCAGCGGCATTTATTCGTCGCGCCGCATCGCCAAGGCTTGCCGCGAACGTGTGGACTTCATGAGCATCGTGGCGTTAGATCCGCCGGATTTCCGCACGATCAGCGATTTCCGCAAGCGGCACTTGAAGCCGCTGGCTGCGCTGTTCTTGCAGGTGTTGCGGTTGTGCGAGCAAGCGGGCCTCGTGAAGCTCGGGCATGTCGCGCTGGATGGCACGAAGATCAAGGCGAACGCCTCGAAGCACAAGGCGATGTCGTACGAGCGCATGGAGAAGCGCGCAGCGGAGTTGGAGGCCGAAGTCGCCAAATGGCTGGCCGCGTCCGAGGCCGCCGACACCGCGGAAGACGCCAAGCACGGCACCAATAAATCCGGCGACGAGATGCCGAAGTGGGTTGCCGACAAGAAGCGGCGTGCGGAGAAGATCAGGCAGGCGAAGGCCGAGTTGGAGGCGGAAGCCAAGGCCGCGGCGGAAGAAAAACGCAAAGCCGAGGCCGAGGCGGAGGAACAGCGGCGCAAAGAAAACCGCAAGAAACCGGGTAAGCCTGCAGCTCCGATATCAGACGATCCCGACCCCAAAGCGCAGAAGAACTTCACCGATCCCGAGAGCCGCATCATGAAATCGAAGGACGGTTTTGTGCAGGCCTACAACGCTCAGGCCGCGGTCGACGGGACCGCGCAGGTGATCGTCGCGCACGACCTCGACGCCCGGCCGAACGACAAGCATCAACTCATTCCGATGGCGGACGCTGTCATGCTGAACACGGGCGCCAAGCCGGATCAGCTCTCGGCCGATTCCGGCTTCTGTTCAGAAGCCAATCTCGAGGGTCTGGAGGCGCGCGGCATCGACGGATATATCGCGACGGGCCGGGCCAAACATGCGGTTGGCGATGCCGCTGAGAGCGCGACGCCGGTTGCAACTGCCGATGCCGCCGCCGTGCCGGCGACGTCGTCAGAGCAATCCACGCAGGAGTCGGCCGAACCGCCGACGCGGGTCGAGGCGATGCGTGAGAAGATCAGGGCCGGCGGCCACGAGAGCCCCTATCGCCTGAGGAAACAACTGCCCGAGCCGGTGTTCGGTCAGATCAAAGAGGGTCGCGGCTTCCGCCAGTTCTTGCTGCGCGGCGTCGAAAAAGTGCGCGGCGAATGGGCACTCGTGTGCACCGCCCACAACCTGCTGAAGCTTGCCAAGGGGCGGACTCTGTCCGCAGCACGGCGGATCGCCGACGGTACGCCGGTCGCAGCATGAGGCGCAGGCTCTGCCGCCTCCGAGCCCGTGCCACGCGGAAAAAGTGGACAGGCTCCTAG
>JBAXOU010000388.1:0-1502 GCA_037133115.1 Planctomycetota bacterium | reverse complement strand
TCCCACACCGTCCACAGGCCCACGGTCACGAGCCCGGCCACGGACACGGCGAGGAGCAGGTCCCAGCCACGCGACGGGGCGAGCCGGGGGTCGGTCTCCCGCCACCGGAAATACACCACCGCCACGCCAATCGCGGCAAGCATCACCGACTGGGCGATGCCGCTGGCGAGCACCATCGCCACCGGCTGGCGGATGAGCAGGGCAAGCAGGGTTGCCGCCAGCACCCAGGCCACGGAGATCCACTTGGCCCACACGGCTCGCGACCGGTCGTCGGCGGGCAGCCAGCCGGCGAGGATCAGTCCATCAACCACCATCCGGGCGTTGCCCGCAGCGGCGACGAAGAGCGTGGAGTAGAGCACGGCGAACGCGCCGACGAGGAAGGCCCCGCTTGCCCATGTGCCAAACACGGGCGCATACATGGCGCCAAGCGTCCGCACCATCTCGTGGCCGGCAGGCACGAGCCCGAGCCGCCCGAGCGTGGCGGCGCCGAGGAGGTAGAAGCAGATCGTCACGAGCGTGTAGACCACCATCGAGGCCCAGGCATCGAGCTGCATCACGCGGAGCCAGCCGCGGGCCCGGCTGGCCCACGCGGGCGAGTCGTCCCGCGGCCCCACGGCGGCCCCGTAGCCCTTCTCGAGGCACCAGTAGGGATAGATCATCAGTTCGCTCGCCCCCACGCCGATGATGCCGAACGTGGCCAGCGCCGTAACGAGCGGCGAGCGGCCATTGATCGCGGGCGGCAGCGAGGGCACGAGGCCGCTCGCGAGTTCGTGGCTGGCGATCGCCCAGGTGGGATCGAGTTGGAGCATGGCGAGCGCCAGGAGCGTGACGAGCGTGAACGTGCCCACCAGCGCAAGCGACACCAGTTCGATAAGACGGTAGCGGCCGATCGCCAAGAGCACGGCGGTCACGCCACCCGTGATCACGCACCAGGCCGTCTCGTCGGGCGGGGCGGGCAGCTCAGCGGCGGTAGCTCGCGCGGCGGCCAGTTTCATTGTGAGGTTGTCGGCCGTCTTCACATCGCCGCCGCGGCGGGCCGAGGCCTCGGCCACGAGCAGGGCTGCAGCCTCGTCGTGGATGGCATCCCACTGGCGGCCAGCGGCCGTGAGCGGCAGTCCGGCCGCGAGCGTCTGAGCCACGCCCACCACGATGCCCCCCTGCTGCACCACGATGAGCGCGGTCATCGCCGCCCAGGCCCAGTAGATCCAGCCGCGGCCGGCGAATCTCGGGCCAGGCACGCGGTCAAAGGCAGCGAGCGACGTGCGGCCCCAGGTGAGCGTGGTGCGGCCGATTTCCACCTGGGCCGCCACCTTGATCACGCAGCCGATGAGAATTAGCCAGAGGAGTACGAATCCCGCCTGGGCACCGGTGGTGGTGGTGGCGATCAGTTCACCGCTGCCCACGATAGAACTCGCGAGCACGATCCCGGGCCCGAGGTGGGCGAGTGACGCGAGGAGCGTCTGCGGCGGCTCAACGGTGGTGATGCGGTCGGCCATGAGTCA
>JBAXOU010000387.1:0-1525 GCA_037133115.1 Planctomycetota bacterium | reverse complement strand
GGCCACGAGGGCCGCTGTGCGTTTCTCCACGGCCACAACTACCGCGTGGACATCGAGGTGGAGGCGGAGGGGGGCGGCACGGCGGTGGACGACGTTGGCCGGGTCGTGGATTTCTCGCTCATCAAGAAGCGGATGCTCGGCTGGCTCGACGAGCACTGGGACCACGCCTTCATCCTCTTCGAGAAGGACGAGACGACGCTTGCGGCCGTCTGCGTGGCGGAGCCCACCAAGTATTTCGTGCTGCCCTGGAACCCAACGGCCGAGAACATGGCACGCTACCTGCTCGAGGTGGTGGCGCCCCACGTGCTCGCCGGTCTGGGCGTGATTGCCCGCCGTGTGTGCGTCTGGGAGACCGACGAGGCCTGTGCCACCGCGACGCTCGTGGGGAAGCCCGCGCCGCCGCCGGTGCCGATCGGATCGGTCGTGATCGTCGACAAGAGGCCATGATGATGCAGCCCTTTCCCGGCCGGTTTCCCGACACCCGCCTCCGCCGCGTGCGGCGGCACCACTGGCTGCGCCGCGCCGTCGCCGAGACCACGCTCTCCGCCGCCGATCTCGTCTGGCCGCTGTTCGTGCACGACCACGAGATGGCGCTGCCGGTGACGAGCATGCCGGGCGTCGAGCGGCTGCCGATCGAGGGCATCGTCCGCGCCGCCGGCGAAGCGATGCGGCTGGGCATTCCGGCGATCGCGCTTTTTCCCGTCGTGGAGCCGGCCCGGAAGACCGACGACGCGGCCCACGCCTACGATCCTGAGAACCTCGCTTGCCGGACCGTGAGGGCGATTCGCAAGGAGTGTGGCGACGCGCTGGGCATCGTCTGCGACGTGGCCCTCGATCCCTACACGAGCCACGGTCACGACGGGCTCTTGAAGAACGGGCAGATCGTCAACGACGAAACGGTCGAAGTGCTCTGCCGGCAGGCGGTGGTGCTGGCCGACGCCGGCTGCCATGTGGTGGCGCCCTCCGACATGATGGACGGCCGGGTGGGGTCGCTGCGGCTCGCGCTCGACGAACACGACCACGACGACGTGGCCATCCTGTCGTATGCCGCGAAGTATGCGTCGGCCTTCTATGGACCCTTCCGCGACGCGGTGGGCAGCGCCTCGGCGCTCGGCACGGCGGCTGGCCTCGGCGTGGCTGATAAGAAGACCTATCAGATGGACGTCGCCAACACCGACGAGGCCCTCCGCGAAGTGGCTCTCGACATCGCCGAGGGCGCCGACATGGTGATGGTGAAGCCAGCCGGCACGTCGCTCGACGTGATCCACCGTGTGAAGCAAGCGTTTGGCGTGCCTACCTTTGCCTACCAGGTGAGCGGCGAGTACGCGATGATCAAGGCGGCCGCCGAAAACGGCTGGCTCGACGGGGCGAAGGCGGCGCTGGAGAGCGTGCTGGTGATCAAGCGGGCCGGCGCCGACGGAATCCTCACCTACTTCGCCCCCGACATCGCCCGGGCCCTCACCCGCTGACGCCTCTCGTAGCACAGGTTTTCAACTCGTAGCGTAGGTTTTCAACCTGCGTGTCT
>JBAXOU010000386.1:0-1539 GCA_037133115.1 Planctomycetota bacterium | reverse complement strand
GAGCGATGGCTCGTGCCTTGGTGGCGATAGCGGAAGCGGTGATCGCGGGGCGGGCCTGCCCCGAGAGCGGGCCTAGGCCAGTCCGAGGAAAGTCGTGGCAGTGGGCGGCTTCAGTCATGGCCGGCGTCGTAGAGAGTGCGGATCCGATCAAGCACGAGCGGCAGACGGTCCTGGCTCTCAGCGTCCGGTAAGAGCTGAGCGGCGACAACGTCCTCTGCGTCCCGGCGTGCCAGAAGTTCACCGAATCGAATGGCGATCGCCGCACGGATGTCCGCCGGCGCGGCGGCAACGTCGCCAACGATTTCGGGGCGGCCGTCGATGACGGCGATAACGTCTTCCAGATCATGGCTCGCCATGGGATTGCGGCGGCCCCGGTCCGCGAAGGCCGTGAGCTTGGTGGCCAGAAAGCAGGCGGGCGTCACCAAGCGAATCGTTGTGCCATCGGGAAGCGAGATCGCTTGGGCCGTGTCGAAGGCGACCTGATACCACTCACAGGAGAATCCGAGGATTTCGCCACGCGTGGGCATGATGTCGACGATGAGATCGTCGAGCAGCCAGCGGCATCGGCGCCCGTTCGCGGTCGTCTTCACTCAAACCGAGGCCCACAAGCTGCTCGCGGAGAATCTCGGAGTATTCCCCGAGATTCATCACGTTGATGATGACGTCGACATCCTTCGTGTGCCGGGAGCTGCGACGGCCCGGCGCGGTGATGAACAACTCGGTGATCGCCCCGCCGAGGAACACGAGCCTGTCGCGGAGCGGAGCGAGCCGATCCGCGACCCGCATGAGCATCGCCACGTTGTCGGAGAGCCTCTCAGCCATGGATGAGCCTCGTGAGATGCTCCGTGGCGAGATTACGTTCCCGAGCCCGGCCGCCGCGCAGGGCGTCGATCAGGCAGAGGCAACGATAGAGGTTCGGGTCGGATCGGGATGCAGCCGGTGCCGACCGATAGAGGGGCTGGAACGACTCTCCCCGTGCCTCGCCCTCTGCGTCAGGCCAAACGGGGATCGGATCGAGCCCGGCATGAATGAGATCGGAGAGCGGCGGCGCGGCGTGGGCGGTCGGCATGCCCTGTGCCTGGCGACCCCTCACGGCTGGAAAGGCATACCTGACACCATGCAGAACAAACTCGAGAATGGCATGGTGAATCGGTTGCCGATCGGCGCGCAGAAGACCAGCGGCCTTCGCCCGCTTCACCGCCGCGTGAGCCTCTGACTTGCTCAGATGGAGCGAGGCGGCGAGCTGGTCGTAGGTGAGCGGGCCGGCGATGAGCAGCTTCAACGTGACGACGAGGTCGTGAGGTTTGAGTTGCATGCCACCAGCATAAGTTCGCTGTTCGCGAATCGCGAACAAGTTCGTTTAAAAAAACTTTGGGCCCCGATTTAGCCGATTCGGATCCTGCTTCTGGAATCAGCATTCCCTCCTCGAGGCCATCGCTGAGCCGGCGAAAGAAGAGAGCCCCGAGAAGCCAGCGACAGAAGTGCCGCAAAAGAAGGAAGCCTCGCGGCTTGGCCGCGACACAACAAGAGCGGGCGAAG
>JBAXOU010000385.1:0-1559 GCA_037133115.1 Planctomycetota bacterium | reverse complement strand
ACTCAGTCGGGCAACTCGCGCCGAAGTAGCCGTTGCGGTCGATCGCCTCCGCCACCGGCGGCGGCACGAGGTCACGCCACGACGGATCACCCGAGCAGATTCGCGCCCGCACGTCCTCGCTGGAGTAGGTGAGGAGGGCATCGGGGTCGCAGGCCAGCGGCAGGATCAGCCCGTTGGCCCGCAGGTGCTCGAGCAGGTGCGAGAGCTTGGGCACGACCGTGAGCGTGTCGGCCGTGACCACCCGCCCGGTGATCACGTCGCGGGTCGGGTAGACGTAGAGCCGCACGCTGTGGGTGAACAGTCGGCCGAACGCCTCGAGAATGCCGCCGTCGAGGCGACGATAGTGGCTCTCGTTGAAGAGTTCGCGGAGCAGCGGCACCCCGAGCACCAGCCCCGTGGCCTCCACCTTGCGGTCGGCGAGGTATTCACCCAGGGCGTGAAAGGCGCCGATGTCGCTGACGAGCACCATCTTTCCCACCGTGTTGATCAGGTCCACGCGGGCCAGGAAGTCGGCGTCCTCCGTGGTACCGCGGTCGCGGAGGTTGTTCATCGTCACCTCCATGATCTCGCGGATCGGTCCCCGCGGCGCGTCGGGCTTGGCGGCGGTGACCGCCTCGAAGGCCTCGCGGGCGCGGTCGAGCATCGCCATGTTGACGTTGGTGACCGGCGCGAACCGGCCGCGCTCCACGAGCACCCGCGTGTGCCGGATCGACTCCGAGGCGAGCAGCGGGGAGCCGTCGACGTCGAAGAGCACCGCCGGCGTGTAGCCGAGCCGCACGAGGTGCAGGCCGAGCAGGCGGTTGTCAACGTCTTTGAAGGCGGGGCCCGCCACGTGGATCCAGTCGATCTCCAGCCGGTCGCGGCCCACGTGGTCGAGGAGCGTCTCGATCAGCGACCGGGGCGATTTCCAGTGGGAGAAGGCTCCGTGCACCAGGTTCACGCCGAGCCGGCCGAGCGCGTCGGCCTGCTGGGCGTTGGCTGAGTCGAGCAGCCGGGCGTGGAGGACGACGTCGCTCGTCGCCGATCCCACGGTGTGCTGGAAGCGAATCGCCATCCAGGCATGACACTCGCTGCCCCCGGCGAACGACTTCGCCGCGGCAGTGTCTGCGATCGCGAAGAACCGTGTGCGGTCGCCGCGGGATGCCGCCAGCCGCTCGTGGAGGAGGCCGTATTCGTGGTCGAGCATCCGCTCCACCCGCTCCCGCGAGACGTAGCGGCCGGTCTTACCGTAGATGGCGTCACTGACGGTCATGTCGTAGGCCGACATCGTCTTGGCGACGGTGCCGGCGGCCCCGCCGGCGGCAAAGAACCAGCGGGCAATCTCCTGTCCGGCCCCGATCTCGGAGAAGCTGCCGTAGATCGTTTCGTCGAGGTTGATGGCGAGCGCGCGTTGGGCCGTGGGGTCGACGGCGTGCGTGGGGATGGGGTTCGCGGTGGGGGGCATGGTCGAAATCCGGGGGATCGTGTTTTGACGAAGTCGAGGGGAGGAACCTATTCTTTCCCTCGGCGGGGCTGGTGCCTACACCCGACCCTCTTTCATTCTCGACCGACCCCACAGG
>JBAXOU010000384.1:0-1562 GCA_037133115.1 Planctomycetota bacterium | reverse complement strand
GCCCCGAGCCTCGCGCACGCTCGAAAATCACCGGTGAAACGCCTCACTCGCCGTCCGGGAGCCGGGCCAGCACGCGGAGCGGGCCGCCGCTGCCGCCGGCGATCTTCATCGGCAGCGCCACCACAAACGCCCCCTCCTCGGGCAGCGGATCGAGGCCGGCCAGATTTTCGAAGATCGGCGTATCGGCCATGCAGAGCGCCACGTGCGAACCAAAGAGGGTCGACGGCCCGTGGTCGATGCTCGCCGTGTCGATCCCCACCGCCTTCACGCGGCGGTGCTCAACGAGCCACTTCGCGCCCTCGGGCGCGAGCCCCGGAAACCGCAGCAGCGGCACCGCCTCCGGCCCCTTCACGTCCGTCCCCAGATAGGCCGCGCGATCGCCCCACCGCTCCGACCAGCCCGTCCGTAGGAGCACGATCACGTCCACCAACTGCCGGCCGTGGGCTTCCTCCCAGGCCACGAAGTCGTCGGCCGTGATTTCGTAGACGGGGTTCGCCGCACACTTCTCCCGCACGTCGATCACCGCCGCCTCGCCGACCAGCCGCTCCGGCTCGATCTGGTCGGCCGTGTGCCGTCCCTCGGCGAAGTGCCGAGGCGCGTCGAGGTGCGTGCCACCGTGTTCGGCCGTGGCAAACCGGTTGGCGGCGTAGTAGTAGCCCTTCACGTTCGGTCCGTTCTCGCCCGGCTCGAACTGAAAGCCCTTCTCCGTGGGCCAGTAGATCGTGGCCGCATCGAATGGATGGGTCAGATCCAGCCACGTGCCGGAAGCGAACCGTGCAGCCGTGGTCTCCTCTCGCAGCAGCGTGACGGTCGGTTGAGCCAGCACGATCGCCGCGAAGCTGCCCACGGCAACCACGGCCACAAGCAATCGAAGCCGCATGCAGTTCACCCTGGGTCGGCGTCGGAGTCGCCGTCGTCACCGGGCGCCGAGCCCACCGGCACTCCAGCCGGAGGACCGCCCGGAGCATTCGCCGCCCCGGCGGCGGAGTCCTTCTCACCACCGGCCTTGTCATCCACCCGTACCAGCAGCATCTGCTCCACCTTGCCGCCGTCGCGGTGGACGAGGATCGTGGTCTGCTGCTGCGTCAGGTTTGAAATCCCCGCCTCGTAGACCGGCGTCTTCTTGTCGCCGATCGTCCAGGCAGCCCGCTGCGTTTTCTTGTCCACCTTGCCGGTGATGTTCATGGTCGAGTCGGAAACGGCGTCGTAGTAGGTACCTCGCAGCAAGCCGTCCTTGTCGATTGCCAGGCTCATGAACGTGCTCGGGTTCGTCTCCTCCGAGCGGGCCAGCGCAAACACACCAAGCGCCCTCCACTGGTCGTCGGCGGCGATCTTCGCGTCGGCACCACCCTGCGAGGCGATGGCCGACGCCTGCTGGGCGTATTCTTCCGCCGTGCCGACCCGCGTGCCTTGCACGTAGACCCCGTCATCCTGGTAGCAGACCGTGCTGCCGTAGTTGTAGGCCATGGGAGCGGAGCCGTAGCCGCCCCAGCCGGCAAGTTCGCCCCACGCGAGGCCCATCATCATCCCGGCTCCCATCCCCCAGCCCCAGCCGCCCCACC
>JBAXOU010000383.1:0-1566 GCA_037133115.1 Planctomycetota bacterium | reverse complement strand
GGGCTGTCCGCCGACCGCAGGCGGTCCATTCAGCGGAGGCGGTCCATTCAGCGGAACGCCGGCGCGAAGCATCCGCCTGACCGTGGTCGGACGGGGCGGCGGCGGCACAGGCACCGCGGGTGCGATCGCCGCCACGCGGGCCTCGGCCCGCACGGCCCGCGCCTCAGCGATCGACTGCCGGGCATAGGCCCGCTCGGCAATGCGCGTGGCCACACGCTCCGATCTCGGAGTGGCCGCCGGGGCGGTGCCTGAAGACAGCGTCAGGATGGCGGTCGCGGCGATCCACGGGAACGGCCGGGCAGGGGTGTTCATGGCAGGTTTCCTCGGCGGGATGGTGGGGTGGGGAGCGACGGGCCAGTTCGCATTGTCGAAGGTCCACGATTGTGCCTAGAGTGTGGCGAACACCGCAACATTTGGGACGTCGATGACCTCCTACAACCTTACCCATCTTCGCCAGCTTGAAGCCGAGAGCATCCACATCATCCGTGAGGTGGCTGCCGAGTTTGAGAATCCGGTGATGCTCTATTCCATCGGGAAGGATTCGGCCGTGATGGTCCGCCTCGCAGAGAAGGCCTTCTATCCCGCCAAGCCGCCGTTCCCGTTGATGCACATCGACACGACGTGGAAGTTCCGGGACATGTACCGGCTTCGCGACGAGTACGTCGCCAAGGAACTCGGCTTCAAGCTGCTCGTGCATACAAACGAGGAAGGCCGGGCCAAGGGGATCAATCCGATCACCCACGGCAGCAAGGTGCACACCGATGTGATGAAGACGCAGGCCCTGCGGCAGGCGCTCGATAAACACCGGTTCGACGCCGCCTTCGGCGGGGCCCGCCGCGACGAGGAGAAGAGTCGGGCGAAGGAGCGGGTGTTTTCCTTTCGCGACGAGTTCCACCGCTGGGACCCGAAGAACCAGCGTCCCGAACTCTGGAGCCTCTACAACACGAAAGTTCGGAAGGGGGAGAGCATCCGCGTCTTCCCGCTCTCCAACTGGACCGAGCTCGACGTCTGGCAGTACATCCACCTCGAGAACATTCCGATCGTACCGCTCTACTTCGCCGCTGAGCGGCCGATCGTCTGGCGGGACGGCGTGATGATCATGGTCGATGACGACCGCCTCCCGCTGAAGCCTGGCGAAAAGCCCGAGATGCGCCGCGTGCGGTTTCGCACACTCGGCTGCTATCCGCTCTCCGGCGCGGTCGATTCGAATGCCACCACGCTTCCCGAGATTATCCAGGAGATGCTGCTCACGACGTTCTCCGAGCGGCAGGGTCGCCTGATCGATTCGGACGAGGCAGGCTCGATGGAGAAGAAAAAGAAGGAAGGGTATTTCTGAGCGGCGCCCGCGTTGCAGCGGACCGCGGCAGAGCCCGCGGCCGCTGAACGCTGCTTGTGGCAGAAGTGCAGATGGCGTTGAAGTGAAGGTCGAGCCCAAGATGATCCTCCCCGCCCACCATAAACGCTGCGAGGGGCTGCCCGTGCCGATCGAGCGGCGTAGGAAACCGAGCGGAGCCACGATGGCGAAGCGAGGTTTCCTCCGAGCGAGCGGAGGGCAGGATGCCCGCA
>JBAXOU010000382.1:0-1582 GCA_037133115.1 Planctomycetota bacterium | reverse complement strand
ACCTCGACGCCGGCGGCACGCTCCAAATCGGTACCGGAACCACCGGCGGTGTGCTCCTCGGCGGCACCGGAAGTTTCGTCAACAACGGTACGCTGATCTTCAACCGATCGAACGCCTCGACCTACTCCGGTGTCTTGAGCGGCTCGGGCGCCGTCGTTAAGCAAGGGGCCGGCGCGCTCACGCTCTCGGGATCCAACACGTACTCCGGCGGCACGACGGTCTCGGCCGGTTCGCTCGTCGGCACGACGTCGAGCCTCCAGGGAGCAATCGCCAACGACGCCGTTGTCTCGTTCAACCAGGCAACCGACGGCACCTACTCGGGCAACATGTCCGGTAGCGGTTCGCTGACGAAGCTCGGTGCCGGCGTGGTGACGCTCTCTGGCAGCAATGCCTACAGCGGCGGCACGACGCTCACGGCGGGCAAACTCGCCCTTTCGGGCACGGGCTCGATCGGCACCGGCGGCCTGAATCTGGGTACCACTGGCAGCCCCGGCGGGTTCGACCTCGGGGGGCTCACGGCGGCTACTTACTCGTTGCCCGCAACCGGCAACCTCACTGGCGTGGGCACGCTCACCGGCAGTGGCAAGACGCTCGGTGTGCTCGGCTCGTTCCAGCCCGGTGCCAATCTCGGCACCGTGACGCTCGACTCCGGCTTCACACTCGACCTCTCCAGTTCGGGCACGAGCGTGTTCCAGATCACGAGTCCGTCGTACACGGCGGGCACGTTCGACCTCGTGAGCGGCAGCGGGACCGTGATCCTCGGCGGCGTGCTCAATCTCGACTTCAGCGGTGGCACGTATGCCGACGGCGCGGACGTGCTGCAGCTCTTTGCCACCGCCGGGGGCCTGTCCGGCACGTTCTCGGCGGTGAACTTCACCGGCCTCGGGGCGGGACAGTCGGCCACCTTCAACCCTGTCACAGGCTTTATCAGTCTCGTGCCGGAACCCTCCTCTCTCGCAGCGGCGTTCGCCGGACTCGCCTGCGGCTGTATGGTCCTGCGGCGTCGCCGCACAGGATCCGTGGAGAACCCGTAGTGATCCCGCTTCATCAGAGCCGATTCGGTGGTCCGCGTCCTGATGCCCGTTCTCGTGGTGGCCGTTCTTCTCGTGGCCGTCGCTGTGCCCGGCGTGGCGTCGGGCCGTTGCTCGCCTGCGGCTAGAGCGCATCCTGCCTACGTGTAGCGTGACCGTCGAACGGGCGCCGTGGGGCGAGGGCAAGGAGCATCTCACGACCAGTTACCGATGGTTCCTGGCCCGCTGGGCCAAGCGACTCTCGTGGCAAGAGACGGCGGATGCATTCAGCACGACTTGGGACAACGTGTTTCGCTCGGTAAAACACGCGGTCGAATGGGGGCTCGCCCATCGTCATCTTCAGCACATTCGCCATTACAGGCCTCCTTCCGCGGCTATGCCGCTGGAAGACCTGTAGCTACGGGAAAGCGAGCGACGCCGGCTGATGGCGATTTTTGCGCTCACCGAATATGCCCGGGAATTGGCGGGGATTGAGCCCCGACGTAAGCCTGCAGCGCTTCTGAGGTTTTGCCGTCGCGGGATGGCCATCGTAGACTGAACTCATGGCATCC
>JBAXOU010000381.1:0-1601 GCA_037133115.1 Planctomycetota bacterium | reverse complement strand
ATTGATGAATGACGAATTTTGAATGAGAGGTAGGGCTGACCCGCCGTGGTCCGCCCACTTGTCGCCAGCGGCGTGATGGAGATCAGAGGGAGAGGAAGAATTGCCGATCGATGAATGTTGATTTTTGAAGGAAGACGTTTGCGGGCTGAGGGCGGCGGCATGAGGCTTTCGATGCGCTCGCGGTCGGCTTCGAGGAAGCGGCGGAGTTTCTCCACGGATGGCTGGGCGACGAGGTAGCGGGACGCCCACACTCCTTGAATTACGCTACCCCGCTGCTGCGTTCTAGACGCGGCGCGGAAAAGGGTTTTGCGAGATTAAATACCCGACAAGATGCCGGGATGCGCTCCGCAACATTTTAGAATGAGAATATCAACCTCTAATCTTGGCAGCGTCGCTGCGGGCTACCGCGCTGCCGATCTCATGTCGCTCGTGAGCAGTGCGCATCGCAACGACCTCGACATCTTCGTCTACGTGAAGGACGTCCTCGATCGGCTGCTGGCTGGCGAGACGAACTACGACGACCTTCGGCCTGACGTCTGGAAGCAATCGCACCCCGAGGCGATTCGGATCTACCGGGTCGAGGAGCGGCAGGCCAGAGTTGACGCCAAGGCCGTCAAGCGGGCCCGGCGGCGGATCTCCAGGGGCTGACTCGGCTCCATCCGCTCCCCGGACCCCATGGCGGTGGTGTGCGCTCACCGATTCGCAACAATCACCCAAAAATTCTCGGGTCGATTCCTTCTTCAAGGCATCGACAAGACTGATGCACTCATGACAATTGTAGCCGCACCGCTTTTCACTGCAGCAGCGACGTCACGTCTGCCACCTGCCGGTGCATGGGTAAATGGCGATAATAAACCTCAAGCGTCATCGCGGCCATGGCTGTTGCGTACACCCTGCCGCCGTGGCCACCCCAGGCCTGGGACGCGTGAGGGCGGGATCGCGGACAACGTGCTGCCGCCAGTCGAGGCCGAGGCAAGCGGCTGGGTCGCATTCGCATCGGGGGCGGTGGTGCACTAGTGTACAGGCGAACACATACCCCGTCCACCCTCCGGTCTGCCCATGGTCGCCGCAGTCGCGTTCACAGGGTTTTCTGCGCGAAGCCGCCTCCGCCCGCACGGCGGCCCCGCGCCGTCACGGCGTTACGAGCGCCGCCGCCCAGAGAAGACGCCGCTCCACAGAGTGGTCTCCGAGAACCTCGAGAACTGGCTCGCCTGGCGAGAAGCCGCCGAGCGGCCCGTGCCGGGCTCCGTCGAGGAGGAACTCCGCGGCTATCTCGAGTGCGGCCTCCTCTGCTTCGGATTCGCCCGTGCTCGCTGCACGGGCTGCGGCCAGGCGTTCGTCGTGGCATTCTCCTGCAAGGGCCGCGGCGTCTGCCCGTCCTGCAACGGTCGCCACATGACGC
This sequence comes from Planctomycetota bacterium, assembly GCA_037133115.1. Lineage (GTDB taxonomy): Bacteria > Planctomycetota > Planctomycetia > Pirellulales > UBA1268 > QWPN01. Next base: position 199 of record JBAXOU010000381.1, on the reverse strand, counting down.
AGACCGCCGCGCATCTTGCCGATCATGTCATCCCGCCGGTGCCCGTGCGGCAGTGGGTGATCTCCGTACCCAAGCGCCTGCGCGGCATGCTTGCCGACCGGCCCGCAGTTGTCAACGCCCTCACGAAGATCTTTCTTGCTGAGATCGAGCGGACTCTGATCACGGCCTCCGGTGTCACCGCTGCTGCCGACACGCCGAG
>JBAXOU010000380.1:0-1605 GCA_037133115.1 Planctomycetota bacterium | reverse complement strand
CCATCCCTGGCCCCCGCGGGCTTGGCCCGGCGATGGTGAAGCCAAGGTTCACCATGCCGAGCGATGGCCGGCCTCGTGCCGGCCGTCGCGTAAGCCGCCGAAGGCCCGGAGGGATTCGCCGGCGCGGCACCGCAGCCGGCCGGTGGCATGCTCGCCGCCGGCGGCACTTGTGAGTTCGAGGCTCTGACGGAATATCCCTGCCCGGTGTCCACAAGTGTCACCGGCGTCTGCGCGTGCCACCGATCCGGCTGCTCCCCGGTCTGAAGTCCCACAGGAACGATGATGCAGCGAGGGGCTGCCCATGCCCCGGGAGCCGGCGTATGTCGACAAGCGAATCCACGATGGCGAAGCGCAGGCGACATCCGAGTGAGCTCAGGACAGGATGTCCTGAGCGAGCGTCCGGCGACGGGGCGTGGGCAGCCCCGAGCGGTGCGGCCGAAAGGGCGGTTTTCCCGGCGGAATCGGCATGGGCCGGGGGTGGCGGGCTTCGCTAGTCTCTGGGGGTTCCCGCCTCCGGAGACGATCTGCCATGCGTGCCCCGCTCGCGTCCCTGCTCTGCCTTCTCCTGTCGGTCACCTGCCTCGGGCAGTCTGCCGCCCCCGCCAAGGTGCCGGTCGTGTTCGCGGCGTATGCCACGCCCCTGGAAGAGCCGTGGAATCAGGTCATCCACAAGGCCCTCCAGGATGCAGAAAAAACGGGCAAGATCACCTATGCCTGGCAGGACAAACTCGCCACGGCCACCGCCATGGCTTCGGGTCTGAACTCGGCCCTCGTCCGTCGTCCCGATGTGGTCGTCGCCGACGGCGTCGAGTCGCTCGATGTCATCAAGGCCGTGGCCGCCGCGAACCCGGGGATCTCGTTCCTCGTGGGCACGTCGCAGCCCCCTATCGCTCCAAACCTTTCCACGTTCGACAGCAATCTTTCCGAGCCCGCCTACCTCTGCGGCATCGCCGCCGGCCGACTGACCAAGTCGGGTGTCGTCGGCGTGGTCGCCGGCAAGAGCGATACGCAGGTCCACCGGGCGATCAACGCCTACATCCAGGGGGTCAAGGACGCGAACCCGGCCGCCAAGGTGAAGGTGACGTTCATCGAGTCGTGGTACGACCCGCCGAAGGCGAAGCAGGCGGCACTCGCCCAGATCGCTGCGGGCGCCGACCTGATCTGGGCCGAACGCGAGGGGGCGATCGCAGGTGCCCGCGAGAAGGGCGTGCTCGCCTTTGGCAATCTCGTCGATCAGACCGCCGAGGGGCCCGAAACGGTGCTCACCGGGCCAGTGTGGAGCATGACTCCGCTCATCGACCACGTCACGAAGCTCTCTGGCGCCGGCATGATTCGGGCCGAGAACTACATCGATTTCTCGTCGCTCGCCCGAGGCGGTGCGGTGCTCGCCCCCTGGCACGGGTGGAACGAGAAGCTCCCGGCCGACGTGCTCGAACTCGTCCGCGAGCGGCAGAACGCGATCAAAGTGGGAGCGCTCATGATCGCCCCGAGTGCTGACCGGCCGGCCGGCGAGTAGCCGAAGGATCACGAAGGGCATCACGAACGGCATGCACAGGTTGACAACCTGTGCTACTCAGAACACAGGTTGGAAACCTGTGCTACGGG
>JBAXOU010000379.1:0-1627 GCA_037133115.1 Planctomycetota bacterium | reverse complement strand
CCGCCTTCGAGCGGCTGGAAACCAGGCAGGTGTTGGCCGCCCCCGCCGCCAGCGGGCCGGCCACCGCGTCGGTGATCCAGGGAAACTCGCTCGCCTTCTCCGGCTCGTCGCTCGTGTCGGTCACGGATGCCGACGCGACGGCCACGGAGAGCGTGGCGGTGGCGGTGTCGGCTGGCACGGTGAGCCTCAACCTCACCGCGCCGCCGGCAGCGGGGCGGCAGTTCTACGTCGAGTCGGCGGCGCAGTTCAACGCCGGCGTCGATCGCACCGGCGCGAGCTTCGCGACGCTGCGGAACGGTGACCGCGTGTTCCTCAAGGGCGGCACCTGGGGCGGCCTCGTCAAGACGATCACCGGTTCGATGACCGACGCCCAGGCGCAGGCCAATCCCGCCATGATCATCGCCTGCGACGCCAACTACGTGCCCACGCCAGGCGGCGTGACCGTCACCGGCGTCAGCGCGATCGAACTCTCCGGCACGGGCATCGAACTCTGCGGCCTCACGTTTTCCTCCACGAGCGGCATGCTCAAGGCGGGAAACTACGTCGACTACGATGACACCGGATCGACCGCCTACCTCGTCCGCATGGACTCCGGCTCCCGGTACATGACCCTCTCGCACGTGAAGTTCGACCGCTGCGGCTGGGACAGCACCGACTACGCCAACAACGACCACTACGGCGCCTGGGTCCTGATGTACGGCTACCACCACACGGTGCAGTACTGTGAGATGACGGGCCGCGACTTCGACCCCAACGACATCAACGTGACCGACCCCACCCGGCGGCGGTCGATCCGCCAGGCCACGGTCGTGATCTACAAGGATGACGTGGCCGACGTGGACTGGGGCTGGCATAACCTCAGCTACAACTACTTTGGCGAGCGGAAGATCCCCAAGAGCGGCGACGTTCGCCTGCCGGTCGCGGCCGACGGCCGCCTGCCCGCCGACCTCTCCAACGGCTGGGAGACGATCCGCTGCGGCAGCAGCAGCTTCGTCGACATGGACTTTAACGTCACGATCGAAAACAACACGTTCTACCATTCGATCCAGGCGGTCGATGGCGGAGCGAGCGACCAGACGGGCGAACCGGAGATGATCTCCATCAAGTCGCGCCGAAACGTCGTCCGTAATAACACCATCCTCAACAACTACGGCGAAGTCTGCATCCGCCAGGGCGACTACAACGTGGTCGAGGGCAACGTGTTCCTCGCCGGCGGAGCGTACGACTCATCCGGCAACATCGTGCTCACGGAGACCCGCAACGACCGGATGGGGGGCGTGAGGGCGTTTGGCTTCGGCAACACCATCGCCAACAACTACTTCTACAAGCTCGGTAGCGACGGCATCCGCTCGGCCGTGATCCTGGGCTCCGGATCGACCGCCGTCGGCACGCTCTCCGCGCTCACCAACGGTAGCAACGGCGCCCAGTACGAGACGGCCAACTACACCCACGTGATCGGCAACACATTCATCGACTGCAACACGATCTCCCTCGACAACGCCAACGGCGAGCCGGTCGCCGTCTACGGCACGCAGTTCCTCAACAACGTCATTTCCTACAGCAGCAACATCGGCGCCAACGGCATGGTGGGCAACGACACCGCCGGCTACGGCAGCCTGCTCCTGGC
>JBAXOU010000378.1:0-1659 GCA_037133115.1 Planctomycetota bacterium | reverse complement strand
GGCTGCGCTCGTCAGCAACGCCGGCTCTCGGGCACGGGCAGCCCCTCGCTGCATCATCGTTTGGATGTGCTTTCGGAAGGACGAGCAGCCGGATCGGGGGCACGCGCAGAAGACGGTGACATGTGCGGACACTGGGCGTGGGTATTCCGTACGAGCAGTGAACTCGCACATGCCGCCGGCTTCGAGCATGTCACCGGCCGGCTGCGGATACCGCAACGACGCGCGAGAATCACGGGGCGACCCGTGTTAGTTTGACTCGCCCTCAGAAGGTTCGGTCGACTCGCCTTTGGACAATTCCGACGTCTTTGTCGACTCGTCCTCGGAGTCGCTCTCCGACTCGTCCGCCGACTCATCCTCAGGTGCCGGGATCGACTCACTCTCAACCAGTTCGAGCGACTCGCCTTCCCGCAGCGCGTTGCCAAATACGGACCAGACCACGCCGTCGCCGACGACGGACAGCGACATGCGGCCCTCCGCGGTCACGATCACGCTCAACCCGCGGCCGCGCTCGACGCCGGAAAGAAGCCACTGGCCCTCAGATTCATGCACCGTATCGAGTTTCGTGACCTCGCCACGCCGCGACTTGGGCGCCAGGAGCGTCAGTTCCTTCGTGGAGGTGTCCAAGCGAAAGAACGTGGGACGTTCCCGATCGCCCGTGTCGGGAGGACCCACCGTGCCGTCTTCATCCACCGCGACGCCCGACGTCACGGAACAAATCCACGTCTGGCCGGCCCACGTGCCGCTGCACGCCAGATTGGTCGCCAAGGCCACCAGCACCATCCATGTCGCTTTCGTCATGACGCTCTTCACTCCTTTGAAAATGGATTGTTGGTTTCACTGCTCGGAGGCACTGCGCGCCGGGCCGCATGCCGATCACGTTTTCGGCCTCATCGCACCGTGTAGCCCTTCGCCTCCATGGCCGCCATGAAGTTCCTATTCCACACTGAGAACTGCTGCTGGTAGGCCGCCGTGGCTGCATCGGCGGAACCGCCGGCTGTTTTTACGGCCCGCCGCGACCGCATTCCGCCGGTCAGGCCCGCAGCCGCGGAACCCATGGCCGCGCCTTTGCCCGCGTCACCGCCAATGGCACCGACGGCGGCACCCAGCAGAGCGCCGCCTGCCGCGCCCCTCACGGCGCCGCCGCGGGCGGCGCCGGCCGCATCGGTCGCGGCGTGGCTCTGCTGATCGAGTTGCGCTTTTGCCTGGTAGGGATCCCAACGCGTCTGCTGTGTCGCCCAGTCGTACGCGGCGGCTTCATCCTGCCGCTGCTGTTCGGGGGTCTGGCTTCGCGCCGGGAAGATCGCCAGGTTGCCGGGATTGGTGCTGAGCGATGGGGGGCCGGCCTGGGCCACGGTCGCGGCCGCCATGATCGCTCCGAGGGCCAACACGGCCACGCCGCGTCCTGTCTGTTGCTGCAACTGCGTGCGCATCACGATGTCTCCTTGGTTGAGCCCTCCCACGGGCGGCGGGGTTGTACGCGACCGCGACTTCCGGTGGGAAGACCGAATTGGTGGCGTTCGGTAGCACAGGTTTTCAACCTGTGTGTCTTCCCGGTTTGCCATGGGTTCGGGGCTGCCCATGCCCGTCGCCGGACGCTCACTACGGCCTTCCAGGCCTTCGCTCGCTCGATGCTGCCCTCACTTCGCCATCGTGGCTTCG
>JBAXOU010000377.1:0-1740 GCA_037133115.1 Planctomycetota bacterium | reverse complement strand
CACTCTCCAGGCCTCACCTTCCGGGTGATCAAACTACGGTTGTAGAGCGTGGCGCGCCGCCGGGCGTTAGCCTCGACAGTTTCGGCGGTCCCGTTCGGATCAAATGGGACGAAGGGGCCAGTCTGACGCCGCTCGGGCAATTGCCTTTCTTCGTCGATTTTCTGAAAACGGCGGGTCTATTCGACGCCTTCATCGCCGATTGCCCGCTGCGTTACACCAGCGGGAATGCACCGGGGAAACGCGATGTCTTCGGCACGGCGATGTTGTCGATCCTGTCGGGGCACAAACATTACGCGCATATCGCGGCGTTGCGCGGCGATGGCGTGCTTCCGGAACTTCTCGACATGAAGAAGATTGTCAGCGAGGACTCGGTGCGCCGCGGCTTCGCGGCGATGGGCGAGGCGGAGAGCTCGACATGGCTGCAGGGGCATCTCGATCATTGCACGGCGGCGCTTCTCGCCGAGCCGTGGGTTCTCGACATGGATACGACGGTGAAGCCGCTCTACGGCCACCAACAAGGCGCGGTGGTCGGCTACAATCCGAAGAAGCCGGGGCGTCCTAGTCACACGTACCACACCTTCGCGATGGCGGGGACGCGTCTCATCATCGATGTCGATGTGCGCGCCGGCAATCAGCACGCATCGAACTATTCGGCGCCGGGCCTGTGGGCCTGGTTCGACCGCACGCCGCGGGATCAATGGCCGGCGCTGGTGCGCGGCGACGCGGGCTTCGGCAACGAAGCGATTATGCGCGAGGCCGAACAGCGCGATTTGCCATATCTGTTCAAGTTGCGGCTGACGTCCAACGTCAAACGCATGATCGCGCGCCTGTCACCGCGCGACGAATGGGTCGACGCGGGCCAGGGCTGGGGGGCGAGGGAGAGCGAGGTCCGGCTCGAAGGCTGGGGCCGGCAACGCCGCGTGATCGTGCTGCGGCGGCCCGTGACGGGAGGGCTGGCGACATCGGCGAAGAACCAGCATGGTCAGCAACAATTGTGTTTCGCCGACATCGCCCCGGGCGGCGAGCTTTACGAATACCAGGTTCTGGCGACGACGCTGGAGGCGCCGATCGAAAGTTTCGGCCAACTGTACCGGGATCGCGGCGACGACGAGAATATTTTCGACGAGCTGAAGAACCAGTGGGGCTGGGGCGGGTTCACCACGCACGATCTGGCGCGGTGCCGCCTCAGCGCGCGGCTCGTCGCGCTTATTTACAACTGGTGGAACATTTTCTCGAGACTGGCCGAGCCCGACAGGCATCTGGAAGCCGTCACCAGCCGGCCATTGTTGCTGCACGCGGTCGCTTCGCGGACAAAGCATGCGCGACAGACGACGATCACCATCGCCAGCTCGCACGCCAAAGCCGGACATGTCGCCCGCGCGCTGCGCGCCGTGGCGACGTTCTTGCGCCGCCTCGTCGAAAGTGCGGAGCAGTTGAAGCGAGGGCAAATCTGGACCGCCATCCTCGCCAGAGCCTTCCAAAAGTTCCTCGAAGGCCGCCCGCTACGCCCGCCGCCGCGACTTGTCGCGCCCGCGTGATGCAACCAGAGGTCTAACCACGCTACAGATCAACGTGCCAGAGCAACGACAACTGCGGTTTTTAGGATGATAGACAAACAAGCGATCGGGCGACGGTGGGATGCGGACGGCTCGAAGCGGGACGAGCGCGGCCGTCGATTGTTTGCTGCGAGCGAGACGCGGGCTGCCGGATGGGGTGGCTTGGTGGCGGTCTCGGAGATCA
>JBAXOU010000376.1:0-1774 GCA_037133115.1 Planctomycetota bacterium | reverse complement strand
GCCGACGACTTCGCGCCGCAGCAGGAGCGGCTGCCGGTCGAGGCCCCGGCCGGGGCCGTCGTCGTTCTTGGGGCGGGGGTCGAGCCGCGGTTGGTGGGGATGGATGGCGGGCTAACCGACTGGCAACGCGACGGTGAAGAGCTCGTCGTCACCCGCACCGAGGGGCATGCCAATCATGTCCATTCGATCGACACCTTCGCAGACGCCGATCTCCATGCCGAGTTCGTCGTCGATCCGCTGGCCCACGGCAATAGCGGTCTCTATTTTCACGGCTGGTTCGAGATGCAGATCTACGACTCGGCCGGGGTCGATCCGGTCACCGACCAGGACGAAGGGAGCCTCTACCGCTTCGCCAAACCGCTGGTGAATGCCGCCCGTCCGGCTGGCCAGTGGCAGGTCTACGACATTCGCTACACCGCCCCGCGCCGCGCCGCCGACGGAAAGCTGACGCGGCCCGGGTCGATCATTGCCTGGCTGAATGGCCAGAAAGTCCAGGACGGCATCGAATTCGATGAGCCGCGATCTCCCTACATCCCCTACAAATACGGCGTCACCGACCATCTCCGGGGCGTGGAGAAGACGCTCCTCGAGACCGGTCGTGGGCCGCTCTTCCTCCAGGATCACGGCAGCCCGACACGGTTCCGCAACATCTGGTTTGTGAGACGCTAACTGCCATGCCGCACGTCACGATTGTCTGGTTTCGAAACGACCTCCGCCTCGACGACAACCCGAGCTTGCGCGCCGCGGTGGCCCGCGGCACGGTCGTGCCGCTGTTCATCCACGCGCCGGAGGAAGAGGCGCCGTGGGAGCCAGGGGCCGCGAGCCGGTGGTGGCTCCATGGGGCGCTCGAGCGGTTTGGCGCGGCGCTTGCGGAGAAGGGGGCGCCGCTCCTGATCCGGCGTGGGCCCTCGCTCGCGACGCTCCTTGCCGTGGCGCGCGAGTATGGCGCTACGCACGTTGCCTGGAATCGCCGCTACGAGCCGGCCGTGATCGGCCGCGACACGGCCATCAAGGAAACGCTGAAGCGCGAGGGCCTCGTCGTCGAGAGCTTCAATGGCGGCCAGCTCTTCGAGCCGGTCCATGTGGCGACGAAGGAGGGAAAGCCCTATCAGGTGTTCACGCCGTTCTGGCGGGCCTTGCTTGCGCGCGACGAACCGGCCGAGCCGGAATCGGCGCCCGTGAAAATCCTGGCAGCCAAGCCAGTGGGCAAGACGACCAAGAGCGTTTCGATCACCGATCTTGGGCTTCTTCCCGCGGTCGACTGGGCGGCAGCGATGCGCCAGCGGTGGACGCCCGGCGAGGCCGCAGCGGCCCTGCGCCTCGATCGCTTCCTCGAGCATCTTGACCGCTACGACACCGATCGCGACCGGCCCGACCACGACGGCACGAGCGCCTTGAGCCCCCACCTCCACTTCGGCGAAATCTCGCCGCGGCGCGTGTGGCATGCCGTCCGCGCCGCCGTCGGCGGCCGGCCAGCGGCAAGGATCGAGCGCGGCGGCGCCGAGACGTATCTCCGCGAGCTCGGTTGGCGCGAGTTTGCCACCCATCTCCTCTACCACTTTCCGCATACGGCACAGAGGCCGTTGCGGAGCGACTACGAGCGTTTCCCCTGGGTCGACGATCCGGCGGGCCTGCGGGCCTGGCAGCACGGGCAGACCGGCTACCCGGTCGTCGATGCCGGGATGCGGCAGCTGTGGCAGACCGGCTGGATGCACAACCGGGTGCGGATGATCGTGGCGAGCTTCCTCGTCAAGGATCTGCGCGTCAGTTGGCT
>JBAXOU010000375.1:0-1804 GCA_037133115.1 Planctomycetota bacterium | reverse complement strand
CCCGCCCCACGTAGGTGCAGGTTGGCAACCTGCACCAGCCAGCCCTACACTCGCGTGCATGCGACGGAACGCATCTCCTTCGGCCCACGCTCCCCCGGCACTCAACCGCGTGCATCGCGGCGACTGCCTCGACCTGCTGGCCCTCATGCCGGATGCCAGCGTGCACCTGGCGTTCGCCGACCCGCCGTTCAACATCGGCTACGACTACGATTCCTACGACGACCGACTGGCGGCCGACGTCTACCTCAAGTGGTCGAGGCAGTGGATGGGGGAGGTGGCCCGGGTGCTCCGGCCTGACGGCACCTTCTGGCTCGCCATCGGCGACGAATACGCCGCCGAACTCAAGGTGACCGCCACCCGCGAACTTGGGTTCACCTGCCGAAGCTGGGTGGTCTGGTACTACACGTTTGGCGTGCACTGCAAATACAAGTTCGCCCGTTCCCACGCCCATCTCTTCCAGTTCGTGAAGAATCCCGAAGCGTTTACGTTCAACACCGACGCCGTCCGCGTGCCAAGCGCCCGCGAACTGGTCTACGGCGACAAGCGGGCCAGCCCGACGGGCCGCCTGCCCGACGACACGTGGATCCTTCGTCCGCAGGATCTGCCCGAGGGCTTCGCCGCCGACGGCGACACGTGGTACTTCCCACGGGTCTGCGGCACGTTCAAGGAGCGGTCTGGCTGGCACGGCTGCCAGATGCCGGAGCAGTTGCTCGGCCGGATCATCCGGGCGTCGAGCCACGAGGATGACGTCGTGCTCGACCCGTTTGGCGGCAGTGGTACGACGCTCGCGGTGGCCAAGAAGCTCGGTCGCCGCTTCATCGGCCTGGAGCTTTCCGAGCAATACGCGAAGCGGATCGATGACCGGCTGGCGGCGATCAGTTCCGGCGATCCGCTCGACGGCGCCCCGGAGCCGCTCAAGAGCTCGCCGGCCACGAAGGACGGCCGGCGGCTTGCGTCGAAGACTCGCGGCGCACGAAAGAAGGTGTCGCGAAAGAAGTCCGCGGTCGGACGGCGGATCGCGTTGCAGAAAGGCGGCGCGCCCCGTTGAGGCCGTAGGTCGCCGTCGATGGGGTCGCTGGGATGGGAGCGCAGGGATGGCCCGCTCAAAGAAGACACCGCCCGCTGCGCCGCCTCCGACGACCGGTTTCACCGCGGCCCCCGCCGATGGCGGGCTTTCGATCGACAGGCTCGCGCAGGCGTTTGCGGCGATGATGGGGGCTCCCGATCCGCACGCCACGGCGGAGCCTGAGACCGACGTTGTTCACGTCGATGCCTCGCCCGACCTCGATGATGGCGGCGACGCCGATGCCGCCTGCCGCGTCAGCCCGCTGACGATTCTCGAGGCGTTGCTCTTCGTGGGCCTCGCGGGCGGCAAACCGCTTTCGAGCCGCACCGTGGCGGGGCTGATGCGGGGCGTGCGACCGCAGGAGATCGACGACCTCGCGGAGCAGTTGCGGCGGCGATACCTCGCCGACAACTGCCCCTATGAGGTGGCGGCCAAAGACGACGGCTGGGTGATGCGGCTACGGCCGGAGTTTGCTCGCTTCGGGAACGTGCTGGAGGCCAAGGCTCGGCTCGTGCGGCTCGACGCCGAGTCGCTCGATGTGCTCGCGGCGGTCGCTTGGAACCAGCCGGTGCCACGCGACAAGCTCGTCGAACTGGGCTGCGATGCCGGACCGGCGGTGCTACGGCAGCTCGTCCGGCGTGGCCTCCTGGAACTCGTGCACGACGAGGGGAGCGAGCCGTGCTACCGCACGGCCCCGAAGTTCCTCGAGCTCTTCAAGCTCGGCAGCCTCGCCGATCT
>JBAXOU010000374.1:0-1813 GCA_037133115.1 Planctomycetota bacterium | reverse complement strand
GGGGGATCATGAGAACCTCCTCGGGGGCAGTTCGGGCGGGGAAACCCCTGACATCGCAATCAATCAGCTTTCAATCTCCCACCCTCAGTCGCCGCGAACAAGCCGGCTTTTTGGCCGCTGCGGCCCCCGACAGAGGGGCCCTCGTGCCACGAAACCGCCGCACTTTCGATCCCGTTGCTGTCTGGGCTCGGGGAGGTAACGGTGCATCATTATCCGCCAACGATCACGGCTTTATTGACTTTTACTTCGATGTGAATAAATTATCTATCACAAATTAAAGGGCCATAAAATGATCCACTTTCCACGTCCTGAATTGGCTCGGGAACTGGTGGTCGCGCTCCGCGGTGAAGCCACCTTCAGCGACGCCCACAACGGCTTGTTTCTGGCGGCGCCCCGTCGGACGGGGAAGTCGACGTTCCTCCTCAATGACTTGGCCCCGGCGCTCAGAGCTACCGGCGTCGTAGTGGTCTACGTCGACCTGTGGGCCGACCCGCGGCGGGATCCAGGCACGCTCATCGCGGATGTGATTGCCCGATCGCTCGCGCCGCATGCGAGTTTCGTGAGCCGTGTCGCGAAGAGAGTCGGCGTTGAGAGCGTGACCGTCCCAGGCATGCTGAAGATCGACCTGAGCAAGATTGGCAAGCACGACGGCGTCACGTTGCCCGACGCCCTGCGGGCCTTGCACGAGACCGCCAAGGCACCGGTAGCGCTCATCGTGGACGAAGCCCAGCACGCGCTCACCAGCGACGCCGGGGAGGGAACGATGGCAGCATTGAAGTCGGCCCGAGATCAGCTCAATCAGCCAGGCAACGTGAACCTCATGCTCGTGATGTCTGGTTCCGACCGCGACAAACTGCTCCGCCTGGTCAACACCAACGCCGCGCCGTTCTACGGCTCACAGATTGCCCGCATGCCGCCACTCGGAGAGAAGTTTATTGATCATGTATCTCGGCTCATCGCCGCGCAGCGGCCCGATCTTACGCCGGTAGACTCGCCTCTCTTGCTCCAAGCCTTTGCAGGCTTTGGCCATCGGCCTCAGTTCTTCATGGAATCGCTCGGGCAGGCGATCAGCCCCTTGGCGGGCCTCGAGGGGGTGCGTTTTGAGCAGGCGGTGATGGAGGCCGCTCACGAGCGTCAGCGGACTGACGAAGCCCAGATGGCATCCGACTACCTCGCGCTGCGAACGGTAGAACAAGCCGTGCTCTGGCGACTCCTCGAGCAGGGCCCACGGTTTCGTCCGTACGACGGCGAGGCGTTGCAGTTCTACCGGAAGTGGGCTTCCCCGCAGGTCACCGCGCAGCAGGCCCAGGCCGCGCTCGACTCGCTCCGCAAGCGCACCCCTGCGATCGTGTGGAAATCGGCTCGCGGCGAGTACGCCGTCGACGATGCGGCCATGCACCGATGGTTTGAGAAGCGAGTGACCGAAGGGCAATGGCCGCCACTCGAGTCGCAGAGCCACCTGGCGTCAGAAAGAGACGAGATGGGGTAGCACCGGATTCCTCGACGCGGCCAGTTCGGGGCCAGTTCATTGCAGTTCGGCATCGCCGCCATCACAATCGGGTCGCCCGCCATCTTCAGATCCTGCGTGCCTTGAAGAAGGCTGCTTTGGCCCTCCGTCCGGGCTTCTGGAATCATTCGTTCATGCTCCGAGCCCCCGCCATGCTGCCCCGGGCCTTTGCCGCGGCTGCCTTGTTCATGGCGGCCGCTGGGTGTGCCCGAATGGCTCCCCCGGTCGTCGCTCCGCCGCCGCCGGAGGTTGTCGTCACCCGGCCGGTCGTCGCCGAGGTGACCGACACGATCGAGTTCACCGGGA
>JBAXOU010000373.1:0-1832 GCA_037133115.1 Planctomycetota bacterium | reverse complement strand
CCACGCCTTACGGCGTTGGGCTTGGACAAACAGACGCGCGAGGATCACGTGCGACGCGTCTTACGGATCGCGGCGGGAGAAGATCACGCACGCCGCGATGAGAAACGCGGCCGTGTGCGCGAGCGTGAGGCCGATGCCGCGGGCCCACGTGAAATCCGGGCTCTCCATCAGCTGCCGCAGCCGTCCACCCACGGCGAAGTCGCGCATCAGCTGCCGGTCCACCATCGTGTCGAGATCCTCGCTGTGGGGCAGCACCGCGTAGATCCCCTCCACAACGCGGGCCACCGTGGTCGTGTGAAACGGGGCGCGCGGCGACGAAGCCTGCTCGCGGCGTGCGGGCTGCGGTCGTGGCCGCAACGCATCGGCCACACTCGCCGGCCGCGGCTTGTCGGCGGTCTCCTCGCGGATTCGGCTGGCGACCACCTGCAGGTGCATCAGGCCCACGATGAACAGCACAGCCCAGTAGGCGACCGTCACGAGCATCGCCGCGACGGCACTCCGCGTGATCACGCCGGTGAACACGCTCACGCTCAGCAAGAGCGCGAAGAAGAGGAGGAGGCTCGGCAGCGCCAGAATGATCCCCGGCGACCAGAGGCCGGTGAGGAGGCCCGTCACGAGCCATGTGGCCAGGATCAGGAGCCCGAGCAGCGCGGCCACGAAGAGCAGCGCCGCCACGTAGGTGAACACAATCAGCTGCCAGCGGGGCAGCGGCCGCACGAGCAACAGTTCGAGCGTGCCCTTGCGAATCATGGTGGGCACGAATGCGGCGGTGACCACCACGCTCACGAGCAGCAGGATCGTGCCGCCGATGCCATTGGAGAGCAGTTTCTGAAGGATGAACACCTCGAGCCCGAGCGGCGCGCCTTCCGGGCGGGTGAGTTCGAGGCTGTCGCCAAACAGCGAAAAGCGGTGTGGCCAGAGAATGCGAAGATCGGGGCCGGGATCGACCGTGAGTTCCCAGGTTTGGCTTCCCACGGCGGCGGCCATCCCGGTGGTCGTCTCGCGGATCTCGCGAACCGTCCAGAGGCGACCGTCGGGGATCTGGCCAAACCGGCTCATAATCTCGTCGGCCGTCGCGAGGCTCCCCACGACGGGCACGACGTTTCGCGAGAGCGTCACCGACCACGTCGTGCCTGGGCCGTCGGTCGCGGTATCTGGAACGGGCTCCGCCCTCGTGATCATCGACAGCGAGCCATCGAGCCTGCCGGCCATGTCGGCCAGCGAGTCTTTGGCGAGGTCGATGCCGGTCATGTCGGCCGAGAGCGCGCGGGCAGCCAGATCGAGATAGCGGCGGCCGCCGGTTTGCGGCTCGACGCGGGCGGAGAGGGCCACGGCGAAGAGCACCACGATCGCTGCCAGCAGCAGCCAGAGGATCCGGGCGTCGCGAAACGCCAGCCACGCATCGCGGAGAATGGCCGCGAACGACCTCAGCGGACCCGGCCTGCAGGACGATTCACGCAACTGGGAATCGATTGGCACATTCATGACGATGGCCCGCCGGCATCGGCCAGTTGCAGATAGATCTCCTCCAGCGTGCCGCGCTCGCGTTCCAGGTGCCGCAGCAGGAGACCACGGCCGCGGGCCTCGTCGAGAAACCGGTCGATGCCTTCGGCCGAATCGAGCGTGAGCCGCCAGAGGCCGGCGGTGCTGGAAGGGATCAATCGCCCCGACTGCCAGATGGGGTCGCCCGGCGGCGGCCCGTCGAATCCGACGAGCCACGTCGATTTGTCGCCCACGACCTCGGGCACGGTGCCGACCAGCGCCAGTTGTCCTTTCTTGAGGATGGCCACGCGGTCGCAGAGCTGCTCCACCTCGCCGAGCAGGTGGCTGTT
>JBAXOU010000372.1:0-1838 GCA_037133115.1 Planctomycetota bacterium | reverse complement strand
TAGCACAGGTTGTTAACCTGTGCCTGATGCGCCGCAGGTTGAAAACCTGCGCTCCAAGATACGATGCCGACCGGCCGCGCACGGCTCATGGTGAGCCCGTATCACGCCTGGTCGAGCGCGGTGAGTTCGTCCTGCAGCACGAGCCACCGCTCCTCGGCGGCGGCCAGTTTCTCCGCCGCGGCCGTCATCTCCGCGTGCAGCCGCACGGCCTCGTCGGCATCGGCCGTCGCCAGCAGCGCCGCGTTGGCCTTTTTCTTCTCCGCGTCGAGGCGGGCGATCGATTTCTCGAGGGTGGAGATCTCCTTGCGCACCTCGCGGTCGGTCCGCGCCGGGGCCTTCGCGGACGAGGCACGCCGCGGGGCATCGCCGCGACTGGCGGCGGGCCGTCCGCCGCGTCCTGTCGCGGCCTCGGCGTCGTCGATCTCCTTCGACACCGCGGCGAGATAGGTGGCGTAGTCGCCGAGCGTGTTGACCACCCGGCCGTCCTTGACCTCGATCACCGTGGTGGCCACCGCCTGCATGAACGAACGGTCGTGGCTGGTAAATACCAGCGTCCCCTCGTAGGCGACGAGCGCCTGCGCGAGGGCATCGACCGTCTCCACGTCGAGGTGGTTGCCCGGTTCGTCGAGCACCAGCACGTTGAAACTGCCGAGCAGCAGACCCGCAAGGCAGAGCCGGGCCCGCTCGCCGCCGGAGAGCACCTTCACCTTCTTGTCGACCGCGGAGCCGCGAAACAACATCGCCCCGGCCACGTCGAGGATCCGCTGCTGCTTGGTGCCGATCGCCGCGGCCCGTTCGAGGTGCTCCAGCACGGTCTGGTCTTCGCGGATGCTGGTGTAGACGTGCTGGGCGTAGACGCCGAGTTCGCAGCCGTAGCCCCACTTCGCCTCGCCGGCGAGCGGGTCGATCGAGCCGACGAGCGTCCGCAGAAACGTCGTCTTGCCCTGGCCGTTGTCGCCCACGATCGCCGCCCGGGAGCCGTGCTCGATCTCCACGTCGATGCCGTCGGCGACGGTGCGATCCGGATAGCCAACGGCGAGGCCACGGCAGCGGACGGCCGGCCCCTTGCGGGGATTCACGGCCGGGCACTGGATCGCGGCGGAGGGCGCGGCTGTCGCCACCTCCTCAACCTCGAGCCGCTCCAACTGCCTGGCCTTCGACCTGGCCCGCGAGGCCGTTGAGGCCCGGGCCTTGTTGCGAGCGATGAAGTCCTCGAGTTGCCGCCGCTTGGCGAGCACGGCGGCGTTGGTGCGCTCGACGTGGGCCACCTTCTCGCGATGGTAGTCGAGAAAGGCATCGACCTTACCCGGATACATCGTCAGCGATCCGGCGGTGAGGTCGAGCGTCTGGTCGCACGTGGCCCCGAGAAAGGCCCGGTCGTGCGAGACGATCAGACAGGCCTCGCGGTAGCCGCGGAGAAAGTGCTCGAGCAGGATCTGGGTCCGCAGGTCGAGAAAGTTGGTCGGTTCGTCGAGCAGAAGGAGGTTGGGCTCGTGGAGGAGCAAGGCGGCGAGCTTCACGCGGGTCTGCCAGCCGCCGGAGAGTTCGGACACCGGGCCGGTGAGTCGGGTTCCCTTGATCTCGAATTCGCCCGCCACTTCGCCGCACTTCCAGTCGGCCTGGCCGCTATCCCGCATCAGGAAGTCGAGGGCCGACTCGCCGGCGTGAAAGGGATCGTGCTGCCGCAGGTAGCCGATCCGCAGCCGCGGATGCCGGACGATCTCGCCGGAGTCGAGTTCCTCCTCGCCGAGGATCACCCGGAGCAGGGTGCTCTTCCCGGCGCCATTGCGGCCAATGAAGCCCACCCGCCCGTCGTCGGTGATCGTCGCCGAGGCCTC
>JBAXOU010000371.1:0-1847 GCA_037133115.1 Planctomycetota bacterium | reverse complement strand
CGCCCCATCACCTGCGCCGGCCACGGCGGATCGAATCCAACCGACTCTACGCCGATGCCCGCCTGCACGAGCATTGCGACCACCTCACCGAGCGACACCCGTGCGGGATCGATCGCAAACACCACCCGATCCGGCTCCTCACACTCGCATGCTCCGAGAAGACCCTCGATGACGCCGGCCGCCCGGGACGCCGCTCCACGGCAGACCAGGGCGTGCCGCCACGTCCGCCCGACGGCGAAGGCGGCCGGATCGGCCGGTCCCGAGGCGATGAGCCGCCCCTCGTCGAGCACGGCGAGATGCGTAAAACACCCCGGCACGTCGGCGTCGTCGACGGCCGCGAGAACCGTCCGGTCGATGAGATGGGCGTCGGCGATCAGCCGGGCGACATCCCGACGTTCAAACGCATCGAGTCCGCCGAACGGGTCGTCAAGCAGGAGCACCTGCGGATCGTGCAGGAGGGCCCGGGCGACGAGAATCCGCTTGCGCTGGCCGGCAGGCAGGTCGTCGAGCGGGGCAGACCGCTCTCGTTCGAGCCCGGCCATGTCCAGGGCCCGCTCGACAGCCCCCCGCAGTCGCCCACCCCCAAGTCCCGCAGCAGTCGCGAAGAGTTCCAGGAACTCGCCGGCGCGCAGGCCCGGCCAGCCCGGCAGCCGGTCGGGCACATAGCCAACCCGCTGCCGCACCTGCTCGGCCTGACGGCCCACCGAGTGCCCGTCGACGAGGATCTCGCCGGCGTGCAGCGGCAGCACGGTGGCCACGGCGGCGAGGAGCGAACTCTTGCCGGCTCCCGTTCGCCCCACCACAGCCGTCGCCTCACCGGGAGCCACGTCGAGCGAGAGCGACTCCACGACCACCCGGCCGGACCGCTCGACCGTGGCGCGTTCACAGCGGATCATCGACGCCTCGTCGTCAGGCCAGACGGCTGGCGGCAAGCCGCTCGTTGGTCATTTCAATCGAGACGAGCAGGCCCTTGGCCTTGTTGAGCGTCTCCTCGAACTCCTTCTCGGGCACGCTGTCGGCCACCACGCCGGCCCCCGACTGCACGGAGGCCGTCCCGCCGGCGACCACGACCGTCCGCAGGGCGATGCAGGTGTCCATCGCCCCATTGAAGTCGACGTAGCCGACGGCGCCCGCGTAGGGGCCGCGACGGACCGGCTCGAGTTCGTCGATGATCTCCATGGCACGGATCTTCGGCGCCCCGGAAACCGTCCCCGCGGGCAGGCAGGCCCGCAGCGCGTCGAAGGCGGAGAGCCCGTCGGCAAGCCTGCCCGTGACGTTGCTCGTGATGTGCATCACGTGGCTGTACCGTTCGATCACCATCACGTCCGAGAGTTCCACCGAGCCGATCGCCGCCACCCGACCGACGTCGTTTCGACCGAGATCGATCAGCATCACGTGCTCGGCCCGCTCCTTCGGATCGGCGAGCAGTTCTGCGGCCAGGGCCCGGTCTTCGTCGGGCGTGGCCCCCCGCCGCCGCGTGCCCGCCAGCGGCCGCACCGTCACCACGCCGTCGATGCACCGCACCATGATCTCGGGCGAACTGCCCACGAGCGTGCACGACGGAGACCGGAGGTAGAACATGAATGGGCTCGGGTTCACCACCCGCAGCGTGCGGTAGAGCTCGAGCGGGGACGCCGCGAACGGCAGGTCAATCCGCCGGCTGAGCACCACCTGAAAGATGTCGCCGGCCCGGATGTATTCGATCGACTTCTCGACGGCCGCGAGAAAGGCTTCGCGGCCGAAGCTCGTTCGGGCGGTCCCATCGGCCAGGCAAGCCGGCTCGCGCTTCGAGCCGATGTCGGCCGGCGGCGGCCAGTCGTGCGGCGCAGAGAGCGTGGCAATGGTCT
>JBAXOU010000370.1:0-1851 GCA_037133115.1 Planctomycetota bacterium | reverse complement strand
CCGGCCACGGCCACGACGCCGGCCATGCCGCCCACGGCCATGGTGGCCACGGCGCCGCCGGCACTGACCACGACCGCTGCGATCTCCGCTGGTACGAACTCTGTGCCGTGCTGCCGCTCGCGGTGTTCGTGTTCTGGATAGGCCTCGCCCCGGCCACGTTCCTCGCCCCGGCCGCCCCGGCAGTCCGGAAGGCCACCGCCGCCCCCGCGGCCGCCTTCGCCGCCCGGATGCAGGCTGAGACCACCGCCACCGTTGCTCGGATCACCATCCCATGAACGTCACCTCTCTCGAAACCTTCTCGCTCGTGGCCCCCGAGATCGTGCTCGTGCTCGCGGCGCTTGTGGCCTACCTCGGCGGCGCCTTCGCCGGCCTGCGGTTCGGCTGGCTCGTGGCCGCCGCGGGAATCGTCGCGGCAATGAGCGTCACCCGTGGACAAGCGGCCGACGCCGCCTTCTCGGCGGGTATCTCGGTCGACCCCTTCTCCACCTACATCCGCTGGACGGTCCTCGGGCTCGGCCTGCTCCTCTGCCTCGTGCAGTCGGGTGACCTTTTCGCCGCGGCAGTAAGCCGCGGTCCGGGGCTGCATCGTGGCAGCACATGCGAGGAAGCCGGGACTTTTCTGCTCCTGCTCGCGGGGCTTTCGCTCGTGGGCGTGGCCGGCGACCTTGTGCTTCTCTTCGCCGGGCTGGAACTGGTCTCGATCCCCACCTACATCCTCCTTGGCCTCAAGCGGACCGACGCCCGCGGCCAGGAGGCGAGCCTGAAGTATTTCTTTCTGTCGCTGGTGGCCTCGGCGATCTTCCTCTACGCCCTTGTCTGCCTCTATGGAATCGGCGGCTCCACCGATCTTGGCGCGATCGCCGCCCGCCTCAACGCCGAAGCGACGGGCCGCACGGCGCAGGCGCTGTTGCCACTGGCGATCGGCTTGGGTGTCGTCGGCGCCGCCTTCCGCCTGGCCGCCGTGCCGATGCACTTCTACGCCCCGGACGTCTACGAGGGCACGAGTCCCGGGAACGCTGCCCTCCTCTCGACGCTCCCCAAGGTAGCCGGCATCGTCGTGCTGGCACGGCTGCTCGCCCTCGTCGGCCCCGCCGCCTCGTCTGATCTCCTCTGGCGGATCATCGTCGTCATCGCTGCCGTGACGATGACCGTGGGCAACGTCATGGCCCTCTGGCAGTCGAACCTCCGGCGGCTGCTGGCCTGCTCATCGATCGCCCATGCCGGCTACCTGCTCGTCGGCATCGCCGCCGCCGCCGCGCCGTCGATCTCACCCCGACTGCTCACGACCGGCGGCCTATCGGCCACGCTCTTCTATCTCGCCACGTACGCCATCGCGACAATCGGGGTGTTTGGGGCGATCACCTATCTCGGCCATCGCTGGCCCGAGTGGACCAGCGGCAGCGGCCCGCGGCCACCGCGTGAGGAGATCGCCACGGTCGACGACCTCGACGGCCTGTCCGGCACCAACCCCGTGGCGGCCTTCGCGATCACGGTGTTTCTGCTCTCGCTCGCCGGCATCCCACCACTGCCTGGCTTCTGGGGCAAGCTTGCCTTGGCGATCTCTGCACTGGAGGTCGACGGCACCGCCGCCATCGAGCTTGGCAGCCGCCGGGCCTGGTTCGTCGGTCTCGCCGTGCTGCTCGTGCTCAACGCCGCGATCGCGGCCGCCTACTACCTCCGCATCATCGCGGCCATGTACTTCAAGACGACGAAGCGGGGCGTTCAGGCCGACGGAGGCCTCTCGGCCGGCGTTGCAATGCTCATGTGCCTCGTGCTCGTGGGCCTGGTAACGATCCGGCCCCGAAGCCTGCTCTCGGCTGCCTCGCGAGCTGGAGAGAGCCTCGTGCCGCA
>JBAXOU010000369.1:0-1851 GCA_037133115.1 Planctomycetota bacterium | reverse complement strand
GCGTCCCGCACGCAGGAGTTTGTGTTCAAGCCGACCGGCCGTAAGGCCGCGGGCGTCCCGCACGCAGGAGTTTGTGTTCAAGCCGACCGGCCGTAAGGCCGCGGGCGCGATCATCAAAACGCGACCACCAGCTGGGTCTGGATGGCGGTGCCGGTGTAGCCGGCGCGGTAGGGGTAGAGGAAGTTCTGCGCGGGGTTGCGGTTCATGGTGAGAGCCTCGAGCGTCAGGCGTGCCTGCCGCGACTCCTTGAGATACCAGTTGAGGCCGCCGCCGTATTCCTGGCCGGTGCCGTAGGGGCCGGTGACCACACTCGAGCGGGCGTAGGCCTCGAAGGTGCGCGGCACGAAGCACCACGACAGGTAGGCCATGCCTCCGTGGTCGAAGATGCTCGACCGCTCGAAGGTGCCTTCGCCGAAGAAGTTGTCGAGCAGGCGAAAGTAGTACTCGAAGGCGAGACCTACACCACGGTACTTCCAGGCGGCGTCGACCGAGGCGAGCTGGTAGAGATACTGCTCGAGGAGCGAGTTGGGGCCGAGCGCGCCTCGCTCCGCGATGGGCGTGCCGTCGGAGAGCCGCACGATCGTGTCTTCGGGATTGCTGCCCTGGATCGGGAGGGCGTTGGTGAGGGCGTAGACGCCGCTGGTGCCCAGCCGCACGACCGGCTCGTCGTGGTGCTCCATGTCGGATAGGCCGATGCCGAAGGGGCCAAATGGCTCCCACCAGGTGTTGCCGGCCCAGGCCATCGAGGTGCCGCGGCGAAGCACGCCGGTGGTACCGCCGTCGATCGCGTTCCAGGCGCCCGCCTGATAGTGCACCGTGTGGTCGAAGAGGGAACCGATGGCCATGGCCCCGGGACTGAAGCCGGGTCGAAAGAAGGTGTTGGCCATGCTGCGATCGATGCCGACCGTCCACTGGCTCGCCTCGATCCACTCGCGGGTGCCGGGCACGGGCGTCACGCCAACGCCGACGGTGGCCGCCTCGCTAAACTTCCAGCCCGCCAGGCCGATTGGCACCACGCCCGACCGCACGCCCACGTTGGTGGTGCCGAAGAGGGCGAAGTTGTAGATCAGCCGCTCGTCGACGACATGCCCGTGGAAGGAGAGCAGAAAGCGGTTGATGTTGAACGTGTTGATGTTGTTGATCGGTCGTGTGATCGAGGCGTTGTCGGTCCACGAGGTGGCGTCTCGGGCGAACTCGAACCAGCGGAGTTGCATGTAGCCGCCGAGGGCCATGCCGAAGGGAAACTCACCACGCCGCGGGTCGGTCTTCAAGAACAACAGGCCCTTCGGGGGCACCAGGTCGGTGGCTGGGATGTAGCGGGGGTGGGGGATGCCGGCGAGTCGAGCGGCGACAGCCTGATCGACGAGTGCCTGCACCATCGCTTCCTGAGCCGGGTCTTCAAACGGGATCGCGTCTTGGAGATACCCCGCCTCCTCGACCTCTGTCTCGGCCACCTCGGCGGGCTCGTCCCACGCCTCGCCGGGCTCCGGCGCGGCGCAGCACCACGCCGACTGCAAGAAGCAGACCAAGAGCAGGGCTCGCTGGAGGAGGCCGAAGACGCGCATAGTGACCCACCATCAAAATCGGGTCCGGATATGCCGGTCGTGCAGGGAATCCGGCCTAGGAAAGATGGGGCGTCTGGCGGACATTGGGAACGGTCGCCACGTAGACGCAGGTTGGCAACCTGCGGTGAAGCGGTTCGCTGCGGCGACAAGGCTGCGCGGATGCCTGTGCAGGTTGCCAACCTGCACCTACGAAGCGGTTCCTGTGCAGGTTTTCAACCTGCACGTTTATGGAGGTTGAAAACCTGCGCTACCCGGGTGGGGGACCTGCTTGACGCTCCGCGGCAGG
>JBAXOU010000368.1:0-1866 GCA_037133115.1 Planctomycetota bacterium | reverse complement strand
GCAGGTTGGTAACCTGCGGAGAAGCTCTGTCGGCTAAGGCAGGCACAGGTTGCCAACCTGTGCTACGGGGAAGTGGTGCTACGGGCGAGGGAGGGCGGCGAAGGCTTCGAGGGCTTCGCCGGTGTGGCTGCGGAGCAGGGCGTCGGCAGCGGCCGGTTGCTTGGGCTGCTTCTTCCACCGCTTGGCGTGGATCACGATGTCTTCCGGCGGTCCCTCGGCCACGACGAGCCCGCCGCCCGCGCCCGCCTCTGGGCCGAGGTCGAGCACCCAGTCGGCCGCGGAGATCACCTCGAGATTGTGCTCCACCACCAGCACCGTGTTGCCGGCGTCTACCAGCCGCTCCAGCACATGCAGGAGCTTTTCGATGTCGGCGAAGTGCAGGCCCGTCGTCGGCTCGTCCAATATATAGAGCGTGCTCCCTGTGCCCGGCTTCGCCAACTCGCGTGAGAGCTTCACGCGCTGCGCTTCGCCACCCGAGAGCTGCGGCGCCGGCTGGCCGAGCGTGATGTAGCCGAGGCCCACGTCCACGAGCGTGCTGAGGATCCGCGAAATGTGCGGCACCGTCTCGAAGAAGGCCGCCGCGTCGGCCACGCTCATTTCGAGCACGTCGGCGATGTTCTTGCCGTGCCACTTGGCATGCAGTGTTTCGGCCGAATAGCGGCGGCCGCGGCAGTGCTCGCACTCCACCCACACGTCGGGCAGGAAGTGCATCTCCACACGCCGTTGCCCGAGCCCCTCGCAGGCCTCGCACCGGCCCCCCGCCACGTTGAAGGAGAATGTCCGCTGCGTGAAGCCGCGGGTGCGCGACTCCGGCACCTTCGCGAAGAGCTGCCGGATGTGGTCGAACACGCCCGTGTAGGTGGCCGGCGTCGAGCCCGGTGTGGAGCCGATCGCCTCCTGATCCACGAGGATCACCTTGTCGATCTGGTCGAGGCCCTTGATGGCGTCGAACTGCCCCGGCTGCTCGCGGGCCGCATGCAGCCGCCGGGCGAGCGCCCGCCAGAGCACCTCCAGCACGAGAGAGGTTTTTCCCGAGCCGCTCGGGCCGGTCACCGCCGCGAGCACACCCAGCGGAAACCGGACGTCGATCCCCTTGAGCGTGCGATGACGCACGCCCCGGAGGTCGAGCCAGCCGCTCGGCTCGCGACGGCCGTGCTCGGCCTTCCGCGCCAGCACCGCATCGCAGGCCCGCCGCTTCGTGAGATACGGCCCCGTCACGCTCTCCTTGATCGCCGGCAGTTTCGCGGGAGCGGCGTGGGCCACGATCCGGCCGCCCTCGCGGCCACTGCCAGGACCAAAGTCGAGGGCGTAGTCGGCCGTGGCCACCACGTCGCGGTCGTGCTCCACCACCACCACCGTGTTGCCAAGGTCGCGGAGTTTGCCGAGCGCCGTGATCAGCCGATGCGTGTCACGAGGGTGGAGGCCGATCGTCGGCTCGTCGAGCACATAGAGCACGCCTGTGAGGCCGCTGCCCACCTGGGCTGCCAGCCGGATCCGCTGGAGTTCGCCACCCGAAAGACTGCCGGCCGGCCGCGACATGTCGAGATACTCAAGGCCGACATCGACGAGAAACGACACGCGGGCATTGAGTTCGCGGAGCAGGTCGCCGGCGATCTTCCGGTCGGCGTCGTCGAGCTTCACCGCGGCGAGTTCCTGCTGGAGCCGACCAAGCGGCATCCGGCCCCAGACGTCGAGCGCGCGTCCCCAGAGCGAGACGGCGCTGGCGACATCGGCCAACCGGCTGCCGCCGCACTCGCTGCACGGCACCTCGTCCATCACGGCGTCTACTTTGCTGCGAAGGGCGACCACGAGCCGGGCTGCCTCCTCGCAGGCGTTTTCGAGGCCTTTGAACTGGAAGGAGAACCA
>JBAXOU010000367.1:0-1890 GCA_037133115.1 Planctomycetota bacterium | reverse complement strand
GGCCGCGGAGTGGCTGGGCGAGAAGGCTCGTTGGTGGGCGTCGCGCCGAGCGATTCGGCGAGCGAGGCCCAGGGGTCGTGAGACTCGTGGTCCGACATGATGCGGGTTCCCTGCGTGGGGGGTGGCAGGGCGGCGACGGCAGGCAGCCGTCAGGCAGCGCCCTGATCATGCGAAGGATACACAAATCCCCAGGTTTGCGGCAGGTTCTGCGGGCAAACCGGCCGGATCGCCCAATGTTTCGGGCGGTCCGGCCGGTCGATCGGATGGTCGTCAGGTCAGGGCTTCGGCCGGGAGACGTCGAACTCGCGGATCATCGAGCCGTTGTCGGCCACCTCGAAGAGCGGCCGGTAGGGGCTCGCCAGTCCCCGCCGCGAACGGCCGGCCGGGTACCAGACGATATTCAGGCCCACGTTCCAGGCGGCGGGCGAGAAGTTCGTCGTCACGCCCGTGCCGGTGAAATCGATCGACCGAGTCTGGCCGGGGATCAGGTAGGTGAACGTGCCTTCCATGGCGAGCGATCGCGCCAGTGGCGCCCGCAGCAGCGAGCCGACGATCCCCTCGCCGTCGCCGGTGGCACCGCCCCAGACCTTCCATTCGTTGGCATCGCCGAACTGCAGCCGGTAGAAGCCGGTGTAGAGGTCGACGGTGCCGGCCGTGCCCTTGACCCGACCGCGGCGGCCGAGCGAGCCGTTCTGGTCGTAGACGTTGGCGGTGCCCCAGAACCCGAGTTCGTGGTAGCCCCAGACATAGCTGATCTCGGCACGCACCTGGGCGATGTCGGCATTGTCGAGCCAGCTGTCGCTGAGGTAGTCGTAGACGGCTCCGCCCTGGAGGCCACGGCCCTCGAAGGCCCGCGTGAAGAAGCCCGTGGTGACGAAGTTCTGGTCGCGGGCGTTCTTCCGGAAGGTCTGATCGCCGACGGTGATCGTCTCGGGCTGGAAGTTGGTCTGCGTGCCCCGCCAGCCGACCTGCCAGCCGATCCCGAACGCATTCCAGAAGGGCATGGCCCAGTTGAGATACTGGTTGGTGCCGTAGTTGCCGTGGAGGCCGAGGTTGGTGTCGTTCGTGAAGGCCGTCACGCCGGCGCTCGCCGTGAAGTCGCGGTACCACCGCCAGCCGTAGTAGGGCTTGCCGAACCGTCGCATCCACGCGCAGAACCGGCCGCTGTGCTGGCAGAGGGGATCCTCGTCCTCGCAGGCATAGGGATCGTCGTAGAACGACTCGACGTGGAGCTGGGTCGGGTACTCGCCCATCAGCATGCCACCGCCGCCACCACCCATCATCGAGCCGTCGTCGCCCATCGGCATGCCGTCGGGCATCATCATCGACGGATCACCGCCGTCCATTCCCATGCCCGAGCCCATGCCCGGCTCGAACGAATCGATGCTCAGCGGCATCTCCTCAGTGACCGACGGGGCGTTGCTGGACGGAGAAGGGAGCGATTCGCCGGCTCTGGGCGCTGACGCCGCGGGAGGCGCCTGCGATGCCGGAGCACGCCCCGGCACCTGGGCGTCGTCGAGGCCGCCGACCGGGGCCCGCTGGGCCTGCGACATCACCGACGGCAGGCCGTCGGCGTTCATCGCGATTCGGTCGATGCGCGGGCGGGCGCCCGGCGTGGTGGCATAACGCGGAGCCAGTCCGCCGCCGAGACGATCGTCGCGGGCCGCGGTGAGTTCGACCGACTCGGCTCGCTGCTCCATCGCGACCGCTTGGCGACCCTCGGGGGCGAGGATCCGCCGGCTGCCTTCACCCTGCGGCGTCCGCATCGACATCCCGAAGAGCTTCGTGTCATCGTCGGTGTTGAATACCTGCTGGAGCGGGGCGGTGAGCGGGTTCGGCATGGGCCGGTCGCTCGACCTGGTGGCGAGGCGCGGCCGCGGGGGCAGGGGG
>JBAXOU010000366.1:0-1898 GCA_037133115.1 Planctomycetota bacterium | reverse complement strand
CGGGTGTGCTTCACGAACAGGTTGACAACCTGTTCTACGGACTGGCGTCGGCGCCTCGGCCGCGGAAGAACTTGCGGCCCTGGCTCTGCTGGTACTGCGTCCAGCCGTCCTCGGCGGTGGCCTCGTTCTGGAGCAGCTGGATCGTGCCCGCCATCTTGGCGTCGAGGTGGTCGAGGTGGTGGAGCGCGACTGCCTCGAGCGTCATCGGCAGCTTCGGTGAGCCAAACTCATACTGGCCGTGGTGGCTAGCGATCATGTGCTTCACGCGGACGGCCGCCTCGGAGGCGAACCGCTGTCCGGTGCGGGCCTCGATCGCGCGGATCTTCGCGTCAACGATCTCGAGGCCCAGCAGCACGTGGCCGAGGAGTTGGCCCTCGTCGGTGTAGGAGAAGCCCTGGAGGCTCTCGAGCTCGCGGACCTTGCCGATGTCGTGGACGAGCACGCCCACGAGCAGGAGGTCGCGGTCGAGGGCCGGGTAGAGCGGGGCCACACGATCGGCGAGCCGCAGCAGGTTGACCACGTGATCGAGCAGGCCGCCCGCGTAGGCGTGGTGGTGCTTGACGCCGGCGGGCGTCCGCTTGAAGGCGTCGAGGAGGGCCTTGTCGGCGATGATCTCGTCGGCGAGGGCCTTGAGCGGTGCGGAGCGGATCGTGCCGAGGATCGTGGCCAGTTCCGCCTCGAGCCGCACGAGGTCGTTCTTCGAGAGCACCTGAAACTCGCTCTCGTCGACCGTCCGCGGGTCGACCCGGTCGATCGCCGAGACGATCAGCTGCAGCGAACCCGAATAGAGCTGCGTGTGCCCCTCGACGCGAACATAGTCGCCGTCCTCAAACGCGTTGAAGTCGTCGTCGGAGGCGTTCCAGAGCCGGCCGGTGATCATGCCGCTCTTGTCGGCCAGTTCCACCTGCAGGTAGAGCTGCCCGTTGCGGTTGGGCCGAAGCTGCTTGTGCGTCGCCAGGAAGATCTGGTCGACCTGAGCCTGCGGCGGAAGTTCGGTGATCAGGCGGCGCGGCATTGGAGCCGAGTCTACGGCGGGTTTCCCTGCCGTCACAAGCAGCGACTACAATCCCGGCCCCATCCGGCATCGAGCCTTCCCTTTCATCGCATCGACGGAGCGACCCATGGCCCAGACCGCCATCAGCCCCACGCGGGCCCAGGACTATCCCGAGTGGTATCAGCAGGTCGTGCGGGCCGCCGACCTCGCTGAGCAGTCGCCCGTCCGTGGCTGCATGGTGATCAAGCCCCACGGCTACGCCATCTGGGAGCGGATGCAGACGATCCTCGACCGGATGTTCAAGGAGACGGGCCATCAAAACGCCTACTTCCCGCTCTTCATCCCGCTGTCGTACCTGGAGCAGGAGGCGAAGCACGTCGAGGGCTTCGCCAAGGAGTGCGCGGTGGTCACGCATCATCGCCTGGAGCTCGGCCCCGACGGCAAGCTGATCCCCACGGGCAAACTCGAGGAGCCGCTCGTGGTGCGGCCTACCAGCGAGACGATCATCGGCGCGATGTATGCCAAGTGGATCCAGTCGTGGCGCGACCTGCCGATGCTGATCAACCAGTGGGCCAACGTGGTCCGCTGGGAGATGCGGCCGCGGGTGTTTCTGCGGACGGCGGAGTTTCTCTGGCAGGAGGGGCACACGGCCCATGCCACGAGCGAAGAGGCGGTCGAGGAGACGCTCAAGATGCTGGAGGTTTACGCCACGTTCGCCGAACGCGACATGGCGATGCCGGTGATCAAGGGCCCCAAGCCCGCGGCCGAGCGGTTTCCCGGCGCGGTCGATACCTACTCCATCGAGGCGATGATGCAGGACGGCAAGGCCCTGCAGGCCGGCACGTCGCACTTCCTCGGCCAGAACTTCGCCAAGGCGCAGAACATCAAGTTTGCCGGCACGAGT
>JBAXOU010000365.1:0-1902 GCA_037133115.1 Planctomycetota bacterium | reverse complement strand
GAATGGCACTGCCGTTTGCGTGCCATGAGTTTACGTCGAAGGTCGCGAGGGAGCCACCCAAGTCAGCGATCGTCGGCACGTGTTTCCGCGGGCTGATCGTCGTCTTGATCTGAGCGGTGAGCGGTGGGTGGTGCGCAGTCGGCACCGTTCTCGGCCCGGGATCTCGGCGAGGCAGTGACGACGGTGAGAACAAGGTTTCAGAAGTCTCCGACGGAGGCGAAGGGGAAGCCGCTCGGGGATCCGCGGGGCGGGTCTGGCGGGGCGGGTGTTCGTGATGCGATCCGATTATGCTTTCGGGCCGGCGATGGTTTTGGCGCGGGCGATTTCGCGAAGTTCCGTGAGCAACGCGATGGGGTGGGGACGGCGTTTGACGGCCCGCGGCTCGATTCGATTCGGGCGGTTGGCGACGCGGTGGGAATGGCCGTTGAGGATTCGCAGCGCGACGAGGCGTTCGCGATGGCTGATCGTGACCAGCGGTGGGGCGGCGGCGAGCACCCACGTGTTGGCCAGCATCTGCAACGCGGCGGCGAAGCTCAGTTGATCCGGACGGCGTTCGCCCGCCAGCGCCGACTGCAGCAGGGATTGACGGAGGAGGTTGTAGGCCAGCAGCCCCGTCCAGAGTTCCTGTCTCACGGCGGCGGGCGTCTTGCGGCGGAGCACGTCGAGTTTCATCGTCGTCTTGATGTCGCGCAGCTCGAGTTCGATCACCCAGCGGCGGCGATATAAGGCGGCGATATCGTCGCGTGTATAGACCTTGTGATTGAACAGTGATGTCACGACAACCAACGACTCGGTGCGGAAGCCGGGCACGTTGACCCGCACTTCGATTTCACGCACTTCGAGTTGTTGCGGCAGACGATCATAGGTTTCCTGATCGAGCCACGTCGGCTTCTGTGGCTTGACCCACGCCACGATGTGATCCTTCTGACCCAGCCGCTTTCCTCTGTTGAAGTCGGCCTCGCGATATTGGTGCAGCCGCGTCACGAACTCGACGCCCAGTTCCCGCAGCAGTGCGAGCATGAACCAACCGCCGTAGTACCGGTCGGACAACACCAGATCACCGCGCCGGAGTTTGTCGAACAGCGTGCGGAACAGCGCCGTCTCGCCGGTCTCTTTGCCCGCATACGGTCCGGTCGCCAGGGCCAGGACCATCCCCGTGGCCAGCGAGGTCAACGCGACGGCCCGCAGGATCGGAAAGCCCAGCCCTTCGGCCTGACTGGTGGGCTGAGGATACTCCGCCTGGTTCGCCGCGGTGTCGGGCATCGAGAACGTCGTGCCGTCGACGACCAGCGTGCGGAAGCCGTGCCACCGCCATTCGTCGGAGACGACCGCCTCGCAGCGCTCCGCCACGCCTTCGGCCAGACGCCGGACCACGCCCTCGGGCACCTTCGCCCGGGCGCGACAATACGCGCCCGTGTTGGTCGAGGAGACCTCGTGCCCCAGCAGGGCGTAGTACACGGCCACCCGCTGCACCGCCGCGCGACACGCCCGTTGCACGTCCGTGAACAACGCCTGCGACAGCATCGCCCACAATGTCACGGACGGCGTGTAGACGATCCCGTCCTCCGCCTCCGGACTCGCGCCGGCGTCGCCGTCGCCAAACGAGATCCCTTCCGCGTCGAACGCCTGCTGCATCTGTTCCGGCGTGAGCGCGTCGCCGAACGGCAGGCCCTCCGCCTGCAACAGCGACCGCCGCACGAGTCCAAACGCTCTGTCCACACCGCCGCACGCCCGTGTAAAAGACATGAGACCCTCCTTGGTCCAGCCTGATCGCACGGTCCAAGGACGGTCTCACCGAAGGCGGACGATAGGCCAAGTCGGTCTCACCACCAAGCCCAACGTCTCGCTCCGCCCTCAAACTCTTGACGATGATCGCCCCCAACACATGCTCTCGCGCGTGCG
>JBAXOU010000364.1:0-1903 GCA_037133115.1 Planctomycetota bacterium | reverse complement strand
ATGACGACCTGCACGCCTTCGTGGCCGAGAACGAGTTGACGATCGAGGGTGTCATTCTCACGCACCATCACGTCGACCACATCTACGGACTCGATGAGGTGCTGGAGCAGTACGGCGTCGATGTTGGCGCGAGTGCTCGCGCGATCGAGCTGATTGGCGAGGACGGTCACTTCACCGGCGAGATCGCCCACACACTCGCCGAGGGCGGCACGTTCGAATTGGCGGGCCTTCAGGTGCAGGCAATCCCGACTCCCGGCCACGCCGGCGGCCACCTCTCGTATCTGATCGATGGCACCGACGTCTTTACCGGCGACGTGCTCTTCAATGGCACCGTTGGCGGTACACGTGCCCCGGGCCATACGGATCTCGCCGACCTGCAGGCCTCGCTCGGTCGTCTGCTCGACCTCGACGACGCGGTCGTCGTGCACCCGGGCCACACGCTCGCAACGACGATTGGTGCCGAGCGCGCGTCGAACCCGTTCGTCCGCTACTTCCGCGGCGAGGATGCCTCGCTCGACGAGCCCGTCACCGCCTGGGGTAACCCGGCCACGCTGCTGGTCTGGGGCCCCGACTACGACGGCGGTCACAAGGCGCTGGTGCGCTGGGCCGACGGCTCCGAAGACATCGTCGGCGGCTCGAAGGTCGAGCGCGGCTAGCGGCGTTCAGCGGCGCGATTGCGTGCCGCGTCAACTAAATCGCGAAACGGCCCAAGCCAGCGCTCATCGCGTTGCCACATAAATTCGTTGTGCCATTGCAGGCCGACTGCAAAGGGCGCGCCGGGCGCACTTTCGGTCGCCTCGATCACACCGTCCTTAGCGCGCGCGACGGGGTGCAGGTAGTCGCCCGTGCGGGCCACGGCCTGGTGATGGAAGGAGTTGATCAGGGGCTCGCCAGCGCCGATCCATGCGGCGAGACGGCTCGTTGGCTCGACCTCGATCGAGTGCCAGTGGTCGCCAGGCTCGGCCTCGGCGTGGGTAGCCCAGTCAACCATGTGGCGCTGGGCATCCGGGTGCATGCTCGGGACATCTTGGGTGAGGGCACCACCATCGGCGACGGCCAAGACCTGGCTGCCACGGCAGATTCCAAGGATCGGGATGCCCTGCTCGAGCGCCGTTCGGGCGAGTCGCAACTCGAAGGCATCGTGCTCGGCCGGTACCGTGTCGACGGTGGGGTGGCGCTCCTCGCCGTAGTGGGCCGGATCAACATCTTGGCCACCCGAGATGAGGAGGCCGTCGAGATCAGCCAGCAGGTCGGGAATGTCGGCAACGGGTGTGTCGCGCGGAATGGCAATCACGATCGCGCCGGCCTCGGCCATCGGCGTGCGCAGATTGCGCTCGACCGGGATCAGCATCGGGTCGGCGAGCTCGAGAGTGACTCCAATGCGGGGGCGGCGCGCCATAGGGGAACGCTATCGCACGAGGGCGTTGGCTGCAGTAATCGCAACGCGTGGGGCGATCACTTCGACGTCGGCGCCGAGTGCGATCTCGCGGGCACCGGCATCGACCAGTGCCTTGCCGACCGTAAAGGCCCAGTCGGCGTCGACGCCTGCGTGCAGACGGCCCGCGGCTTGGCCTCGCTTGACGAAGGTGTCAATCGCCTGCCGAACCGCAGCCATGCCGCGGCTCGAGGGCTCATCGGCGGGCGGCGTGGCTTCTTTGATCGTGCAGGTCTCCGCCACGGCTCGCATGATCGCCTCGATAAAGATCTCGACGGCTGCGCGCGGGTCGGTCTCGGCGATGCTCGCATCGGCGGCCGCTTCGACGCGGTCGAGAAAGAGTTCGCGTAGCGCGGCAATCAGCTCTTCGCGCGTCGCAAAGTGGCGGTAGAGCGTGGCGCGTCCGATGCCCGCACGCTGAGCAATCACGTCCATGCCAGCAGACGGATCGACCGTCAACTCGGCCGT
>JBAXOU010000363.1:0-1986 GCA_037133115.1 Planctomycetota bacterium | reverse complement strand
CGATGCTCCCGTCATCCGTCGAGCCCGATGCGATAAGGGTCGTCGGCCGCGAAGTGGAGGGTCGTCTCGCCCGTGATCCACGCGTGGCCACGGACCGTGGGGATGAGCGTTTCGCGCGATCGGCGGATGCTCGCCTCGTAGACGCCGCCGAGCACGCTCTCCTGCTTCCAGATCTGCCCCTCCTCGATCACGCCGTCGTCGAGAAGGCAGCCGACGAGCGCACTGGTGCCGGTGCCGCACGGGGAACGATCGAAGGCGCCGTCAGGACAGAGCACGAAGGCGCGGCCATCGTTGTCCGGATCGTGGGGCTGGCCGAGCAGCACGACGTGATCGATCACCTCGCCGCCGTCGCCTGTGATCCCTCGCGCTTCGAGCGCCCGCCGGATCGACCACGCGCGGGCCGTGAGGGCGGGAATCGCTGCGGGCTCCACAGGCAGCCCGTGGTCGCGGCAGATGAGAAACCAGAGGCCCGACGTCGCCACGTCGCCGGTCACCCGCGAGCCGTCGTCGCAGGTGAGTGCGAGGCTCTTGGTGATCCGCCGCGGTGGCACGCACTCGAACGAGGCCTCGCCGCCACCGTGCCAGGTGACGCCCACCACGCCCGCGGGTGTTTCGAGCCGAAACGAGCCCGGCTTGATGCGATCGAGGTGCCCGAGCGTGACGGCCAGGCCGATCGTGGCGTGGCCGCACATGTCGAGATAGCCGACGCGGTTGACGTAGATCGCGCCATACCGGCACGACGGATCGGCCGGCGGCAGGAGGATCACGCCCACCATCGCCACCGCGCCCCGCGGATCGCCCACGAGCGCTCGGCGGACGTGGTCGTATCGTTCGCGAAAGTAGTCGCGACGTTCGCGGACGCTGCCCTCGCTAAGATCGAGTCCGGCCACGAGCGAGCCTTCGATCACCACCCGCGTCGGCTCGCCGATCGTGTGGGAATCGATCACGCGGAGCCGCTCGGGCAGCCCGGCGTGGCTCATCGGGCCGGGACCTTCGGCCGCGTGGCGAGCGCGGTGCGAATGATGCGGAGCACTTCCTCTCGCTCCGCGCCGACGAGCGGTCGCCGGGGTGCCCGCACTGTCTCACTGCCAAAGCCCACCTCGGCGTCGGCAAGCTTGATGCACTGCACGAGCGTGGGGAGCGTGTCGAGGTGCAAGAGCGGCGTGTACCACCGGTAGATGTCGCGGGCCTCCTGCCAGCGGCCCGCCATGGCGAGATCCCAGAGCAGCCGGTTTTCCTCGGGAAACGCGTTGACGAGCCCCGACACCCAGCCAACCGCGCCGAGCAGGATGCTCTCGAGCGCGAGGTCGTCCACGCCACCGAGGATCACGAACCGGTTGCCGATGAGGTTGAAGAGGTCGGTGATTCGCCGCGGGTCGTCACTCGACTCCTTCACTGCCACGATCGTGGGCTCGTCGGCGAGCTGGGCGACGTGCTCGGGCTTGAGGTCCACGCCATACGACACGGGGTTGTTGTAGACCATGATCGGTAGCCGGCTCGCCTTCGCCACGGCCCTGAAATGGTGGAGGTTTTCGTGGGGCTTCGCCTTGTAGACCATGCCAGGCAGCACCATCAGCCCGTGGGCGCCGAGCTTCTCGGCTTCGGCCGCCCAGCGGCAGGCGCCGCGAGTCGTGTATTCCGCCACGCCCGTGACCACCGGCACGCGGCCCCGTGCCGCCTCGATGCCGACGCGGAGCACCTCACGCTTCTCGTCGGGGTCGAGCGACGTCCCCTCTCCCACCGTCCCCATCACGACCAGGCCGTGGATGCCGCCCTCGATGAGCCGCTCGAAGTGTCGCTTCGTGGCGGATAGGTCGAGCGACTCATCGGGGTGGAACTCGGTGGTGGCGGCGGCGTAGACGCCCTTCCAGTCGATCGGCATTGAGGAGGTCCTGCGGGAGATGCTGGGCACAGGTTACCAACCTGTGCTACTTGGAGCCGCAGGTTGGCAACCTGCGGAGAGTTTGGGCACAGGTTACCAACCTG
>JBAXOU010000362.1:0-2014 GCA_037133115.1 Planctomycetota bacterium | reverse complement strand
TGGGTGGCGATCACGAACTGGCAGCCCCGGCGGATGGAGTCGTGCATCAGCACGAGAAACTCGACCTGTCGAGTCGGCGACAGCGCCGCCTCGGGCTCGTCGAGCAGGTAGAGGCCGTTGTCGCGGAATCGATTCTTGAACAGGGAGAAGAACGACTCCCCGTGCGACTGCTCGTGGAGCGACCTGCCGCCGTAGCCGTCGATGATCGGCGGGCCACCCGGCCCCTGATCGAGCCGCTCGATCTCGGTCGCCACGTTGTAGAACGTCTCGGCCCGGAGGAAGTAGCTGTCGCGCGGCCTCGTCAGCGCCTTCGCCAGTCGGATGCATTCGCCAAGCGGGGAGTGGCTCGCCCGGGTAGCGAAGGTGAAGTTCACGCTCCCCCCTTCGGCGTTGAGCCCGGAGGCGACGGCGATCGCCTCGAGCAGCGTCGACTTGCCGGCACCGTTCTCGCCGACGAGAAACGTGACCTGCGGATGAAACGGCAGCACGCTCAAGGCCCGGACAGCGGGGAGGTTGAACGGATACCGCTCGGCGTCAGCGATCCGATCGCGGAGCATCTCGAGGTGCAGCAAGTACGGCCCAGGGGTGCTTTTTCGCTTCGTACCCACCCATGGCTCTCCAGCGGCCGCACGAACAATCCCAGGATCCCCGCGGCGCAGCGGTCGGGCGCTGCGGCGGCTGGCTGTGGAATGCGCCGTGGGAAGACGCGGCCGGGGAGTTGACGTTTCACTCCCCGCCTGCGGCAGCAGGAAAGTGTACGCGTGGTGGCCGGTGCCGCAATTCGTCCTGTGGAACGTTGCACGAGCCGATTCGGCAGCGCTGGCTTGCGGCATTGAGGGCTGGCGGACGCAGGGAGCCCGGATCGCGTCGAGTGCTTGTGACGGCTCGATACGCTCGTGCGGAGAAGGAATGGGATGGACGATGTTCATCCCGGAAAAAGCCTTGTTTCATGCCCGAGTTGAGGGATACGATGCATTCGTGAGCAGTCCGTTCGGGATCCTCGCGATCGACACCGAGGCCGATGCGGTCGCGGTCGCGGTCGGACTTTCGAGCACGGCCAGAAGCCGGAATGATCTGATGAATTCGGTCTACCTCGAGACATCAATCGTGAGCCACGCCGCTGCGTGGCCAAGTTCGGTGGCAGAGGTCGCTGTCCTGCAGGACCAAGCTAAACGTTGGTTCGTTGAGCAACGCCATTTGTACGACGTGGTGACGTCGCAACTGGTCATCGATGAAGCCGGCATGGGCGATCGGGATGCAGCTGGAAGGCGATTGGCACTGCTTGACGGGATTCTGGTGTTGCCGGTGAATCCGGACGCCGAAACGGTGGCTGACGAGATCGTGCGCCGATCGATGATGCCCGCTTCCGCCCGGATCGACGCTTTGCACGTCGCTTCGGCAGCCTTGGCCGGCGTCCAGTATCTGTTGACGTTGAATTGCAAGCACATCGCGAACGCGCATGAACTTCCCAGGCTGTATCGGCTCCTCGAGTCGCTCGGTCTGGGCGGGTTGTTGATTTGCACGCCTATCGAGTTTCTTGGAGGAGGCGACGATGAGCCGTAACGCAATCCTGGAAGACCTTCACGCCGTCCGCCGGAAGATCCTCGCGGACTGCGAGGGGGACACGGCGACGTATCTCCGCGAAGCCCACGAGCGCCTCGCAGTTTCCGGGAGGCCGATCTCGCACCGTCCCCAGCGCCCGATTCGCCAACCGGAGCCGGTGATTCCTCCGGACACGGCGACCGACGCTGTTGCGGCAGCGCCGCTCGATCAGTGACGCCTCAAACTGGCGGTCGCGGTACGCCCCAGATCGCTGCGCGGCGTACCGCCGGTCGCCTGGCCGGTCGGAACCGATCGGGAAGACCTACGGTCCGTTTCAGCCGGCTGATTCCACACAAGACGCGCCGCGTCACGCCGCGTCAAAAAGGCCCTTGAGATAGCCGGCGGCGAACAGCCGGCCGAGCATTTCGTAGCCCGGCGTCTCGTTGCTCTCCCCCGACATGCTCGGGGCATG
>JBAXOU010000361.1:0-2065 GCA_037133115.1 Planctomycetota bacterium | reverse complement strand
AGTGGGGCACGGCCGTCAACGTGCAGAGCATGGTGTTCGGCAACATGGGCGACGACTGCGCGACCGGCGTGGCCTTCACCCGCGACCCCGCCACCGGTGAAGACGTCTTCTACGGCGAGTATCTCGTCAACGCCCAGGGCGAAGACGTGGTGGCCGGCGTGCGGACGCCGAAGCCCGTGGCCGAGATGAAGCACGAGGCGATGTTCGCCGGCACCTACAAGGAGCTGGAGAAGGTCCGCCAAACGCTCGAAAAGAAGTTCGGCGACGTTCAGGACTTCGAGTTCACCGTCGAGAAGAAGAAGCTCTACATGCTGCAGACGCGGCACGGCAAGCGGACGGCGCTGGCCTACGTGAAGATCGCCCACGACATGGTCAAGCAGAAGCTGATGACGGCCGAGCACGCCATCCAGTCGGCCGACCCCGATGCCCTCTCGCAGCTGCTCGCCCCGATCTTCGACCGCCACGATTACGAGGCGGCCAGGAAGAGCGGCCGGGTGCTCACGACCGGCCTGCCCGCGGGCCCAGGTGCGGCCACCGGTCAGCTGGTGTTTACGGCGGCCAAGGCCGAGGAGCTGGCCCACAAGGGCGAGAAGGTCGTCCTGGCCCGCGTCGAGACGAGCCCTGAAGACCTCCGCGGCATGATTGCCGCCGAGGGCATCCTCACCAGTCGCGGCGGCGTGTCGAGCCATGCGGCGCTCGTGGCCCGGCAGATGGGCAAGGTTTGCGTGGCCGGTGCCGGTGCGATCCAGATCGACTACGCCGCGGGCACGCTCAAGTGCGCCGGCAAGACGCTCAAGGAGGGCGACGCGATCTCGATCAACGGCTCGACGGGCGAGGTGTTCGCCGGCGGCATCAAGACCGCTGACAGCGAGCTCAAGCAGGTGCTGATCGCGCAGACCATGAAGCCGGCCGACTCGGAAGTCTTCCAGTACTACGACTTCATCATGAAGCTCGCCGACAAGCATCGGAAACTCGGCGTCCGCACCAACGCCGACACCCCCGAGCAGGTCCGGCATGCGATCGCGTTCGGCGCCGAGGGCATCGGCCTCACTCGGACCGAGCACATGTTCTTCGAGGGTGACCGCATCGACGCGATGCGGGAGATGATCCTCGCCGAGAATGAAGACGCCCGGCGGGCCGCGCTCGGCAAGCTCCTGCCCTACCAGCGCGACGACTTCGAGGGCATCTTCAAGGCACTCGACGGCCGCCCGGCCACGATCCGCTTCCTCGATCCGCCGCTGCACGAGTTCGTGCCGCACGACGAGAAGGCCCAGGCCGACCTGGCCAAGAAGCTGAAGCTCCCGCTCGAGACCGTGAAGGCTCGCGTGGCGGCGCTGCACGAGTTCAACCCGATGCTCGGCCACCGTGGCTGCCGCCTCGGCATCAGCTACCCAGAAATCTCCGAGATGCAGGCCCGGGCCGTGTTCGAGGCCGCCGCCAAGGTTCAAAAGGCCGGCATCAAGGTGAAGCCCGAGATCATGATTCCGCTCGTCGGCTTCAAGAAAGAGCTCGACAACCAGGTGGAGATCGTTCACGCCGTCGCCGAGAAGGTGCAGGCTGAGACTGGCCAGAAGATCAAGTATCTGGTCGGCACGATGATCGAGATCCCGCGGGGCGCGCTCACGGCCGACGAGATCGCGGAGACGGCCGAGTTCTTCTCGTTCGGCACCAACGACCTCACCCAGACGTGCCTCGGCATGAGCCGTGACGACATGGGGTCGTTCCTCGGGAAGTACACCGACGAAGGCATCTTCAAGGCCAATCCGTTCGCGTCGATCGACGCCTCCGGCGTGGGCCAGCTGATGAAGATCGCCGTCGAGAAGGGGCAGAAGACCCGTAAGGACATCAAGCTCGGCATCTGCGGCGAGCATGGCGGCGACCCGCACTCGGTGGTGTTCTGCCACCACATCGGGCTCGACTACGTGAGCTGCTCGCCGTTCCGCCTGCCGGTGGCCCGGCTGGCAGCGGCCCAGGCGGCGCTCGGGAAGACGTACTGAATACACGCCCGCCGGGCCATCCATGGCCCCGGCGGGCTGACTCAGGTGGCCGGCCTTCCGGGCCGGCA
>JBAXOU010000360.1:0-2083 GCA_037133115.1 Planctomycetota bacterium | reverse complement strand
GACGAAGACGAAGACGAAGCTCACCACGGCGGTGAGCGGGCCGAGTGGGGTGGCCGCGGTCGTCGCGGCATGACTCCCGACCGTGGTCCCGGCCCGCATGGTCCTCATTCGCGAGGCCCCGCTCCCCGTGGCCCCGGTGGCCCTCCGCCCCACATGCGGATGGAGTACATGCAGCGGATGCGGTCCGACTCACTCGGACGTGCCAGCGAGATCATCGATCGGCTGGAGCGGATCGAGCGGAAACTCGACACCGCGCCGCGGGCAGCCAATCCGTGGTCGCCGCGTCCCGAGGCTCAGGGCCCTGCCGCCCCGGGTGGTGGTGCCGGGCCCCTTCCGATGGCTGCCGCACACCCGGAAATGCAGGAGCGGATGCGGATGATGATGCAGGAGGGTCGCAAGCGCATGGCCGAGGCCCAGGAGAGGATGGAGCAGGCCAAGAAGAGGTTCCAGGAGATGGAGGAGCGCATCAAGAAGCTCGAAGCCGAGGTCGAGCGAATGAAGGCGGACCGGTAGGAGGGCTGACGCGGGTCGCGATGAATCTTGAAGCGTTCGCGAGGCTCGGGGCTGCCCGCGCCCGTCGCCGGACGCTCGCTACGGGCTCCGGCCCTTCGCTCGCTCGATGCTGACTGTGCTCCGCCATCCCGGCTGCGCTTGTCAGCAACGCCGGCTCCCGGGCACGGGCAGCCCCTCGCACCCCCTCGTAGCACCGGTTTTTAACCTGTGTGTGTTCCTGGTTCGCCTTGGGCTCGCATGTGATTCCGGCTGCGGTGCCGCGACGACGCGAAAAGATCACGTGCGATTCGTATGACTCAGGTTGAAAACCTGGGCTACTTCGTGCGCCGCGCGGGCTTCTTCGTCGCGATCGCCTTCTTCGTGGGCGCGGCTTTTTTCGTGTCGGTGGCGGGGGCCTCGGGCTCGTCTCCCTCGATCGTCGCGATCTTTGATTTCCGGCCCTTGGCGAGCTTGTTTGGCCTGGCCGCATCGCCGTCGGCCTGGCCCGGGATCACCTGCGGCACGATGATGCAGTTGTCGCCGAGTTCGAGATCCTCTTCCTCTTGGATCGGCCGGCCACGGTCGTCGAGCTTGACGTCGGCCTCGGCCGTCTTCTTCTTCGCCACCGCCAGCAGCTGCTCGTAGAGCTTGACCCGGTCCTGGCCGTTGATCTGCGACACGGCCGTCGCCACCTCGCCGAGATATCGCAGGAAGATGCTCCGTCGCTGTCCCTCTTGGGCGACGCGAAGCCGTCGCCGCATGTACATCCCGAGCTTGCGGCCCACCGCCTGCAGCGCGAGGCGGATCTCCTTCTGGATTTCCGGATAGGAGGCGATCGCCTCCTTCGACTCGCTGGTGAACGGCACCCAGACGCTCGCCACGTGCACCATCGCCGTCACGGGGCCGTTGGGCATGCCGCCCCGCGACTGCGAGAGGCCGTAGGATCGCCAGTTGGTCGAGGTGATCGTCTGCGTCACGGCACAGGCTGCAGGCTGGAACTGCAGCGGCACGCGGTTGGCATACCGCAGCACGTTCATGCTCTGGCCTTCATCGACGTTGACGTGCTGCATCGCTCCGTGGAGGGCGTCGAGCTGTGGCTTCTTGAGCTTCGACGGGCTCTGCCGGGGGGCGAGCTGGGCCTCGGCGAGGATCTTGTCGGCGGCCTCGCCCCCCATGCCGGTGAACGTGGTGGTGAGGAACTGCCGCAGGCTGCGGGCATCGCTCTCGCCGGCGAGTTCGCCGAGCCCCTCGCGGCTGATCTTCTGCGCTGCCACGCCGCCGCCGTAGGCGAGCGCCGCCTCGATGACGAACGGGTTGCCACGGTAGACCGATGGCGGGCGGGTGGCTGCCGTGAAAAACTCGCCGGGAACAACCTGCCGGAGACCCGCCAGGAGCCGCTGCTCCCCGATCGGTACCACGCAGTCGGTGGCCGGCGGCGGAATCTTTGATTCTTGAATGGCCTTGAAGATCGCGTCGGCCTCGCCGCGGCCGAGCTTCCCGGTGGTGATGCGGCTCGAGAGCTTCGCCATGTCGCAGATCTTCTTCGCCGTGCCGTGCGAGACGCGGGAGAACGACTGCGTGAGGAACTGCG
>JBAXOU010000359.1:0-2094 GCA_037133115.1 Planctomycetota bacterium | reverse complement strand
GTGGGCATGATATGGAAGGACCGCAGATGGGATGGAATCGGGGCAACCGGTTTCAAACGGGAAAACAAGAGTATCGACGGCGCGATGGCTGTGAGGCAAGGCCGTTCTCCGCCTCACGCCGCAGCCCGGGCGGAGGCCTCTTGTCACTCACCGCCGGCCCGCGTCACGAGACCGTCATACACCGTCGGTTCGGTGGAATCTGCCAGAAACTGCACGGAGCCGTCCGCCAGCAGTTGGCCCACCACGCCGACGTGCGCGCTCGATGGCCCGTAGTCCATGTCGATCGACTGGCCGCCGCCATACCGATAGTAGGGCACGTAATTGAGCGCGTTCTCCGGCCCGGTATAGGTCGGGGAGTTACTCGCATCGATCCGCCGTGACGTGATGCTCGACGTCGAGCCGTCGATCCACGCGGCGGCGTTCTGCTCGCGGGTTTCCGAGAGCAGTACCGTGTGCGACAGCCCGTCAGAGATGGTTCGGAACCGCGTCCGCGACTGCGGGTAAATGCTGCCATCCTGCGTCTCTGGAGTCTTGAACGACGGCTCCCAGTAGAGCCTGCCGGCGGTCGTGGCACCCATCGCCACGTAGTTGCGGAGGGCATAGGGCGAGCCGAGCGACAGATAGAGCGGATCCATGGCGAACGGCGTGCCGGGAAACGACGGACAACGATAGACGGGAATCACGGTGCGGGCCGCGGAGCGGTTCGCCGGATCGAACGCCGACTTCGTGCGGTCCACGAGCGAGTGCAGCGCTGACTGCTCCAAATACGGCAGGAGCAGCGTGGCCCAGCCGTGATGGAGTGCGGTAGGGGTGTCGGTCCAGTTCCAGACGCCATCGACCACGGGGTCGGTGCTCGCGGCCGGCAACCCCTGCGTGTTGCTCTCGTAGCGATGGATCGCCACGCCGAGCTGCCGGAGATGGTTGCCGCACTGCGTCCGCCGCGCCGCCTCGCGCGCCGCCTGCACCGCAGGCAGGAGGAGGCCGACCAGAAGGCCGATGATCGCCACGACGACGAGCACCTCGACGAGCGTAACACCCCTTGCCCGACGGACGGTACCAGGGTGCATGACGTGCCTGTCGCTCATGGCTTCTTCCTGCCCGACCGCGCCGCGGCCGGCTCGATCTGGACCTTTGCCCGCGGCAGGGCACGACGCAGGCTGTCGACGCCCGCGTCGCTCACGTCCGTGCGCAGGAGCACGAGCGTCTGGAGATGCCGCAGACGGGAAAGCGGTTCCACCGCCGCATCGGTGAGCTGGGTCTCGATCAGGTAGAGTTCAGTGAGATGTTCCATCGTGGAGAGCGATGGGAGGCCTGCATCGGTGACCTTCGTCAGCGTGAGCGACAGCTTGCGAAGCAGAGGAAACGCCCGCAGCACTTCGACGCCACGGTCGGTGATGGCCGTATGCGTGAGGTCGAGTTCCTCCATGCGGCCGAGCGTCCCGGCCGACCCGCCGCCACCGAGGCGGGCCAGGCGGGCCAGGTCGTCGTCGGAGACGGCGGTGTGCGCGAGGTCGATCCGCACGATGCCCTCCTCGCCATCGACGGCCATCGCTTTCCCGCCGAGCCGGCGGACCAGGAGCAAGGCTGCCTGCTCTGGTGTCGTCGTGCAGCCGGCGAGCACCGTCGCCAGCAACGCAGCCGCGATGGTCGCGGGGCGAACCGCACACCATCCACTCTCGCGGCTCGCCGCCTTCCGGGTGGTCGCCTGCATGGTTATTCTCGGGATTCGCCGCAGCCCGCAGCCGTTCTCACACGTGACCACAGTGTACGCGACAGGCACGGTGCCCTGCCCATCACGGCATGGCGTCGACGACGAAAATCTGGTTGTGCACCTTGGCCGCTCGGTCTCCAGGCTGCGTGCTGTGGCCGGCCACGCTCCGCATGAAGGCAATCCGTCGGCCGTCGGGCGAGAAGGCGCAGGCCTCTGGCCGCGGCGGCCCGGGAATCGTGCGGTCGGTGAGCCGCGTGCTCGCGCCGCTCGTCACGTCGACGACGAACAGGCTCGCATCGGTGACATACGCGATCAACCGGCCGTCTGGGCTCCATGTGAAGCTGCTCGCCACGTGCCACTGGTCGTGCGTCACCTGGACTGGC
>JBAXOU010000358.1:0-2102 GCA_037133115.1 Planctomycetota bacterium | reverse complement strand
TCGCCGAAGCTGGCTCGTCGGCTACGGGGTCGTGGGCAGCGATTGTGCGAGCGGCATCGCCCAAGCGGGTGGCTTCGCGGTCTGCCTCGCGGACGTTTTCGGCGGCGGTCCGCAGCGCGGCCTCGTCAGCAAGTGCGGGCACCACAGCGGTGGTGGCCAAGCCGAGGTGGCTGCGACCGTGCGCGGCACGCGCGCTCTCGTCGGCTGCGTCAACGCGGAGTTGGTCGGCGCGTCGACGTGCCTCGACCGCGGTTGGCACATCGCCCAGCAGCGCACGGAAGGCGCTCACCGCATCGGCGGTTGGCTCTTCCACGCCACCGTCTGCGGGTGCCTCAAGCGCGTCGAGTACACGGAGTGCCTCGCGCAATTCCAGCAGCCGTTCGAGTCGCTGTACCTCGCGGGTGGCGGCGACCAACTGTTCGTGAGCAGCGTCGACGCGCTGTTCGGCCTCACCGACCGCATCGCTGGAGCGCTCGACAGTACCGGCCTCTCGCTCGGCATCCCGCAATGCTCGCCGTGCGGCCGTGGCCTGCTTCAGTGCGTGCGCGTACGGCTGCTTGTCGCCCTGCCGTCGGTAGAGCGCGTCGGCCCGCTTCTGCAAAGCCTCGAGGACCGGACCGGCCCCTGCCCCACCACCGAGTACGGCCGAAGCCAGCACGCCAGCCCGCACCGACGGGTCGTCAAGCAACCCCATCCAGGCAAGATCTTTGGCGTCGAAGGTCTGCACGCGATCGAACAGCTCGGCGCTCGCAATGCCAAGTGCGTGGGCAAAGGCAGCGTCGCCAACCGGCACGCCCTCGTGGTCCGTCACCGTCAGCGCCGAACCCGCTCGCTCGATCCGTAATCGACGACCGTCGTCGGTGACGATGTCGACGCGCCCAGAGCGCTGGCCGCCACCCTTTGGCTCGCGCCGCGGACCTTCGCCTTGCAGGCGCGGAAAGCCAAACAGCACACCGCGGATCAATTGCATGGTCGAGCTCTTGCCCGACTCGTTCGGGCCATGGATGACGGTGAGGCCCGGCTCGGGCTCGACCACACGTCCGGCAATGGCGCCGTAGGCGATCGCCTCAATCCGCGCGATTCTCATGCCGCACCGCCCTGCTCGAGCAGCAAACCAAGCGCGAGATCACGAGCGACTGCGAGCCGCGTTGCGGGGTCCTCTGCTGCCAGTCCGACGAGCGCACTGTCCGTAAACGATCCGGCGAGCGTTTCGAGCAGCTGCTCCGCTGCCGCCGGATCGGCCGCGAGCTCGTCGAACACGGCCAGCACTTCGGCTGCGAAGGCGTTTGACTGGCGCAAATCGTCGAGGTCGACAGCGGGGCCCGCAGTCGAGGCAATCCGTTCCCAGACGAGCTCGGCATCCTCCTGATCGTCCAGGGCCGTGCGCAGGCCAGCGAGATAGTCGTCGCGTACGAGCACCTCGTGGAGTGGCCCCTGGCCCTTCAACGTGACGCGCAAGAGTACGAGTCGACCTTCGGCTGCCGCCACGACAGCTGTGGCGCGATGGCGCAATTCGCGCTCGAGCGCAGCCTCGTCGTCCAGTTCGTCAATGGCGACATCAATCGCCTCGAAGCGCACGCGGTCCAACTCGACACGGCGATGGCCGAGCACGCGATCGCCCTCGAACTCGACCACAACGGCCCCGTGCGGTCCACGCTCGCCCGACTTTGGCGAACGGCCCTGCAACGTGCCGGCGTAGACGATCGGTGGCTCGGCGTTTTCTTCGGAGTAGGCATGGATGTGGCCCAGCGCCCAATAGTCCATCCGCGCGGCCACAAGATCGCCAACGCTGCAGGGGGCGTAGTGGCCGTGTCCTTCGCGCTCACCAAGCGAACAGTGCAAGACGCCGATGTGCAGGCCGGGTTCATCGCCGCGCTCGAACGCCAAGGCTAAGTTTTCTGTCACCTCACGCTTGCCGAACGACACGCCGTGGACTGTCACGGGCCCGGCGGGTCCGTCGAACGTCTCACTCGTCGGCACGTCCTTGCGGAAGACGGTCACACCCTCCAACCCCTGCAGCGGCGAGCGACCACTGAGCGGGTCGTGATTGCCGTGGATCGCAAAGACACGGATGCCGGCAGCGTGCAGGCGTTCGATGCCCC
>JBAXOU010000357.1:0-2110 GCA_037133115.1 Planctomycetota bacterium | reverse complement strand
CCGACAACCAACAGGCCATCAGCCGGCACGGATCTCGTTCCGCCAAAGGCTGCCGAGAAACTCACGCCAGGGGAGGATCTCGATGCCCGGCTCGGCACGGCGGGGCCTGGGCGCACGGCAGACGAGGATGCACCGGCTCCTCGGATGCTCTTCCTGCCAGGCCCGCAGGCCCTTGAGGTGGTCGCTCGCAGGGCGATCGGTCGACTTCACTTCCACCGCCACCTCGGCGTTGCCGAGAATGATCAAAAGGTGACAGCCACCAAATCTGGGTAATCCTGATTGCGAACCACGCCTGGCCGGGGGCGGCATCCGCGAGGGTGCCGCCCGCGGCGGCGTTTTTACGGGGCCGCGGGTTTTCAACCTGCGGAATCCGCAGGTTGCCGGTCCGCCTGCCCCGGCGTGTCACGGGCCGCAGGCACGCCGACGGTATACTTTTTTCTGGAGTCCTTGCCATGAATCACAGCCCGGACATCCGTTGGCAGCAGCGGTTCGAGAACTTCGACCGAGCTTTGTCACTGCTGAAGGATGCGCTCTCGCGCGGTCCATCCGCGCTGAACCAACTCGAGAAGGAAGGGGCCGTGCAGCGGTTCGAGTACACGCTTGAACTCGCCTGGAAGACGGTCAAAGACTACCTGGAGCAGAGCGGCGTGGTTCTCAGTGCGGTGACACCGCGGCAGGTGATCAAGGACGCTTTTGCAGCTCGGATTCTGGATGACGGCCAGACGTGGATCGACATGATCGACCACCGCAACCTGCTCTCGCACACCTATGATGCTGCGAAGTTCGAGGAGGCCGTGGATGCGATTCACGGCCGCTACCTCGCCGCGTTTGCCCAGGTAAGGGACCTTCTCGGGTCGCGAAAAAACACATGAGTCCGGCGCCGTTTCCCGACCGTGAACTGTCGATGATGCGCGACGTGTTTCGCCGGCATCCGCAGGTGACGGCGGCGATTCTCTTCGGGTCGCGGGCCAAGGGCACGCACACCGAGCGGTCTGACGTCGATCTGGCGGTCATGGGCGACGTGACACCCCTCGAGGCGGAGGCGATCGCCGGCGACTTGGAGGAACTGCCGCTGCCGTATCGGTTCGAGGTGCAGCCGGTCGCTCGGATCACCTACCGGCCCCTTCAGGACCACATCGCACGGGTCGGGCTCTGCATTTATCGGGCGGCCTGAAAAAGGTGACAGCCACCAAATCTGGGTAAGCCTGATTGCGAACGAAGCCTGGCCCCGGCTCGAAGGGGCCCCGGGAGC
This sequence comes from Planctomycetota bacterium, assembly GCA_037133115.1. Classification (GTDB taxonomy): domain Bacteria; phylum Planctomycetota; class Planctomycetia; order Pirellulales; family UBA1268; genus QWPN01. Next base: position 858 of record JBAXOU010000357.1, on the reverse strand, counting down.
GGAAGACCCGGTGCCAGGAAGAACGTGACGCAAGCGCCTGACCGCGGGCGGCATCCACGAGATGCCGTCTGGTCGAGAGCTGGATCGACGCCGCCGAACGGCCCCGCAGCTTGATCGACTCCATCAAGAAATCAGTCAATGGTGGCCGCGACGAATGCTCGTAGGCCCCGGATCCAAGCAAGCCATCTCAGACGATCCTGCCCGCGCTGTGGAAGCACCTCGTCATACCGAAACACGGTTCCGAACGGCGTGAGTCGATCGATATCGGCGAGGTCAGCCGGCAGCATGACGCCGGCATTGGAGAGCAACTCGATCAACACCCCGAGATTGTGGGTTCGCGGATAGTCACTGTTGCGGAAGACCAACGCAGCCTTGAGGAGCTTCTCCGCAGCCTGCTGTGCGTGAAATCCGAGCGTGTCGTCATCGACGTCGCAATCGTCGAGCAGCCGCTCCAAGACGAGCTCATCCTGTTTCGCCTTGCGGAGCAAGACATCGCGGCGATCAGGCGGCATACAGCACTCGGCCTTCGCGACGGGCGGTGTGCTCAACGGTGCCGGGCGTCCTCGATCGATGCTCAAACTCCTGCTCGCTCACCACGAGAAGATCAACCGGCATCAACAGCCCCTGCAAGGCCCGATTGAGCCTGACCATCTCTTCGTAGCGATCGTTCACGGCTGGTTGGACGACCAGGAGATCGACGTCACTGTGGTCATCGGCATCCCCGCGGGCGTGGGAGCCGAACAGAATGATCCGGCTCGGCTGTGCCGCCGCCACCAGCCGCTTCACGGCCGCGCTGAGACGATCGGCTGTCGGAGCCCATGGGGCTGGTGCGTTTGCCATACGGGAATCTTACCTCCA
>JBAXOU010000356.1:0-2181 GCA_037133115.1 Planctomycetota bacterium | reverse complement strand
CCCACGCCTCACGGCGTTGGGCTTTTCCACACGGCCGCGCGGGGCTCACGGACGCCCCGTATCAACGACCCGCAGCGGGCCCCGCGGCAGCCGGCGATTCCTCGGGTTGGTTCGGCGGCCAGCGTGGCGGAATCTGCTCGGCGTTCCAGGCGTCCCACAGCGACTGAAGTTTGCGCGCGGTCGCCGGCTCGGCCGCGGTGAGATCGTGCTGCTCGCCGATGTCGGTGGCGAGATTGAAGAGGGCGGGTTTGGTGATCCCCTCAGCCGTCACCACCTTCCAGTCGCCGTGCCGGATGGCCATCTGCTTTCCGAACCGCCAATAAAGTGTCTCGTGAGGCCTGGCCAGATTGTCACCCGTCAGATATGGCAGCAGGTTCACTCCATCGAGCTTCCAGTCGGGCGACACCTCGCCGCCAGCCGCCGCCAGGAACGTCGGCAGGAGATCGAGCTGAATCACCGGATGGTCGTAGACCTTGCCGGCCGGAATCCTGCCGTTCCACCGCATCATGAACGGCACGCGGACGCCCCCTTCCCAGGTCTCGGCCTTGAAGCCGCGGAGCGGTCCGTTGCTCGAGGTCGTCTTGGCGGTCGGGCCGCCGTTGTCGGAGAGATAGACCACCAGCGTGGTGTCGTCCTGGCCGATCTTCCGCAGCGTGGCCAGGACGCGACCGACGGCGTCGTCCTTCGCTGCCATCACGGCCGCGAACATTCGCCGGTTGTGGTCGGCAATGTTCGGAAAGCGGTCGATGTATTGCTGTGGCGCCTCGAGCGGGTAGTGCTGGGCGTTGAACGGGAGGTAGAGGAAGAACGGCTCCTCGCGGTGCGCCTCCAGCCACTCGCAGGCCCGGTCGGCATAGGCCTCGGTGGTGTAGAAGCGGTCGTCGGTGACGGGCACGGCCTCGGTGGACACCCGCGTGTCGATGATCGTGGGGTGAAAAAAGGGCGAGTTGCTTCTCGTGCCGAAGAACTCGTCAAATCCCCGGCGGGTGGCGACGAACCGGTCGGCCTCTCCCAGATGCCACTTGCCGATGGCACAGGTGGCGTAGCCCAGCGCCCGCAACCGGTCGGCCATCGTGGTTTCCGTGACCGGCAGGCCAAACTCCGGGCCGCGGCCGTTCCACTCGTGGCCAAACCGCGTCTGGTAGCGGCCGGTCATCAGGCCGGCCCGTGTGGGGCTGCAATACGGCCCCGACACGTAGCCCTGCGTGAATCGCACGCCCGCCGCGGCGATGGAGTCGATGTGCGGCGTCGGGATCTCCGGATTGCCCTGGCATCCAAGTTCGCCGTAACCCTCGTCGTCGGCGAGGAAAATCACGAAGTTGGGCTTTCGGGCAGCCTCGGCGGCCCATCCGGCCGGTCCGGCGGCTAGGCCGAGAGCGGCCACCGTGATCGCTACGAATATCCGCATGGAATCACCTCACAAACAGGGCGGACATCCCGTCACGCCGATGTTGATCTTCTCTTGCCGCCGGACCGCAGCAAGCCGACATCGCCGTCGCTGCCCACCGCTGCCGCATCTCCCGGAGCGCTGCGGCGTATTAGGCACAGGATGCCATCCTGCGCTACGTGCCTACGGAGCCGCAGGTTGGCAATCTGCGGTGTATTCGGCACAGGATGCCATCCTGTGCTACGTCAGCAGACCTACTTGCCGCACTTGTCGTCGAGGTTCCAGTCGATCGTCTGCCTCGCGCCGGGCTTCACGTCCACCTTGAGGACGGTCTCGCCGCCGTGATAGCAGGAGGGCAGCGTCTCGTCCTTCGGGCCGCCGGGGTCGTCCTTGTGCAGTTGGGTGGAGATGAAGACCTGCTGCGGGCCGGGCTTCGCTCCGTAGATCCGCTTGGGGTATTCGAGATAGACGAGCCGATACACGCCGGCGCTATCGGTGATCGAGGTCGTCATCCGACCGCCGTCTGTGCCGACGGGGCGAAACACGACCTTGGCCAGCGGCACGGGCTTGCCGTTGTAGAAGACGGTGCCGCTCACGAGCCCGAGGTCGGGCAGATCGCTGCGGCCGCTGCATCCGGTCAGCGTCAGCGCGGCCACGACCGCGACGCTCGCGATGGCCATGACTGGCCAGATCGGCCAGCCCGTCCAGCCCTTGTGATTCACCTGTGACATCGCCGAGCGTGCTCCTCGTCCCGTGAAAGTTTTCGTTCGATCGTCATCACGCTCGCCGCCGCC
>JBAXOU010000355.1:0-2205 GCA_037133115.1 Planctomycetota bacterium | reverse complement strand
GGAACTTCGAAGAAGTAGGCGTCTTTGAGGTGGTAGATCGGATTGTGGTCGGACATATGACCGGCGATTCCTAAACGATCATGCGGCGGGAGTCGGGCACGATGCCGCGCCCGGGGCCGAGAGTGTGCTGCACCCGGCCCGATGGCGTCAATTCGCCCTCTTTGGACCCGGGGTCGGGCCGCCTCCGCGAGTTCCCATGATGTTCAGAATCACGTCGGCTGCAAGGACGGCGAGATAGAACGCCACCAGCATCCCCCCTGCCCCGGCCTCCCGAAGCCGCAATCCGGCTGGCGTTTGCAGCCAACCGAGCGCCGCCAAGGCCGGGAAAATCCGCAGGGCGACCACCGCCAGGGCCGCGGAAACCCGGGCCGCCGGCGTTGCCCCCCGCCACTGGGCCACGGCCCAGCCCGCAACACCCCCGCCGAGGCATACAGCCGCCGCAAAGCCCACGGCCTCGGCCCGGTCGGGACGATCGGCCCCGGCCGTCCACGCGATCCCCGCGGCGAGCGCGAGCACGGCGGCCTGGACCGCCATGCCTTTGAATGTCGACGCGGGGATTGGATTCCCGGGAGGAGTCACGACCTGGCCCTCCGCGTGCGGGTTGCCAACTGCCAGAGGGAATAGATGGCCAGTCCCAGGCCCACCACGAAGCCAAGCGGCCCGATGAAGCTTGTTCCCAGCCGGGCATCCAGCCAACCGCCCGCCACGCCGGGCAGGAACATCGTCAGGCCAATCGCCATGATGCGGGACACCCACACCATCGCGTCGCCGACCGGAGAGACGTCGGAATCGCGGACCATGCGGCGAGAATACCACCAGGTGGGTGGTGTCGGGTATCGTGACGCGTCGACCGAGGAGCTTTCCGTGGCATCCAGCAAACAGCGCCGTCGCCGTCGCCGTCGGTTCGATCACGACGCGCCGGCCGTAGCGATCCCGTCCTCAGCCTCCACCGTCGGTCAGCCAACGATCCTCCGGTTGACCGCCTGCGATGGCAGCACCACCCACGAGTCGACGGTCCTCTCGCTACAGGAACTCACGATCGCCCGTGAAAAGTGGCCGGTCGTCTGGCTCGACGTGGACGGCTTCGAAGACCTCGCCACGATCCGCGCGGTGGGCCAGATCTTCGAGATCGGCGACCTCGCCCTCGAAGACGCGACCACCCCCGACGAGCGGCCCAAGGTCGAGGTCTTCGGCCACCAGCTGCTGATCGCCGTGCGGATGGCCCGGTCCGACGGGGAATCGATCGTCACCGACCCGATGGCGATCTTCCTCGGCGACCGCTACGTGATCACGTTTCACGATCGCACCGTGCCCGACGGGTTTGCGAGCGTCCGCGACCGCATCCGTCACGGCCGCACGCGGCTCGGTCAGCTTGGGGCCGACCACCTCTGCGCCCTGCTTCTCGATGCCGTGATCGACGGCTACTTTCCGGTGTTGGAGCAGTTTGGCGACTCGCTCGAGACGATCGAGGAGCAGGCCCTCGACAATCCCTCCCGCGAACTGCTCGGCAAGATCCACGACGTCCGCAACGACCTGATGACGCTCCGCCGCGCTCTCTGGCCGACCCGCGACGTGCTCCACGCCCTGGGCCGGGAGGCCACCGCCTTCGTGAGCGAGCATGCCCGGCAGCACTTTCGCGACTCCTACGACCACACCATGGAGCTCCTCGACCTCACCGAGGGCTACCGCGAGATCGGCAGCGACCTTCGCGACATCTACCTCGCGAGCATCAACAACCGGATGAACGACGTGATGAAGGTGCTCACCGTCATCGCGACGATTTTCATGCCGCTGACCTTCATCACGGGCTACTACGGGATGAACTTCAACACCGAATCGCCCTGGAACATGCCGCTGCTCAGTTACCGCTACGGCAGCCTGGTGGCGGTGGCGATCATGCTGTTGACGACGGTGGGCATGGTGGTGTTTTTCTGGCGCCGCGGCTGGCTGAAACGCTGGCACTGATCAGGTAGCACAGGTTTTCAACCTGTGGTTCACGTAGCACAGGTTGGCAACCTGTGAATTACGTAGCACAGGTTGGCAACCTGTGCCCGACTCACGCGGCGCTCGGGGCTGCCCGTGCCCCTGCGCCGGACGCTCGCTACGGGCATCCTGCCCTGCGCTCGCTCGATGCTGACTTCGCTCCGCCATCCATGGCTTCGCTCGTCAGCAACGCCGGCTCCGGGGCACGGGCAGCCCCTCGCC
>JBAXOU010000354.1:0-2214 GCA_037133115.1 Planctomycetota bacterium | reverse complement strand
TCGGCAGCCTCGACGATCGCCTGGGCGTAGATCTTGGCCACGCGGTCGGCGGCGATGTCGACGTGGGCTGTCTCGGTGTTGGCGGTGCTCATCGTGTTGTCACCCGGGCTGGGTGGGCTCGTGTCCGTGGGTCAGTTGACGCTCGGCCGACTGGAGAGGCTGGCCACCGAATCACGAACGAGCCGGGCCTGGTCGTCGGCACCGAGCTTGTCGCGGAGAAACTTCCCGGCGACTTCGACGGCGAGGTGCCCGGCCTTCTCGGCGATCTGCGAGAGGGCGTCGTCCTTGGCGAGCGTGATTTCGTGCGTGGCGCGGTTTCGCTCGTCTTCGGCGGCCTTGCGGGCCTCGGCCACGATCGATTGCTTCGTGCTCTCGGCATCGCGGCGGGCCTCGTCGAGCATGCCGCGGACCTCCTCGGACGCCTCGGCGAGCCGCCGCTCGTACGACGCGAGCATTCGCTTGGCCTCCTCGTTGGAGGCCTTCGTCTCGGCGATCTGGCGGGCGATGCCCTCCTCGCGCTTCTCAAGGCCCTGCATGATCGGCTTCCAGGCGAACTTGGTGAGCAGGCCGAGCAGGCCGAGAAACACCGCAAACGACCAGATGGCGAGGTCCTTCTGGAACCAGGCCGGGCTCTCGAAATCCTTCTGGGCGACGCCGACCGGCGGGTTGTGGCCGATCTCCGGGGCGTGGCCATGATCTGCGTGACCGGCGTGACCGGCGTGACCGGCGTGATCAGCATGACCATGGTCGTCGCTCACGCTCTCGGCGGTCGGCGAGGCCGCGTGTGCGATTCGGAGCAGCGTTGCATTGCCGACGGTGACGGCAACCGCGAGGCAGGTGATGCGGATCAGCGACGAGGTGGTCACGTTAGGAACTCCGAGCGAACAGGTGTGATCGGCGATTCGGTCGGGGGCTGCCCGCGTTCGAGAAGCGGCGTCTGCACGCACGCAACTTCGGCAGCCACCCCGAACCGGCCCAGAAGGATGGGGCGAAACGCACGAGGCGCCCGCCCCATCCACTGGACGGTTTTCCTTCGCAAGACGCGTGCCCTGAGGCGGCATCCTGCAGGAAGGACGACTCAGGCCTTCTGCGAGCAGATGAACAGCGCGTAGAAGGTGAAGCCTTCGATCAGGGCCGCCGCGATGATCATCGCCGTCTGGATGCTGCCGGCGACTTCCGGCTGACGCGACATGCCTTCGTAGGCGGCCGAGGCGAGCTTGCTGATGCCGTAGGCGGCACCGATGACGACGAGGCCGACGCTGAACGCCGACGTCAGGTCGATGAGCGAGCGGCCGGCAACTTCCTGGGCGCTGGCCATGTCGGCAGACAGGAACGCGACGGCCAGGGCGGCGACGGTGGTGAGCATGCGGGTCGAGAACAGCGAACGGATCATCAATCAAGCTCCTTGGAAAAAGGGACCGGGCGGGTGCCCGGATACGGGAAAATGAGAACGAACAGGATGGTTGTGCGGATCGGGAAGGCGATGCCGGCGAGCGGCCGCGGAGCCCATGTTCTAGGGATTTCGCGGCGGCTGTGTAGGGCGGTTTCTCCGAAACGCGGTTTTTGTTGTCGGCGGGTGCTCAGTGCTGGTGGACGGAGGCCCCGATGAACAGGGCCGACAGGAACGTGAAAATATAGGCCTGCAGGAACGCCACGAAGAGTTCGAGCAGGCTGAAGAGCGTGCAGCTCACGACGCTGATCCCCGTGACCGTCGCCCACAGTCCCATCGAATAGGTGGCGGCGGCCGAGATCAGACCCATGATGCCGAGCAGCACGAGGTGCCCGGCGACCATGTTGGCGAGCAGCCGCACGGCGAGGATCAGATGCTTGATGCACAGCCCGAGCATTTCGATCGCAAAGATCATCGGCTTGAGCAGGATCGCCAGCGGCAGCGGCAGATCCATCGTCGGCACCTGGTTGGCAAAGAAGCCGAGGAAGCCGAACTTCAGCATCCCTGCCACGATGACGGTGAGCATCGTCACGCCCGCCAGGGCGAGGGTGACGGAGAACGACGCGGTGGGCGAGCCCGCCCAAGGCACCATGCCGAGCAGGTTGCAGCCGAGCACGAAAAAGAACAGCGTCAGCAGCAGCGGCACGAAGCGGTCGCCATCGTGGACCTCGCGGTGCACCGTGACCGTCGGGCCGCCAGCACCGGCCAGGGCCGGAGACCCATGCCCGCCGTGCCCGCCGTGCGACTCGTGGCCGTGGTGTGCG
>JBAXOU010000353.1:0-2241 GCA_037133115.1 Planctomycetota bacterium | reverse complement strand
GGTTGGCGGGATGACCCCTCGTACGAGGTGCACGATGTGGAATGAACTCGGACGCACAGGCTCATCAACTTCGTCGCGGCGACCTGGCTGGATCGTTGCCGCCCTTACGCTCCTCGTCCCCTTTGTCGTGGTTCCCGTTGTCGTACCGGCAGCAGCCGTCTCTGAGGAGCGTGCCGCCGCCGTGGCTGATGCCGCGCCCGCTGCCGTGGTCGAGGCGATCCGATCCGCCGCGACGGCCTATCGGGAGGCGGTCTCCAAGGGAGACGCCAACGCCATCCGCGGCGCATGGACCACAGACGGCGACATCGTGGACGGCTGGGGAAACCGGTTTGAGGCCCAAGCGTCCGGCGTCCTCACCGGAAGCTCTGCCGCCGGCCCACGGCCCGAGTTTCACGTGGGCGAGACTCGGCTGCGGCTGATCTCGGCCGACGTGGCCCTGGAGGACGGTTCGGTCGATGTCACGCTGCCGGGCATGACGGCCCCGATCCAGGGTTGGTTCTCGGCGATCTGGGTTCGACGTGGCGACTCCTGGAAAATCGCCGGCCTGCGTGAGTCGGAGCGTCCCGTTTCCTCCGATGGCAGCATGCTGAACGATCTTGAGTGGATGGTCGGCGATTGGAGCCTCGTTGCCGAGGCAGAGAACCAGAAAGCTCCCGCGGCCGTGGCTGACATGTCGGTCCGCTGGGACGCCGGCCGGACGTTCCTGATCCGCGAAGCTCGGATTCCGAACCTCACGGGAGGTGATGACCCACCGCAGATGATCGACGTGCACCAGCGGATTGGCTGGGATCCGATCGTCAGGCGGATCCGTTCCTGGAGTTTTGCAAGTGACGGCAGCCGCGGCGAGGCGACGTGGTTCCGCGACGGCGACTCGTGGGTCGCTCTGCTGACCACGATCCTGCCCGATGGCCGGCAGCGGACCTCGGTGAACATCTACTCGTACGACGGAAAAGAGCGGTGCGTCTGGCGGACCCTGCCCGAGGGACTGGAGTCGGATGCAGGCCTGCCGCCGCGCGTGACGTGGATCCGCAAGCCCAGGAGCACCGCCCCATGAGTCGTCTATCTTCAATCTCCTTCCGGGCGGGTCTGCACCGGTTTCTGACGCGAACGGCATGGTCGGCCCTGGTCCTGACAGGTGTCGTCGGCAGCATGCTGCTCCCGACGCGGGGTTCCGCCTCCCACGCCGCAGAGTCGACCGTCATCGACGACGATGGCGACATGGCCCGCAAGGCCGACATCATGCACGGCTCGCAGTGGCAACAGGCGATCGCCGAACTGGGCGAGTGGCTTTCCACGCAAAACGTCTATTCGCCGAGTGAAGTCCGACGGATCAAGATGCAGTTCAACGATCGCGTGGACGGCATGACATCGTATGAACTTGAGTATCTACTCGACTCGATCACGGCGAAACTGCAACTGCTCCAGACCCCGGAAGCCCGGGATGCCAAGGCGTGGCTCGGCGAGTACCTCTCGGCGATGTCCGATGGCCGCCGGGCGCAGGAACTGCGCGAGGTTCCGAATCTGCTCACCATGAACGCGGCCCAACTCTGGCAGGAGATCCAGCGAATCGATGCCAAGCGGTCGGCCTTGCGGCAGCGGCAGCAGGGCGTCGCGGCTCGTCAGGGGGCGATGGCGGAACGCGCCGCAGCCGGCCGTCAGGCGACGTCGGCGGCTTCCCGCGAGGCTGCCGCCCGCGCCCGTGCGGCGCCGTCGCATTCACCCTATCGTTCCGGGGGCGGATCGCCTCCCTTCTCCGACATCGCTCCGCGGAGAGCCACGATCAACGTGGGGCCTTTCGGAGCATGCGTCTCGTTCTGACGACGGGTTCCGGCGCCCGCCGTGTAGCCGCAGGTTGGTAACCTGCGGTGCGGAACTGGCTCACGAGATTCGTGTGCAGGTTGACAACCTGCACCTACGGGTTGGCCAGGAGCATCTCCAGGTAGCTCCGGCGCTCGGGGTTCGTGCAACCCAGTTCCCGTGCGAGCGATTCGATCCGAGCCGCCGCGACGGCGATGCCCGCGGACTCGGCCTGGAGTTCGAGTTCTACGAAGTCGCCGAGGCCCGCGACGTGGTCGAGCGCCACCTCAATCGCCGCGCCCTCCCACGCCACTGTCGCCAGCCGCCGTCGCTTCGCCACTTCGCGGACCTGCCGAAACCCGAGGGCCTCGAGCAGCTCGGTCCAGCGGTCAAGCGTGGCTGGGACCGCTGCCAAAGCCTCCGCAGCGGCTGGGACCGCTGCCA
>JBAXOU010000352.1:0-2245 GCA_037133115.1 Planctomycetota bacterium | reverse complement strand
AAACCTGTGCTACGAGAAGAGGCAGCGAGGGGCTGCCCGTGCCCGGGAGCCGGCGGAGCAGGCGGCGCATGGCTGCGGAGAGTCTGGACATGGCTTTCCCTCGAGCGTCTCCGCACCGTCCGCCAGTCACCGGCCAGTTGTGGAAGTTCCGTGATACGCCCTATTCTTGTCTCCTGCAGCCGCAAGGATTGAAGCTGCGGCTCGCACGCGTGTCTTCGCACTCCTCCGCAGGTGTCACCCCATGATTCCTTCGAAAGCCTACGCCTCCTTTTCAGCCACCAAGCCACTGCGGCCCTTTCGCCTCGAGCGACGCGACCCTCGGCCGGACGACATCGTCATCGAGATTGCCTATTGCGGCATCTGCCACTCCGATATCCACACCGCCCGAGGTGAATGGGGGCCGACCGCCTACCCCTGCGTGCCGGGGCATGAGATCGTCGGCACGGTCGTCGCTGCAGGCAAAAAGGTTCGCGGCTTCAAACTCGGAGACCTTGCTGGCGTCGGCTGCCTGGTGGATTCCTGCGGCACGTGCAAGCCGTGCCGGGCCAGCGAGGAGCAGTTCTGCCAGAAGCACATTTCGTTCACGTACGGCAGCACCGAGCAGGACGGCACGACGCCCACGCAAGGTGGCTACTCCACCCACATCGTCGTCAGGGAGAAGTACGCCTTTCGGATCAAGAAAGGCGTTCCCTTGGCCCGTGTCGCGCCGCTCTTATGCGCCGGCATCACCACGTATTCGCCGCTCAAGCGACACAAGATCGCCAAGGGGCACCGCGTCGGCGTGGTCGGGCTCGGCGGTCTCGGCCACATGGCGGTGAAGCTCGCGCGGGCGATGGGGGCACACGTCACGGTGTTCAGCACGTCTCCCGGCAAAGAGCGAGACGCCAAGAAACTCGGTGCCAACGACTTCGTGCTCAGCACGAAACCCGAGAATTGTGCGCCGCTGACGGGCACCCTCGATTTCATCATCGACACCGTGTCGGCGAAGCACGACTTCACGCCGTATCTCATGGCCCTCAAGAATGACGCCACCATGGTCCTCGTTGGTGCCTCGCCTGATGCGAGCGAAGTGGTTGCTTCCGCGCTCATCATGGGCCGCAAACGGCTCGCTGGATCTCTGATCGGTGGAGTGCGGGAAACGCAGGAGATGCTCGATTTCTGCTTCCGCAAGAAGATCTATTGCGACATCGAACTGATCCCGGCGGCAAAGATCAACGAGGCCTACGAGCGAACGATCAAGGGCGACGTGAAGTATCGTTTCGTGATCGACGCCGCGACGTTCTAATCCAACTCGGCGGCGAAGCCGCTGCATCGGCCACCGCCCCCGGTCATTCGCCTCATGTCTTCCCCCGAGCTCCAGCATTCCGAGTCCACCCGGCCGCCACTCGGCGTTGGTCGCGACGTGACCGGTCGGCTGCTCTTCCTTGGCACCGGCACGAGCACCGGGGTGCCGCTCGTCGGCTGCGGCTGCGAGACGTGCACCAGCGGCGATCCACGGGACGTACGAACCCGGACGAGCGTCCTTCTCGGCCTTCCGGGTGGGCACCTGCTGATCGACACCACGCCCGACCTTCGGAACCAGTTGCTTCGCGAACGGATCGGCCGGGTTGATGCCGTCCTCTACACGCACGACCACGTGGACCACGTCTACGGCCTTGATGACCTGCGGCCGCTCTGTTTTGCGACCGGTCGGTCGATTCCGCTCTACTGCGAGGAGCGGGTTGAGAACCGGATCCGCAAGGCCTTCGACTACGCCTTCGCGCCTGGCCCGCCCCTCGGTGGCGGCGTGCCCAAGGTGACATTCGAGAGGATCACGGCGACTCCGCTCGAACTCTTGGGTACCCACATCACGCCGCTCCGGTTGCGGCACGGAGTATTCGACGTGCTCGGCTTCCGGGTCGGAAACGTCGCCTACTGCACCGACACCAACGGTATTCCGGACGAAACCTGGCCGCTGCTGGAGGGCCTCGACGTGCTCGTGCTCGACTGTCTGCGGGCCAATCGGCATCCGACGCACTTCAGCATCGATGAGGCGTTGGCGGCCGCCGCCCGGGTGGGAGCACGGCAGACGCTCCTCGTTCACATGGCCCACGACATCCGGCACGCCGAGGTCGCGGCGACACTCCCACCGGGCGTGGAACTGGCGGTCGACGGGCTGGAAGTGCCGCTCACGTCATAGGGGTCACACCTCCCCGTAGCACAGGTTTTCAACCTGTGTGCCTTGCCTCACCCGTAGCACAGGTTG
>JBAXOU010000351.1:0-2249 GCA_037133115.1 Planctomycetota bacterium | reverse complement strand
CCGAGGTCTTCGGGGAGTTCGATACGGGGGTTTGAGCGGAGCGTCGTGACAGTCTCCCGGGTCACGAGTTTCAGGCTCGTCAAGGTGACTGTTCCGCGGTGCTTGACGAGCAAGCCGGCACTCTCCTCGTCGAGCGCGTGGAGGCCAGTGAGGGAGAGCGATCCACGATGATGTGACAGCTGCTCGGCCACGTCCGGCCGGAGTTCCGACAGGCCGTTGAGTTGCAGAGTCGGTCCCTGATGTCGGGCGATGTGGGCCGCCGCCGCGGGCGTCAGGGAGCCGATGCCGTCGAGGTGGAGTCCGCCTTGGTGCTCTTTGAGCACTCGGGCCAGTTTGCTGGGGAGTTCCTGCAGCCGATTCAGTTTGAGGGAACAGCGAAACCGTGTCAGTTCGTCGGCGGCCGCAAGCGTCATCGACCGTACCCAATGGAGGTCCAAGACATCGGAAGGGGCGTGTGGCGGGAACTGCCGAATGTCGTCGGCGGTCAGCGCGGCAGAGCGGGTCATAGCCGTCAGGTCAACGCTCTGTCTGGGTGCGCGTCCAAGATCCACACGGTTGCGATCGACATCCGGCTTCGTCACGATCGCCTTTCGGACACGGCCGACCATCAGCAGCACGAGCCTCTCGAACGACACGGAACTGAAATAACTCGCCGCGGTCAACGCGATCACGCAGAGGCCCGCGATGACGCCGACAAGCGGGAAGAACCAGCAGGTCACGCCCGCGGCGACGACACTCACCAGAAGGGTGGCGAGAATGGCATACCCGACGGCATTGCCTTGGCGTGGCCCCTTTCCCCGCGGGCCCGCCGCGGGCTTGGGGGCTGCCGTTGGTGAGACGCCGGCGGTGAGGAGCGTGCCGGCGGCGGATTCGAGGAAGGAGTTGGTATCCGACCGCCGTTCGATGATGAGCGCCAGATTGTTTCGGCTGGCAGCGGTGAGGGGGTGGTCTGGGCCGAGCGACGCCGCGCGGATGCGAAGCGCTTCTTCGCAGCGTGGCTTCGCTTCGTTGAAGTGGCCGAGTTCCCGATAGACCGATGCGAGCCGGTCGAGGCTCTCTGCCACGAGGGGATGTTCATGCCCGTATATCCGCTCTCGAATCGCGAGCGACTTCAGGAGCAACGTGTGTGCGTCGTCGTGTCGGCCGAGAATGCGGCAGAGGTAGCCGACGTTCGAATAGCTTGCCGCCGTGTGTGCGTGGTCATCGCCGAGCAGCACCTCCCGCACCTGCATGGCCCGGGAGGCATTGAGCATGGCCTCCTCAAATCTCGACTGGCTCCTGAGGTTGGTCGCGAGATTGTCGAGGCAGGTGGCGGTCTCGCGGTGATGCGGCCCAAACGCCCGTTCGCATGTGTGGATCGCCTCGCGATAGAGCGCCTCGGCCTCCGTGTATTTGAACTCTTCCGTGAGGGCCTTCGTCCGCCTCCGCATGTGCTGGAGGCGAATCGTCACGGCTTCGTGGAGATCGTGTTCCGCCTCCAGCCGTCGTTCAAGCTGCTTCAGCACATCGGATCGCTTTTCAAGTGCTTCGGCCACTCGCCGGTCGTGCTCACCATATTCCTCGCGGGTGATGGGGACGAGTTGGTCGAGGTAGTTGAGAGCCTCCGCCCATTGCTGATCCGTGATCAGGATCGCGGCCCTCGCCATCAGGCTCGAAGTTCGCACATCACTCATAGGACGTCGACCGAGGGGGCGGTGGTGACCTCCCCCGGCAAGGCATGGAAAGCCACACCTTCAATGTCTCACCCGCCACACCTCAGTCAAGAGGCGATCCCACAGTTCAGATCAGCAGAATGTCCTGGAGCAGGCCTGCGGATCAGTCGTGGACTGTGGCGATGTCGGCAGCGATGGCGTCCCAGAGGGCGATCCTCGCCTCGATGCACTGCCTGGCGATGGCCGAAGCCTCGGCCCACTTCGCCGGATCATCGCCGCAGAGGCGGGCCATGATTCGCCGGCACACGGGAGCGTGTTTTTCGTCATCGGCCTCGATGTGTCGTTCCAGGTACCAGTGAAACCGTGCCCAGGCGGGGTCGCGGCTGGCGAGCGACGAGACGAGGCTGCGAAACATGTCGGGGATCACGTCTTCGCGGCCGTAGGTGAAGGCGGCCACGATGCCGTGGGTGGAGCCCTGCTCGATGACGGCGAATGATTGCCGAACGAACGCCTGTGCTGCCTGCGGAGCACCCGCGGTTCGCATCGCCTCGGCGACGACCTCTCCGACCGTCGCCGCAGGTTGTCCAACCTGCGGTC
>JBAXOU010000350.1:0-2268 GCA_037133115.1 Planctomycetota bacterium | reverse complement strand
AGAGCGCTACCCTGATAAGGTAGAGGTCCCAAGTTCGAATCTTGGCGCGCGCAGTCCTTAGTCCGGGGTCCCGCCCCGGAGGTTGGTTATTTTCAGTCCGGGGTCCCAGCCCTGACAGTCGGGGACGTAGCTCAATTGGGAGAGCACCGCCTTTGCAAGGCGGGGGTTGAGGGTTCGATCCCCTCCGTCTCCATTCCTGCCCTGCCGCCCGCCACGTCCAACCGCCAGCATCTGGCTAGGCAGTTTGGCGGGCTTTTCGAATAATCGCCGCCAGCCTTCCCGCCTCCCCTCAACGCCGACGGCTTGCCGCCGCGGCCCCCGACCATGACCTCCGCGCCCAACGTCCAGACTCCCGCCGGCACCCGCCGCGACGACATTCGCAACATCGCGATCATCGCCCACGTTGACCACGGCAAGACCACGCTGGTCGATTGCCTGCTGCAGCAGAGCGGTCAGTACCGCGCCAGCCAACTCTCGGAGCGGATGCTCGACTCCAACGACCTGGAAAAGGAGCGGGGCATCACGATCCTCGCCAAGAACATCGCGGTGGAGTGGAAGGGTACGAAGATCAACATCATGGACACGCCGGGCCACGCCGACTTCGGCGGCGAGGTGGAACGGGTGCTCCGGATGGCCGACGGCGCCCTCGTGCTCGTCGATGCCGCCGAGGGTCCGATGCCGCAGACGCGGTTCGTACTCTCCAAGGCGCTCGAGTGCCGACTGCGGCCCGTGGTGGTGGTCAACAAGATCGATCGTCCCGACGCCCGGCCGCTGGAGGTGCTCGACGAGATCCTCGGCCTGTTCCTCGAACTCGGCGCTGATGACGACCTCGCCGACTTCCCCTTTGTGTATGCCTCGAGCCGCGGCGGCTACGCCTCCCACGACCCGGCGGTCCGCGAGGGCACGATGCAGCCGCTCCTCGACCTCGTGCTGGAGAAGATCCCCGGCCCGCTCGTCGATGAGACGGCACCACTGCGGATGCTCGTAACCACGCTGGGCTGGTCGGATTACGTGGGCCGCATCGCCATCGGCCGAATCGAATCGGGCGCGCTCACCAAGAACTCGCAGGTCGTGCGGTCGACGGCGGCCGGCACCCTCGTGCCCGCGAAACTCGTGGGCGTGCAGGTGTTCGACAAACTCGGCCGCGTGGACGTCGAGGAGGCGACCGCCGGCGACATCGCGGCCGTGAGCGGTATCGAGGATGTGGAGATCGGCGACACGATCTGCGATGCGGCCGACCCCCGCCCGCTGCCCAGGCTCACCGTCGACGAGCCGACGCTTTCGATGGTGTTCAGCATCAACACGTCGCCGCTGGTGGGCCGCTCCGGCAAGTTCCTCACCACGCGGCACCTCCGCGACCGGCTGGAGAAGGAGCTGGAGCGGAACGTGGCACTCCGCGTGGAGCCGATCGCGGGCACGGAGCAGTTTGCCGTGGCGGGCCGCGGCCTGCTGCATCTTTCGGTGCTCATCGAGACGATGCGCCGCGAGGGCTTCGAGATCTCGGTCGGCAAGCCGCGGGTCATCCTCCACAAGGAGAACGGCGTCACGATGGAGCCGTTCGAGACGCTCGTCGTCGAGGTGCCGCACGACAAGCTCGGGCCGGTGATGGAACTCACAGGAGCCCGTCGCGGTCAGCTCAAGCACATGGGCTCGCGGGGCGAGTTCGCCCACACCACCTTCTCGATTCCGGCCCGCGGGCTGATCGGCCTTCGCACCCGCGTGCTCAATGCCACACAGGGCACCGCGATCATGCACCACCGCTTTGAGGCCTGGCGGCCGATGGAGGGAGAGGTAAGCGGCCGTGCCAACGGAGTGCTGGTGTCGATGGTGCCGGGCAAGGCGGTGGCCTTCGGGCTCGACGGCCTGCAGGAGCGGGCCGACCTGTTCATCGCGCCGGGCGACGAGGTCTATGAAGGGATGGTCTGCGGCGAGAACGCCCGCAGCGACGACATGACCGTGAACCCGACGAAGGAAAAGAAGCTCACGAACATGCGGGCGTCGGGCAGCGACCGCAACATTCTCTTGAAGCCGCCGCGGCGGATGTCGCTCGAGGAGGCGCTCGAATACATCGAGGACGACGAGCTCGTGGAGGTCACCCCCGCGGTGATTCGCCTGCGGAAGATCCTGCTCTCCGAGAACGAGCGGAAGAAGGTTTCACGGTCGAAGGCCACCGCCACCTGACATCGTGCAAGCGGCGGCCGTACGCCTTACGGCGTTACGCTTCCTGCAATCGACGTCAGGAAGCCCAATCGCGTGAGCGATGGGGTC
>JBAXOU010000349.1:0-2299 GCA_037133115.1 Planctomycetota bacterium | reverse complement strand
AGGCCATCGTGAGTGGGTCGAATCCCAACTACGGCTGGGCGCTCGTCACGAGCGGCAGTTACAGCACGAGCGGAGCGATCGGCAACTACGGCTACTCCACCAACGCCAGCACAACCCAGTCGCAGCGGCCTGCACTGTTCGTCGAATACGTGCCGGTGCCCGAGCCATCCACGACGGCGGTGATCGTGACGGCGTTCGGTATCGCCGCCGCCAGCCGGCGGCGGCGGCGCTCGTCGAACCATCTGCTGAACTGCAGCTGACGTTCGCCGAAGGTGGGTTTTTCCTGGGGGGTAAGATGTCAAGATTCGTCGCGCTCGGACTGGTGGCGTGGATGGCGGCCCTGGGTATCGCCGACGCCCAGTCGCCGATCACACCCAACGAGCCGCCGCTCCCGTCGAGCGGGATCACGCTCCGCGTGGCCCCAGTGGCCACGATCCCAGCCTCCTCCACGGCGCCGCCCCTGGCGCGAATCCTGTATGCCCAGCCGAGTCCGGCGGCGCCCGCGAACCTTTTGGTGAACGACATCGGCGGTGTGCTGTACCGCGTCGGTGCCGGTGCCGCGGCTGGCACCTACCTCGATCTCAGCACCCAGGGCATTGGCTTCGTCGCCGGCCCCGACCCCGGCAGCCCGGGCTTCAACGGATTCGCACTGCATCCGAACTTTGCCGGCAATGCCGCCCTGCCTGGCTACGGCAAGCTCTACACCACCTCGTGGGTCAACAACAGCGGCACCGGCCTCACGTTCACCGGCAACACGGCAGGCAGCCTGGCCGTGTCGATTCGGGAATGGACCACGACGAATCCGGCGGCGGCCGCCTTCACCGGAACCTCGCGGGAGGTGATGCGCATCGCCGGGTACACAACGGGCCACAGCAACGGCATGATCGCGTTCAACCCGACGGCCAAGCCGAGCGATGCCGACTACGGAAACCTCTACATCGGCAGTGGGGACGGCGAATACTTTGATCCATCGGCCAACGCCCAAAACCTCGGGCTTCCGCAGGGCAAGGTGCTCCGGATCAATCCGCTCGCCGGGCCGGCTGGCGCTTCCTACACGGTGCCGGCCGACAATCCTTGGGCGGGCACGCCGGGAGCCCTGCCAGAGATCTGGGCCCGGGGACTGCGAAATCCGCAGTCCTTCACCTGGGACCAGTTGACCGGGGCCATGTACATCAACGATATCGGCCAGGCGTTGGTCGAGGAGATCAATCGCGGCATCTCGGGCGCGAACTATGGCTGGCCGTACCGCGAAGGCAGCTATGCCAAGGCGATCGCCTTCGGCGGGGCCGCGGATGACGAGTCGGCCTACAGCCTGCCTGCCACCGACGCCACGCTGGGCTACACCTATCCCGTCGGCAGTTACAGCCACACCGAGGGCAATGCCATCGGCTCAGGGCTCCTGTATCGCGGCTCGGAAGTGCCGGCCCTCTACGGCCACTATCTCGCCGCCGACATCGTCTCGGGCCGCATCTTCGACTTCAATCCGGCGACCGGCGCGATGGCCGTGCTGCCGTTGGTGGACGACGCCGGCCCCCTGACCCTGACCACGAAATACGGCTACGACTCGTGGCTGGTCAGCCCGCGCGTCGATGCGCGGCTGTCAGCCGACGCCGCCGGCGAACCGCTGCTCCTGCTCAAGTCGAACGGCGCGGTGTACCGGCTCGGGAATGCCGTGGCCGTCCCGGAGCCAGGCTCCGCCCTGCTGGCCTGCTGCGGGCTCGGCCTGGTCACGGTCGTGGTTCGGGCAGGCCGACGGCGGCCGTGGTGAGTTTCTCTGCCGCATGGCAATGACCCCGGCAGTGGCCTAGGACTCACGGGTTCATGGCCCCGCTCGAGCCTCCGCTGTCTGCGCCACGTGGCGGCTGTTGCAAGAGGGGCAGACGCCGCTTGCCGAAGTGCCGGTGGCCGACCTCTCCTTGGGCAGTGCCAACGGTTCGCGGTGGTTGATCCGCGGCTCGAGTCCCGGCTCCTGGAGCGGATCTGGGACGGCACCATCCGCTTCGACGTGGAACGGGGCCGCGTGGTCGGTCGCCAGACCTCCATCGACCGCCGCGTGGTCGGCTTCGGCGGCCCGCAATCGAGCGTCCGCTACAAGGCGAGCCTCGAAGAGATGACGGCCGAGGCCAGCACTCGTTGACTTGCAGGGCAGGATGACAATCCTGTTCGGCACTACAGATGCAGGACTGCAGTTGCGAGCAACCGAAGCAAACGCGCACAGGTTGAGAACCATCATTCGTGAAACGGCACAGGTTGACAACCTGTGCTACGGGGGCATGAACACGAAGCGAGGGGCTGCCCG
>JBAXOU010000348.1:0-2312 GCA_037133115.1 Planctomycetota bacterium | reverse complement strand
CGTAGCACAGGTTGTCAACCTGTGTGCCTTTCCGCCTCCCGCTCAGAACTACCTTCATGCCCCTCCGAACCCCCATCGGCTGATTCGCTCAGGGCGCAGGTGTCTCGATCCGCAGCATCCCCTTCAGTTCGCGGAACTTCGCCGGCCCGATGCCTTCCACGTCGAGGAGATCGACGACGCGGCGGTAGGGCCGCCGCTCCATGATCCGGTTTGCGAGCGCCTCGCCCACGCCGGGGAGTCGCATGAGATCGTTTCGCGAGGCGGTGTTGGGATCGAGCACGAAGTCCGCGGGTGGCGGCCCGGTGCCATCGATCGCGTTGCGGAGCTCCCGCTCCTCCATCCGTTCGATCCGCCGCTCCGCAGGCATTTTGTCCCAGTCGGTGTGCGCCCAGATGCCGAGTCGTCGCGATGCGGCTTGGAGTTCCAGATCGGCGAGTCGTTCGCGATACTCGTCGCCGGAATCGCCCTTCGGCGTGCCCCGCGCTACGCCGAAGGCCCGAGCCAGGCCCTTCGAGACGAGCTGCTCGGCAAGGTCGCGGCCCTTGGCGTCGGTCACGAAGCCATAGATCCGCTTGAACCGGGCGTCGCCGCGGCCGTCCGCGAAGCTCGTGTGCAGCGTGAAGGGCTCGGCGAGCAGCCGCCGGGTCTCGGCCGTCGCCTCCGCCCCGAGTCGCTTCGCGAACTCGATCGACGCGGCGGTGTCGGATCCCGCTTCGGCGATCCCGAAGTAGCGGCGCTGGCTCCGCAGCCGGCGGGCGTCGGTCTCGTCGTTCACGTGGTGTTCCAGGCAATCGGCGCCGTAGAGACGCACGGTGTGCTCCTCGCCGGCCGGGGTGCGGACGCGAAAGCTGTCGCCATCGGCCCACTCCGCCGGCACCAGCGTGCAGCCCTCGATCGCAACGATCGCGTCGGCGGCGGTGGCGGCCGCGGCGACAAGGATCGCGGCGCAGGCGACCGCGGGTCGCAGGGCTCTGGGGATCCTCACGGCGACTCCTTCTTCGGTCGGCCGTCCGGGAACAGTGGCTCCGAGTAGGGGTTGGCATCCATCACGGGAAAGGCCCGCCAGCCGGGCGCGTCGAAGTGCCACCACTCCGTGGCCAGCGGTAGAAAGCCCTCAGATCGCATCGCCTTCTGGAGCATCTCGCGGTTGGCGAGTACATCGCTGGCCGTATCCATGAAGGCGAGGTGCGACCGCTCGCTGAACTCGTCGAAGGCCGACGGCATCGGCAGTTCGCGGCCTTCTGCGTCAACGAGCGTGACGTCCAC
Organism: Planctomycetota bacterium; assembly: GCA_037133115.1. Classification (GTDB taxonomy): domain Bacteria; phylum Planctomycetota; class Planctomycetia; order Pirellulales; family UBA1268; genus QWPN01. The sequence continues at coordinate 1,046 of JBAXOU010000348.1, read as the reverse complement.
GGCCGAGCCGCGGTTGTGCCGGGAGCCCATGGCCGGATCGGCCACGTATTGCGGATCGGGCTTCACTTCCCAGAGGGCTTTTTGGATGGCGAGCGGCCGGTAGCCGTCGAACACCTTCAGGCCGAGTCCTTGCCCGCGAAGCGAGGCCTGCACTCGTGCGAGCCGTTCTGCGGCCGACCGCTCCAGGTAGATGGTGTTGGCGGGGTAGAGTCGGATGCCCGTGACGTTGTCGGTGGTGGCGTAGCGGTTGTCGAACACGAACGACGCGTCGATGTCGGCGAGGTCGACGAGATCGCAACCCGGCGGCGGCGTCGCGACGGTTCGTGGGCCGCGCTGAGGATGGTGCCTCGCAAGCAGTGCCATGAGGTCGCGAAGCATCGCGGCCTGCTCCGTGCGATGGCCGTGCTCCGCCTCGACGTTCACGTAGGGGATCTGCATCCGCCCGCACCAGACCGAGAGCGATCCGTCGTCGGCCACGGTGGCCTCGTTTTGAAGGATCACCGAGTGGCCGCGGCCGGCGATCGCGTCGAACAGTCCGGCGTCGGTTACGAAGAAGAAGTCGTCGGCGTCGCCGCCGGGTCGCAGGCTCACTCGCGCGGCATCGGCCTCGAGCGAACCGCCGGGGGCATAGTTGGCCGCCGTGTAGCGATCGGGCGTGTTGTTGTGGAGGGCGACGATCGCGTCCACGTCGTCGATCGCGAGTGTCGAGAGGAGTTCGTCGGCGAAGGCGGCCACGACGTCGTCGGCGGGTTGCGACCAGGTGGAAAGAGCGGTGAGCGTGGCCCTACGGCCCGCGGGTGTGAAGATGCGATTGGGATCGATGCGGTGCTCCGTGCCGCCGAGCCGAAACGCCACCTCGCGGTCGCCGGTGTGCCGCAGTTCAACGAGTCGTCCACCACGCTCGCGGAGCACGTCGCCGGCGGCCTCGACCGCGGTCTCTTCGTCGTCGTGCACACTCACGAAGGCCACCTTCAACGGCTCGGTGGTCGCCGGAAACACGGTGGTGACGACATCGATCCGCGCGTCGCCGACGGCAAACGTGCGGG
>JBAXOU010000347.1:0-2330 GCA_037133115.1 Planctomycetota bacterium | reverse complement strand
CGGTGGGCTGGCTCGACAACGGCGACGGCTCGGTGACGGCGGCCTTTGCGGCGCCCGGCGACACCAACCTCGACTGGCAGGTCGACGTCCTCGACGCAAGCAACTTTCTGTCGTTCGGCAAATACGACACCGGCCTGCCGGCGACCTGGCTGGAGGGCGACTTCAACTACGACGGCGTGGTGGACGTCCTCGACGCTTCCGACTTCTTCGGCACGGGCCTCTACGATACCGGGAACTACAACACCCCGGTGGGAGCATCTGACATCGCCGCCGTGCCGGAGCCTTCGGCCACGGCACTCGCCGCCCTCACCGTCGCCGGCTGGGCCGCCATCGGGTATAGAAAGTTGATCCGGCGAGCCTGTCCGCACGATCGCTGAGTGATCAGGTGGGCCTCCCGAGATCCTGAGGAGAGCCTTCGATGCATCGCGGTCTGCGTGTCGCTGCCTGGTGCGCCATCCTGTGCCTGATGGCGTTCCTGCGGCAAACGGTGGCCGCGGGTGACGGCGCCGTGACCCTGCCGCCACATTCGCTGACGATCCTGAAGAGCCCGCCCCCCGTGGCTGCAAAGCCGCCCCGCTGGAACATCCTCTTCGTCTTCGCCGACGACTGGGGCCGCTACGCCAGCTGCTATGCGGGGCTCGACGGCCGCCCCTCGCTCAACGACGTCGTGCGGACGCCGCACATCGACCGGCTCGCTCGTGAGGGCGTGGTCTTTCGCAACGCCTTCGTGAACGCCCCCTCCTGCACCCCCTGCCGCAGTTCGCTCCTCTCTGGCAGGGCCTTCTTCAACTGTGGCCGTGGTGCGATCCTGCACGGGGCGATCTGGGACGACACGATCCCCGTGTTCCCGCTGCTGCTTCGCGACGCCGGCTACAGGATCGGCAAGAGCTTCAAGGTCTGGGGCCCGGGCGAGCCTGCCGATGCGCCGTTCGGCCAGCAACGGTATGCGTACGAAGCCGCCGGCAAGGAGGCGATGCACTTTTCAACGTCTGCCATGAAGATGGTCGACGAAGGCCTGACGGCCGAGCAGGCTCGCACCGCGCTGCTGGGTCAGGTCCGGGGCAACTTCGACGACTTCCTGAAAGACCAGAAGCCCGGCACCCCCTGGCTCTACTTCGCGGGCACCACCACCACGCACCGCAAGTGGGCGAAGGGCTCGGGCCGCCGGCTCTGGGGCATCGACCCCGACGCGCTCGAGGGGAAACTGCCGCCATTCCTGCCCGACGTGCCCGAGATTCGTGAGGACGTCGCCGACTACCTCGGTGAGGTGCAGGCGGTCGATGCCTCCGTGGGCGAGATGCTCGCGCGGCTCGAGGAGGCGGGCGAACTCGACCGCACGCTGATCGTGGTCAGCGGCGACCACGGCATGCCGGGCGTGCCGGCCGGCAAGAACAATCTCTATGACCACGGCGTGCGAGTGGCGCTCGTGGCCCGCGTGCCCGGTGGCACGCCGGGAAGGATCGTGGATGACTACGTGTCGCTGCCCGACCTGGCGCCGACGTTCCTCGAGATCGGCGACGTGCCGCCTCCCGGCGGGCTCTACGGCAGGAGCCTCCTGCCAGAGCTGCTCGCCCCGACCGGCGGTCAGATCGACCCGACCCGCACGGAGGTGATCACTGGCCGCGAGCGACACGTGGCCGCGGCCCGCGAGGGCTACCTTCCCTACCCCAGCCGAGCGCTCCGCACGCCCGACTTCCTCTACATCCGCAACTTCGCCCCCGACCGCTGGCCGCTGGGATCGCCCGACGGCGCGATCGGCGACGACGCCCCGAAAGACCGCTCGATCGCGGAGCAGACCTACGCCGCCTTTGCCGACGTGGACGCCGGCCCCACCAAAACCTGGGTGATCGCCCACCGCGATGATCCCCAGTGGCGATGGCTCTACGACTACGCCTTCGGCAAGCGGCCGGCCGAGGAACTCTACGACCTCCGCACCGATCCCGATCAGCTCAAGAACGTTGCCGGCAGACCGGAGTATGCGGTGGCTCAGGCCGACCTGAGTCGGCGGCTGATGGCGGAACTCAAGCGGCTCGGCGACCCGCGTGTGTCCGACGACGTGATCTTCGAAAAGTCACCGTTCACCGACCCCCGCGAGCGGCCCAACAAGAAGTAATCCGAGGCGTTCGCGAGGCTCGGGGCTGCCCATGCCCGTCGCCGGACACTCGCTGCGGGCATCCTGCCCTTCGCTCGCTCGATGCTTTCTCCGCTTCGCCATCCTGGCTTCGCGGAGAAAGCAACGCCGGCTCCCGGGCACGGGCAGCCCCTCGCTGCGTCGTTCCCCCGTAGCACAGGTTGTCAACCTGTGTACCTCTCACGGTTCACGTGGCCCG
>JBAXOU010000346.1:0-2337 GCA_037133115.1 Planctomycetota bacterium | reverse complement strand
GGTCCGGCCTTCGATTCGACCGCCTACCTGCTCGCTCACCCGGAGATCGCGGAATCAGGCATCAATCCCTTGGTGCACCACCTGCAGCATGCCAGTGAGCGGGGCGATGCTGCCGCAAGGGATCGTCAGGCCGCCTGACAAGGTCGCTACACGAATGCCTCGGCGGTCTCCGCCGGGGCGGGGCCATACTTGAGCGGCGCCATCGTGAAGCTCGCCCGGCCCTGGCTCACGCTCCGCACCGCGGCCGAATACCCGAACATGCTCGCCAGCGGGGCTTCCGCCGTGAGCACCGTCGCCGGGCCGCGGATCTCCGTGGCCGTGATGATCGCCCGCCGCTGCTGGAGGTCGTTGATCACATCGCCGAGATGTTCTTCCGGCACGCTCACTTCGACCCTCATCACGGGCTCCAGGAGCACCGTACCGGCAGCATTGAGCATGTTTTCGATCGTGTCGGCGGCGGCGATGCGGATCGCCACGTCCCCAGGCGGTGGGTCTGGGATCGGGCTTTCGAGCACCACGATCCGCACGCCCCACAGCGGGCAGCCCTTCAGACCGCCCCGTTCGGCGCTCTCGCGAACCGACTGCGTCATCGTGGCCGCGATCGCCGCGAGGGTCTCGTTCTCGGGAAACCAGCCCTGCTCCACCGTGACTGGAGCCTGGTCATCAGTCGACTGTGCCGAGAGCGTCACCGTGGCCACCAGCGTCTGGCCTGCCACCTGCCGATTGGCCTCGCCGGTCACTCGGACCGCCTTTCCAATCGTCTCCTTGTAGCTCACCCGCGGCTTGTGCACGCGGCACTTCAGGTTGAAATCCCGCTCCAGCCGGTGCCGAATCACCTCCAGATGGAGTTCGCCCATGCCCGAGATCAGCGTCTGGCCCGTCTCCTCGCTCTCGATCGCCCGGAAGGTCGGGTCCTGCCGCTTCATCATCTCGAGCGTCTCGGCGAGCTTCTTCCGCTCCAGGCTCGTGTCGGGCTCGATCGCCATCGAGATCACGGTCTCGGGAAACTGGATCGTTTCCAGCACGATCGGGGAGGCCGAGTCGCAGAGCGTGTCTCCCGTGACGCTCGCCCGCGGACCGATCACGCCCACGATGTCGCCGGCGAAGGCCTCGTCGATCTGCTCGCGGCGGTCGGCCTGCACGTGCCAGAGTTGGGCGACGTTTTCCTTCTTCTGCTTGAGCGGGTTCCATGCCCGGCTGCCCGCCTTGAGCGTGCCGGAGTAGACGCGGACGAAATACAGGTCGCCGTGCTTCTCCGCGATGATCTTGAAGACCAGGCCGCAGAACGGTGCCTTGGGGTCAGGGTTTCGCGTGATCGTGGTGGGAGTCTTGGCCACCGGATCGAGGCCCTCGACCGGCGGCACGTCGGCGGGGCTCGGCAGGTACCAGGCCACCGCGTCGAGCACCGGCTGGACGCCGATGCAGTCGAGGGCCGAACCGGCCAAGATCGGCACCACCTTGCGAGAGATCGTGGCCTGCCGAATCGCCTTCCGCATGAGGTCTGCGGGGATCGGTGCCTCCTGCATCACGAGTTCCGCGATCTCGTCGGAGACGTCGAAGAGCGTCGAAACGAGCTGCTCCCGGTAGAGAGCCGCCTCGTCGGCGAGATCCTCCGGGATCGGCGACGCCGTCACCCTGGTGAGCGCCTCCCCGCCGGCGAGCGCTTCGTCCTTGGGCGGGAACGTGAGCAGCTTCATCTCCACGAGGTCGACGATCCCGCGGAATGGATCCTTCACGTGCGGCGGCCCGAGGCCCTGCGGCAGGTGGAGAATGAGCGGCATCGCTCCAAGCCGCTTCTCGATCTGGCCGACCGTGCCGAAGAAGTCGGCTCCCTCGCGATCGAGCTTGTTGACCAGCGCGAGCCGCGGCACGCCGTACTTGTCAGCCTGCCGCCAGACCGTTTCGCTCTGAGCCTCCACGCCCTCACGCGCGGAAAACACGACGACCGCCCCGTCGAGCACGCGAAGGCTCCGCTCCACCTCGGCCGTAAAGTCAACGTGGCCGGGTGTGTCGATGAGGTTCACCGTCACATTCCGCCACTGGAACGACACGGCCGCCGAGTAGATCGTAATCCCCCGCTCCTGCTCCTCGGGATCAAAGTCGGTGATCGTGGTGCCCCGATCAACCTCACCGAGCCGGTGGCTCGTCTTCGTGAAGAAGAGCATCCGCTCGGTGAGCGTGGTCTTCCCGGCGTCGATGTGAGCGACGATGCCGATGTTGCGGATGTTTTCGAGGGTGCGTGCCATTCAAATAAGGTGCCAGCCACCAAAACTGGGGAAACTGCAGCGACGGTGCTTATCCAGATTGCCCATATTTGGTGGCTGGCACCTTTTTCTT
>JBAXOU010000345.1:0-2356 GCA_037133115.1 Planctomycetota bacterium | reverse complement strand
AAACGGCCGTGCTCGGTTCGCGTCACGGCCCCCGGCCGGCGAAACGAAAAGCCCCGGCCTGGATTGCTCCGGGCCGGGGCCTCGCATGGATGGAATCGTGATGCTCAGGGCCGTGAGCGGCTCAAAAGCCCTCATAAATGACCAGGATGTCGCCGCACTTCTGGAAGCGGATGATCACCGAGCAGCCGCAGCCGTAGTCGTATCGCACCTGGCCGCAGCCGAAGAGCGTGCACCGCGAAGCCTCGCAGGGGCAGCCCTGGCAGCAGGCCGGCAGGCACACCGGCACCGCCACGGTCTGGCAGGTCTCGGGGCTCGTCGGGGTGAGCACGGTCTCATACGTCGGCTCTTCGCAGCAGCCCTTGTTGCAGTGGTGGTGCTTGTGGGCGTGCTTGTGGCGATACTTGATGCAGGGGTTGGTCGGGCAGACCGTTTCGGCGCCGCAGCCGGGCTCGAACCCGCACGACGGATCCATGGCACAGGCGGGCTCGAAGGCCGAGCAGCCGGGCTCGACCACGGCACAGCCGGGTTCGGCCTGACGGTGATGACGCCAGCCGGCTTCGGCAAACGTGGCGGCAAACAGTACGACGGCCGTGGCGAAGAGCGAACAGAAAAGAACAGGCTTCATGCGAATCATGATGAGAACTTCCGTGGCAGAGACTGGGGACCACCGGATCCTTCGAGCGGCGGTGGAGCCGAGATGCAAGCCACGGCTCCGCTCAACTCTGGCACACCCCCCGAGCGAGTCAAAAATCTTCTCTTCGACGATCCGTTTTTTCCGGAACGACCGGCGCAGCCTGCCCCGTAAAAGCCCAACGCCGTAAGGCGTGGGGCGAACCGCCACCGGATGCGGCGTCCAGCGTGGTTCGCCCGCGGCCTCACGGCCGGTCGGCTTGCACCATGTCGTACAAGCCCAACGCCGTAAGGCGTGAGACCCTCCGCCGCTACGCCATCATCTCGCGAAACCGCGCAAACAAATACGCCGAGTCGTGCGGGCCGGCGGCGGCCTCGGGGTGATACTGCACGCTGGCGGCGCTCGCCGTCTTGTGCCGCAGTCCCTCGATCGTGCCGTCGTTCAAGTTGCGGTGCGTCACCTCGAGATCGGCCGGCAGGGTGGCCTCATCCACGGCGAAGCCGTGGTTCTGCGAGGTGATCTCCACCTTGCCTGTGGTGAGATCCATCACGGGCTGGTTGGCGCCGCGGTGGCCGAACGCGAGTTTGAAGGTCTTGGCCCCGCAGGCGAGGGCGAGCAGTTGGTGGCCGAGGCAGATGCCAAACATCGGCACCTTCCCCACAAGTCCTTTGACGGTTTCGACGCAGTAGCCGAGCACCTCGGGATCGCCGGGGCCGTTGGAGAGAAACACGCCGTCGGGCTTGTGGGCGAGCACCTCGGCGGCGGTCGCGCGGCCGGGCAGCACGGTCACGTCGCAGCCCACGCTGGTGAGGTGGCGGGCGATGTTCCACTTCATGCCGTAATCGAGGGCCACCACCTTCTTCTTTCCTGCCCAGGTCGTGACCGGAGCCGGGTCGCCCCCTTCGAGCGGCTGCGGCACGGGCTGCGCCCATTCGTCGAGCGATTCCGTCCACGCGGAGGGCCGTTCGGGCATCACCTCGCGCACGAGGTCGCGGCCGACGAGGGTTGGCGCGGCCTTGGCCTTGGCGACGAGTGCCGCGGGATCGAGCACTTCGCTGGAGAGCACGCCCGTCATCGCGCCGCGGATCCGCAGGTGCCGGACGAGCGCCCGCGTGTCGATGCCGGCGAGGCCCACGACGCCGGCCTTGGCGAGGTAATCGCCGAGGGTGCCTTCGGAGGTGAAGTTGCTGGCGAGGCGGCTGGCCTCGCGGACGATGAAGCCGGCCATCTGAAGCTTGCCGCTTTCGACGTCGGCGTGGTTGACGCCGTAGTTGCCGATCTGCGGCGCGGTCATGCAGAGGATCTGGCCGCGATACGAGGGATCGGTGAGGATCTCCTGGTAGCCGGTCATCGAGGTGTTGAAGCACACCTCGCCCGACACGGTGCCGGTGGCGCCGAACGACTCGCCGATGTAGACGGTGCCGTCTTCGAGTGCGAGTGCTGCGCGTGCCACGATGTCGGGCCCTCGGTGTGGATGGCTCCCGCGGGTCTGTCGCGGGCTGTTCGCATGATACCGGCCCGCCGCGGGGCCGCAGCGGCCATCATTTTCGCCGCGGAATCGCTCGGGATCCTGGGGCATCGTCAGGGGCTGCGGCCGTCCGTAAGATGCCGGGTGCGGGAGTCGCGGCGATTGCCGTGGCGTGCCGCATTCGCCCCCGTAGCTCAGTTGGATAGAGCGGAGCTTTCCTAAAGCTCAGGTCACAGGTTCGATCCCTGTCGGGGGTA
>JBAXOU010000344.1:0-2361 GCA_037133115.1 Planctomycetota bacterium | reverse complement strand
GCAGTACGACCAGTGGGTCGTGCCGGTGGAGATGACGCGTCCGCTCTCGGCCTGACCCGCTACGGCCCCCTTCGCGATCCGAGCACCACCACCACCGCCAGGGCTGCGCTGGCGAGCAACGACGTCGACGGTTCGGGCACGGCCGCTACGGCTCCGAGTTGCCCCAGCCCGGCGACGAGCGGCCGGTAGTCTCCCTGGTCGTAGAGATCCGCCGCGAGCAGGTCGGTGATGTCGAGAATGTCGACCACCCGGTCGGCATTGAAATCGCCCTCGCTCCAGGTGGCCAGCACCCCGGCGTCGTATCGCCCGGCGGCAAGCACGTTCCCCGTATCAATTAAGTCGACGAAGGCGTCGAAGTTGGTGTCGCCTGTGGCCGGAGCGATCACGCTCCCCCGAACCACGAGCGAGAGTTGCTGGAGGGCCGCCCCGGGGAGATCTTCGTCGGACAGGGCGAGCGTGTAGGTGCCGGAAAAGGCGCCGGCCGTGCCCGATGCCATCGACGCCGCATAGGCGCGCGAAGACCCCGACGCCAGGTTCGCGAACGGGGCCAGCGTGGTCGAGAACACGCCCGCGGGAGCGGTGGAAGACACCCCGTCGAGGTCGAGCTTCGCGGTCCACGCCGTGCCCGAGGCGGCCGGCCGGTTGAAAAGCGTGAACGAACTGCTCCCCGGGCCGCCACCACGGATCAGCGTGCCGAAGTCGATCGTCAGCGACGTCGTTGTCGCCGCCGAGGCGAACGAGCCGATCGCGTGATCGAGGATGCTTGTCGAAATTGTGCCGCTGAACGTGGGGCTCATCGTCTGCGGACTCGACGCGATCACGCTCACCGTACCGCTCCGCAGGCCCACCGCTGTGGTAGTGAGGTTGAGCACGTGTGTGTTCGACGCCCCAAGTGCGGCGTCGCTCCCCGTGCCGCTCGCGGCCAACGCGCCCACTGCCGTGTAGGCGTAGTCGAGCTGGTCTGCTCCGGCCGCGACCGCGACAGGGGCGGAGTTGGCCACCGTCAGCGTGGCCGACACCGTCCCCCCGCGAATCACCCGGGTCGGAAGCGGTGCGAGCGTCGCCGTCATTTTCGCCGGCAGTTGATAATCGGCCAGCACGGGTAGGTGGTCGGTGACCTGCGTCAGGCTCGTGAGCACCGTCTGGGCCTGGGTCGTCGTATAGCCGGGAATGCGTGCGGCCAGCGTCGCGGCGCTGCCCGTCGAAATTGCCTGATTGATCGCATGGGTCGCGGTGTTGCCAAACGCCCAGTAGGAGCCCGCGATGTAGTCGAATCCGCCTCCATCGCGAACCTCATCGGTGATCAGCTGGAAGTCGAACCGATCGTCCATCCCTCCGGTCACCTGACCGTTGAACACGGCCGTCGTCGCCGGCGACTGGGTGTGGACGTCTTTGTAGGTCGTGCTGCCGCTCCACGAGCCGACGCGGCTGATGGGATCGAAAGCCTGCCCGTTCCCCGTACCGGTGAGCGTTTGGAACCCGGACTCACTCGACGTGTAGAAGTTGAGGTCGCCGGCGTAGATGACGCTCGCCCCCTGACCGATCGCGTCGGCGTCGGCGCGGATCGCACGGGCCTCCACATTTCGCTCCGCCTCGTTTGCGGCGCCCGTCGATGCCTTGTAGTGGCTGGCGTACACGTAGAAGTCGGCGGTCGTGTCATAGCCGACGGGACGGAACTGATATCGCATCGTCTGCCGGGGCTGGCTGGCAGTGCCGGAAGTCGACCCAATCTTCTTCTCGCCGATCAGCGACACCGACGACGAGTTGTAGATGGCGATGGGGCGTCCCGATCCGGTCGAGCCCGCGTCCACCGTCGATCGCAGGTACGACGTTCCCGCCGTGACGGTGTTGAGCAGGGCCGCGTAGGCAGTGCCGGTCGTGGCGACCGACTCGGCCTCCTCCAGGATCAGCACGTCGATCGCCCTGGCGAAGCCTCCCTTCGCCGACGCGTTCATCCCACGAAACACCGCGTCCATGCCAGTCCGTGGCCCAAAGGCGGCGGGGTCGCTGTTGTTGACGTTGTAGTTGACGATTCGCAGTTGGGCGGTGGCAGAAGCTGACCACCCGAGCGACGCGAGTACGACGACAATGGCGAGGACGCGACGCACACGGACTCTCCAAACCACGGCGGAAAACGCTTCCAAGGGAGTACGAGCTATCGAGATTAGCAGGCCGCCCTGACTCCACAACCAACGGGTCAGAGAATGGCAAAACCTGGGCTGCAGGCGGCCAGCTGCGACAACGCTCGAGTGCGTGACGTGTGAAAGTCGACCGGCCGTGAGGCCGCGGGCATCTCCTCGCGACGGGGCCCGTATCAGGTGTGACCCGTGTTGTACGGCTCACACTTGATGCTCGCGCGTT
>JBAXOU010000343.1:0-2366 GCA_037133115.1 Planctomycetota bacterium | reverse complement strand
CCGCCCTTGACAAAGCCCTGCGGGTGATCGTGCAGACCCAAGGGCCCGCGGGCAGCTGGGCCTACGAGGCCCAAGCGGCCGACGGCGACCTGAGCCTTTGCGTGATGCAGGCCAAGGCCCTGCGAAGCGCCACGGACAGCGGCTTCGAGATTCCGCGGAAGACGATTGAGAAGGCGATCCAACGCGTGCGAAGCATGTATTCCCCAAAGCATGGCGTGAGAAACCAGGGCGATGCGAAGCTCCGCGAGGGCCCTGGGCAGTTCACCTACAGCGTGGGGGGGGATGGCGGAACGCCCGCCATGGCCGCCGCGGGTGTCGTCTGCCTGCAGGAGTTCGGCCAGTACGACGACTGGCGACGGCTTCGCGCCGCGGGCGTGATCGCGGGATGATCCGCCCCTGCTTCGGCGCGCGCCACGGCCCGCTGGTGGGCGACCAAGGCCATGAGACGCCGGTCCCGCCAGCGCCGCCGGGCGTCGAGATCCTCCGCGGGCAGGGCGGCGCGGCGCTCGGCCGCTACCCGGTCCACGAGTTCCCCTTCCCAGACGCGGTGTTCGGCCGTCTCGGCGGCGATCCGCTGGTGGAGCGGGCCGAAGCGGCCCGCGTAGTCGGCCACCCCGGCCGGGGCGTTCAGGTCGATCGTCTCGAACGGTCCCATGAACGACCAGCGGAGCCCGAGCCCCTTTGCGATCGTGAGATCCACGTCGGCGGCCGTAGCCACGCCGGCTTCGACGAGCCGCCAGGCCTCCATCAGCAGGACTCCCTGCAGCCGGTTGAGGACGAATCCCTCGATCTCGCGGGTCAACGTCACCGGCGCCTGCCCCACCCCCTCCATGAGATCGCGCACCCGGGACATCGTCGCGGCGCTGGTCCAGGGCGCGGGCACCAATTCGACCACGGGGGCGAGGTAGGGCGGGTTGATCGGGTGGGCGACGAGGCAGCGGTCGCGGCAGCCGACGTGGTCGGTGTAGGCGGAGGCCGGGATGCCGGACGAGGAACTGCCCACGCACGCGTCGCCGGGAAGCACGACGTCGATCTCCGCGAACACCGCCCGCTTCACGTCCAACCGCTCGAGCACGCTCTCCTGCACGTAGGCGGCGCCCCGCACCGCGCCGGCCATGTCGTCGGCGATCGAGATTCTCGCGATCACGGACTCGGCCGGCTCGTCGAGCAGCCCGGCGGCGGCCAGGTCGGCGACGTTGCCGCGGATCGTCTCAACGGCCCGTGTCGCCGCGTGCGGCGCGGCGTCGAAGATCCGCACCGGGTGGCCGGCCCGGGCGAACACGATCGCCCAGCCTCCCCCGACGAGCCCCGCGCCGACGATCGCCACCGGCTCCTTATCGACGTGGGCGGGCTGCTTGAGACAGGTTGCCATGGTGAGCCTGGGGGACGTGGGAATGTCGGGAATGTCGGGAATGGTACCGCAACGGTACAATACCGGTCCAGTGGCAGTCATTGTCGGCGCCGAAGAGGTTCTGGACGTGGTTCAGGACAGGACGCAGGTCGCCGCGGAAGCGGTCCTCCAGACCCTGACGCCTGAGCAGCGGCACCAGCTCTGGCTCTTCAACAAGTCCAACCTCTCATGGAAGTCATGGAAGCAGCGCCGCAGGTTCGCAGTCATCCGCCGTAACGGGCTGAAGACGGCCCGAGCCTGGGCAATCAAGGAGGAGTTCCGCTGGTTCTGGCGACATGTCTATTCCACGAGTGCCGAAGAGTTCTTCAATCGGTGGTACGCATGGGGAGCAAGATGCCGCCTCAGGCCTGCGGTCAAAGCGGCCAAGATGCTCAAGCGGCACCTCCCGAATCTGCTGAGCTATTTTCTCTATGGAATCACGAATGCCACGAGCGAAGGCTTCAACAGCGTGATCCAAGCCTTGAAGCACGCAGCCCGTGGCTTCCGCTCGTTCACGAACTACCGAACGCGAATCCTGTTCTTCTGCGGCAAACTGGATTGCAAGCCGCAGTTACAGTGCCACTAAAAGTCCCGAAGAACCTTTGATCCGGCTTCGCGTCACAGCATCTCGCCGAACGATTGATTCGAGAGACGCTCATCAAGGAGGGCATAGGCCGTGATCAACTGACGATTCACAGCGACCGTGGTGCAGCCATGCGATCCCAGGCGGTCGCACAACTGCTGGCCCCCGCTCATGCCCGCCACCCAGAGCGGTTCGTCCAAGGCGTTGCGAGGCCGCTTACGCCGGCAGCGGAAGTCTGGATCAACCCACCCGAAAATCGGCCAACAGTCCGCACACTTGAACTACCCCGCGACACTCAATTCGTTCCGCAGTTGTCTCAAAGTCATTGACACGTTCCGGGGTGTGGCTTGGCAAAAAGATGAAGCCGACCCAACAGCCATCAGGCCGTTGCAA
>JBAXOU010000342.1:0-2408 GCA_037133115.1 Planctomycetota bacterium | reverse complement strand
AACGAGGAGGCGCTGGCCTGGAAGGCGATCGCCGACACCCTCGAGGCCCGCACCGCATCGGCACCGATCGCCGCTGCCGCTGATTGGGATCGACTCGACGCCTACGCCGCACCGCTGGCCGCGATTGATCTGGCCGACGCCGTCGTCGTCATCGGCGATCAGGAGCCGACGGATCGAGCTGGCACGATCGACCTCCGCATCCGCAAGGCCCGCCGGAGTGGTGCCCGCCTGACGATCGTCGGCCCGGGCGGCACCGCGCTCGAGCCCGATGCTCAGCAATGTATCCAGACGCTGCCGGCCGCCGGCTCGGCGATGCTCGCGGCACTCACCGCCGCTGTTGTCGAAGCGGGTGGCGCGAACGTGCGCAGCGACGCCAAGACGGCCGGTACGCTCGATGCACTCGCCGCCGACGCTGGTGCCGACGCCACCCAGATTCGCGAGTTGGCAGGCACGCTCGTGGCAGCACAGCGCCCGGTGCTGGTCGTCACCGACCACGTTGCCGCAACCGAAATTGAGGCACTCGCCTGGGCCCTCGGGCTCGACCAGACCGACGGTGGCGTCTTGCCGTTGCCGGTTGGCGCCAACGAGCGCGGCGAGCGAGCCGTTGGCCTCGTGGGTGGCTGGGATGAGATTCTGCCCGCCCTCGAAGCGGGCGACGTGCAGGCAATCGTGCTGGTTGGTTGCGACCCCGTCGTCGAGAGCGCAGACGGTGAGCGCTGGCAGATGGCGCTCGCGCAGACAGAGGTCGTCATCTCTGTCGCAGCCTTTACGAACGGCGTCACCTCGCAGTCGCAGTTCGTCTTGCCGCTCGATGTCGAGCACGAGCGTGATGGCTCGGTCATCAATCTCGAAGGCCGCGTACAGCGTGTCCGCCCATCACTTGAGCCGGTTAGTGGCGTGCCGCTGATCGAGTGGACGAGTCGCCTCGCCGGCTTCCTCGAGATCTCGACACACGGGATGTCCGCCAAGGCCTTCAATGCCCTAGCCGCCGACAACCCGGCCTTTGCAGGTCTCGCCTGGGGCGAGCTCGGTGATCGCGCCCCACTCAACCGCGTGCGCCCTGCGGCCACCGCACCGACGGGCGCCGTCAGCGTTACTACCCCGGCTCCGGCCCCGGCCGATGGCGCCTTCCGTCTAATCGCACCTCGCCCGTTGTTTAGTGGCGCGGCGGTCGAGCGCACCGCATCCCTCGCGCACCAGCGCGCCCCGATCGTCGTGGTCGCACACGCCGACGCCGAGCGACTCGGCATCAAGCGCGGCGACGAAGTGGTCGTGCGCCACGCCGTCGGTGAGCACGTCGGCACCGCTCGGATCTCGCGTCGTTTGTTGCCCGGTTCGATTCGCATCAACTGGCGTGGTGCTGCAGGCACCGGTTCCACCGCCGTCGTGGGAGCGCAGTAGAACAGATGGTCGACGGCGTTATCCTCACGATCATCAAGTCGCTGGTCTTGGCCAGCGTTCTGATGGGCTTCTTTGCCTACATGACGTGGGTTGAGCGTAAGCTGATCGGCCGTTTTCAGGCCCGCTACGGCCCGAACCGCGTGGGCCCGTACGGCCTGATGCAGCCGATCGCCGACCTCGGCAAGATGCTGCAGAAGGAGAACATGATCCCGGAGATGGCGCATCGCAAGCTGTACATCGCGGCGCCGTTTATCGCGATGACCTGCGCCATTGGCGCCTTCGGTCTGATGCCGTTTGGCAACGTCGCGACGATCCCCGGCACGGACTGGACGATCCATCTCTACATCGCCAACACCAGCGTGTCGCTCCTCGTCGTCGCCGCGATCGGCTCGCTCGGCTTCTACGGTCTGATGATCGGCGGCTGGGCATCGAGCTCGAAGTACGCCCTGCTCGGTGGCATGCGTGCCATCGCGCAGCTCGTCTCGTACGAGGTCGCCTTCACCCTCGCCGTGATCGGCGTGATCATCCAAGCCAGCTCGCTGTCGTTCATCACCATCTCGAACGCGCAAGAGCACCTCTGGTACATCATCCCGCAGTTCCTCGGCTTCCTGGTCTTCTTCGTCGCGGCCGTCGCCGAATCGAACCGCCCTCCGTTCGACCTGACCGAGGCCGACGGCGAGGTCGTCGCCGGCTACCACACGGAATACGGCGGCATGCGGTACGCCATGTTCGCCGCCGCCGAGTTCATCAACGCTATTACCCTGTCAGCGCTTGGTGCCGTGCTCTTCCTCGGTGGTCCGAGCGGCCCGTTCTTGCCGGGGCCGATCTGGATGATCCTCAAGATTGGCGCCTTCCTGTTCGTGCTGATCTGGATTCGTGCCACGCTGCCGCGTGTGCGATTCGACCAGTTGATGAAAATCGGCTGGAAAGTGCTGCTGCCCGTGGCCACCCTCAACCTACTGCTGACCGCCGTCGCAGTCGTGTACCTCTAGGAGGCTGACGATGCT
>JBAXOU010000341.1:0-2413 GCA_037133115.1 Planctomycetota bacterium | reverse complement strand
TTTTTGCAATGAATGGCGATGCAAAACAGCAATGATCGGATGGCCGGCGGTGGTATGGTGTGTCGTGTTGATGCCGGGGGCAATCAAAAAGGCTCCCGGGTGTTCTTTGACCAGCGAGGGTGTCATGCGTGCAATGAATGTTCGGTCGATCGCCGCTCTTCTTACAACTGCGTTTGCGTTTGCGGTTTCAACGCCGTGCCACGCCGTCACGATCGCCTATGTCGGCACCGAGCCAGGCGGACCCGCTTCCAGTTATGTCACCGAGAACTGGTCGAACTCGGCGGTGCCGAAGTCGTATGCCACCGGCACCTCGAACACCTACGGCAAGGACGGCTACTGGCAGATCCGGCCAACCACCGGCCAGCAGTTCGCTGATGCCGTTGGGGGTTCGAACGACCTTGGCACGTCGTACGGCACGTTCCCGACGTTTTGGACCGGAGCGAATCCCTCGTTCATGAACAGCATCCAGGGCTTCGCGGGCACCTTCGTGAATTTTTCCGGATACCCCATCTACCGTGGTCCAGACGGTTCGTCGCTGTATCAGCAGGGCGCCCTGTCCGTGCCCGTGAACCAAGGGCCCTACAACACGCCCAGCGGCACGGGCAACGGTTGGTTTGGGGAGACGCTCACCTTCGCGCTGAACCTCACCGGTACGGTCCGGGTTGGGTTCGCCGCGGACTCGGTGGGTTCTGCGACCTACGCACCCGACTACATCACCATCTACACCGCCTCGACTGGAACGGTGTACTCCTCGCGCCTGACTCGTGACGGCGTGCCCGACATGGCGATCTTCGACATCGTGAACCCCGCCGGCGAAACCTTCACCGTTGCCCAGTGGCAGCTGGACGGCACGCAGAGCGTATCAGCGATGAGTCTCGTGACGTTCGACACGATCGTCGTGCCTGAGCCGTCTTCGGTGGCACTGATCGCCGTCGGTGGAGTAGCGGTGGCCGCCGGCCTGCGGCGTCGCCGCCGGTAGTGCAGGCGATTCTCTTGACGCACCACGTGCTGGAGCGGCGAGAGGATCTTCGGTCGCCGCGCGGAGAATCCTGGGCGGCTCAGCGTCCGCGAGTTGCCTGGGTTGTTGCGGCAAGTCGCCGGCAGGTCTGCGTGGTCCTCCGGTACTCCATCGGAGACATGCCCACGGCCGACTTGAACACGTTGCAGAGTTGGGCCGCGTGCGTGAACCCGGCACGGACCGACACCACGAGCAGTTTGTGGTCTGTCTCCGCCAGCAGCCGCTTGGCCTCGGTCAGCTTGGTTCGCTGCAGCTCATCGTGGATCGTGTGACCGAGCGTCTGCTGAAACTTCCGATCGAGCAGTTTTCTCGACAACCCCAGCCTTGTCGCCACTTGGCCTGCGGAGAGCTCGGAGCAGCCCTGCTCCCTGATCAAGGACAGAGCCTGACGAATGTCGGCATCCTCGACCGCGAGCACGTTGCTGCTGCGCCGCACCGCGATGCCCGCAGGCGGCACGAGCACCACGGCCGACGCGGGCCTGCCGGAAATCATGGAGTTTTCGAGCACGCGTGCAGCCTCTTGGCCGAGCCGCGCTCGATCGTGGGTCACACTCGTGACTGCCGGCGTCGCCAGTTCGCCGAGAGCATCGTCGTCGGTGACCGCCACCACCGCCACGTCGTCGGGAACGTCGAGGCCCTGGTCGCGACAGGCCTTGAGGACATTGAGCACCTGGACGTCGTCCACGGCGATTACGCCGAAGGGCCGCGGCAGGCTTGCGAGCCACCGGCCCAGCGTGGAATCGCTGTGCTTGCCCCCGGGCTTTGGTCGAACGCCGCTCCGCGGCTCCGCGGCGTAGGCATCGACCGTGCAGCCCGCGGCCGCCGCAAACCGCACGGCGGCATCGCACCGCAGCGCCGTGCCGGGGGTGACGGGACAGACGCCGATGTGCCGCACCCCGCGATCGACGAGATGCGTCACGGCCAACCTCACCGCCGCCTCGTCATCGGGATAGATGCCAGGAAGCCGTGACGCAGTAAGCCGATCGCGCACATAGACGACCGGCCGCCCGTCGCCGCGGCAGGTCTTCGGCAGGGCTCGCTCGGGCAGCCCGCTGATCACGCCGTCGCCGGACCAGGTGATGAGCCAGCCGGGCATCGGGCCCCCCGGCACGCGATCGTCGACCGTGATCAGCCAGCCCGCCTGCTGGGCCATCCACTGCGACACGCCCCGGAGTACGCCGCGGCTGAACGACGTGGCGGATTCGACGACGATGGCCACCTCGCGTGCGGAGAGCCCCGGTGGTGCAGCGCTGGTGCGGATGTGCATCGGCATTCCGATTTCCTGACCGGCTCTCGTTTCGCCCGAACCCTCACATTTCCACAGTAGCGCACATCGCGGCGACGAGTCCATGACGCAAATCCACCAGGGCATGACCCAGACAGGCCGCCCGCCGC
>JBAXOU010000340.1:0-2452 GCA_037133115.1 Planctomycetota bacterium | reverse complement strand
AAGCCGACCGGCCGTAAGGCCGCGGGCGAATCACGCTGGACGCGGCCCCCCTGTCGGTTCACCCCACGCCTCACGGCGTTGGGCTTGTACGGCGGCTGTGGACGGCGTGTCCCGGAGCCATTTAACGGAGGTCGACCAGCCAGTAGGCGTTGTCGACGAAGCTCTTCCAACTCGCGTACTTCGGGTTACCGAGTTTGATGGAGAGCAACGGGCTCCGCTTGGGCTTCACCGGCTGACGGATGAGGTTCATGCGTGCCTCGGCCGGTGTGCGGCCACCCTTGCGAACGTTGCAGGCGACGCAGGCACAGACGATGTTTTCCCAGGTCGTCGAGCCGCCACGGCTCCGCGGCACGACGTGGTCGAGCGAGAGTTCGCTGGTCGGAAAACCCTTGCCGCAATACTGACAGAGGTTGGCATCGCGGGCAAACACGTTCCGGCGGTTGAAGCGGAGCCCCTGCCGCGGGCCGCGGTCGCACGAGATCAAGCGGATCACCCGAGGCGCCTGCAGTTCGTAGCCGACGGCCCGGATCCAGTCCTGATCCGGGCTGCGATACGACGCACGAAGCGAGGAAAGTTCCCGCCACGAATCGAGGTCGTAGGCCGCATACTGGCCCTCCTCGATGTGAACGACTTCGGCCAACTCACGGAACAGGAGCGTGACTGCCCGACGCACGTTCGTGATGTGGACCGCCACGAACGAGCGATTGAGCACCAGCACACTCAGCCCGAGCGTCGGCGATTGATGCGCCGGCACCGCGAAAGCATGCGAGGACATGGCGGAACGGGATCCTCTGGGGTGTCCCTGAGTCTAGCGGCGGGGCCGCTCAGCTGACAAACCCGCCGGACACCCCGTCTCCGGTGCTTGCTTCGGCCGCAGGATGTGGTCACACTCAGGGCATCATCACGACGCCGCCGAAGACCACCGCGAAAAGCAGGTGTGTTTGGCTAGGCAAAGCCTGAAACTGGAGGACTCGATGCTTCATTACTCGTGCGACATGTGCAAGCGGCCCATCGTGGCCGGCACGGACCTGCGGCATGTTGTGAAGATCGAGGTGTTTCCCGCCGTTGAGGATCAGTCGTGCGGTTGCTCCGGCGGCACCTCCAGCGACCACGACTCCGACAATCTCGACGAGATGCAGGAGTTGCTCGAGCGGCTCGATGAATCGGAACTCGCCGATCTCGAAGATGACACCCGGTCGCTGCGGTTCGACCTCTGCGATGACTGCCGCCAACGGTTCGTGAAGAACCCGCTCGGCGCGAAGGGTGGCAAGCAGCTCGACTTCAGCAATAACTGAATGTACGCCGCAGCGGCCTCGTGCCCGCTGCGGCTGTTGTTATCGTCGACATCGTGTCGCCGTGGAGTCCAGCGTTGGGGGGCGGCCTCGTGCCCGCTGCGGCTGTTGTTATCGGCGACATCGTGTCGCCGTAGAGCCAAGCGTTGGGAGCGGCATCCTGCTCGCTGCGGCTGTTTCTCATCGGCGACATCGTGTCGCCGCGGAGCCCAGCGTTGGGGGAGCGAGGGGCTGCCCGTGCCCGGGAGCCGGCGTTGCTGGCCGAGCGCAGCTAGGATGGCGAAGCGAGGGCAGCATCGAGTGAGTGGAGCCCAGGATGGGCGCAGCGAACGTCCGGCGACGGGGCATGGGCAGTCCCGAGCGGGGAATCGAGCAGGTTGAAAACCTGCGGCCACCAGCGGCATGAGGGTTCCGTTTGGCCCGCGTCCCGCGTAATCTGGCGGGCCCACGGATTGCCCACCCCATTCCCGCCCACGGAGCATGCCCGCGATGGCCTCGTCGACCCTGAAGATCGCCGCGATTCCCGGTGACGGCACCGGCCCCGAAGTCACCGCCGAGGCGCTCAAGGTGCTCGACGCCGTCTCGAAGATCGACGGCTTCGCCTACGACGTGGAGATGCTCGACTGGGGCGGTGACCGCTACCTCAAGACCGGCGAGATCGTGCCCGAAGGCGGACTCGACCTCCTGCGCACCAAAGACGCCGTCTTCCTCGGCGCGATCGGCCATCCGGGCGTGGCCCCCGGCATCCTCGAAAAGGGGCTGCTCCTGGAACTGCGGTTCAAGCTCGACCAGTACATCAACCTCCGCCCCGTGAAGCTTCTGCCGGGCGTCGAGACGCCGCTGGCGGGCCGCGGTCCGAAGGACATCGACTTCGTCGTCGTCCGCGAGAACACCGAAGACCTCTACTGCGGCGTCGGCGGCTACCTCAAGAAGGGCACGCCAGACGAGGTGGCCGTGCAACAGGCCATCTACACGCGGAAGGGCTGCGAGCGGTGCATCCGCTGGGCCTTCGACTACACGCGGAAGCGGAACAGCCCCAAGAAGACGCTCACGCTCGTCGCCAAGACCAATGTGCTCACGTTCGGCCACGACCTCTGGTGGCGGACGTTCCAGGAGGTGGCCAAGGACTACCCCGACGTGAAGACCGACTACAACCACGT
>JBAXOU010000339.1:0-2477 GCA_037133115.1 Planctomycetota bacterium | reverse complement strand
TCAGCCGGTGGCGACCAGCAGGCGGAGCGGCAGGACCGGGAAATGGAATGGGGTGAGCAGGATCTCGCCCATGCCCGCAATGCGGCCGACCTTGCGATCGAGCACCTGAAGAATGCGGTCGACTCCGGCGATGCGGGCATGCTCGATGAACTCGGCTGGACTTCGGAGCAGGCCCGCGCCTTCCTCACGCGGTGGGAGGCGATGCGGCGGATGGCGAGGAGTGGAGATCCGCGTGCCCGCGGTGAGTTTGATCAGGCGGTGAAGAGCCTTGGCCTGCGTCCGACCGGCGTGCGGAGCAGTCGCGATGTGCCCGCCGACGCGAAGGGGGGGCAGGCCGAAGGCCGCCGTAGCCGGCCGCCGAGCGACTATCGCGAGCAGTTCAAGGCGTTCATGCAGGGTACGTCCGCCGAATGAGCCAGCCCTACGAAGGACCGCGCTACCTGGTGTCGTTCGGCCCCAAGCGGGTGCCGCACTGCTTCACCGACGTGCTCATCCTTGGGGGTGGTCTCGCCGGCCTGCGGGCAGCGCTCGCGGTCGACAAGCGGCTGTCAGTGACGGTGGTCACGAAAGACGACCTGCAGAGCTCGTCGAGTCAGTGGGCCCAGGGAGGCATCGCCGGCGTCGTCGATCCGGAGGACCGCTTCGACAACCATGTCGCCGACACGCTCACCGCCGGCTGCGGACTGTGCCACGAGGACGTGGTCGATGCCGTCATTCGAGAGGCCCCCGGACGCATCGCCGAACTGATCGCCTGGGGCACGCGGTTCGACGAACGGGATGGCTCGCTCGCGCTCGGCCGTGAGGGAGGCCACAGCCACCACCGGATCGTGCATGCCCTCGGTGACGCCACTGGCCGCGAGGTGATGCGGGCGGTGATCGAGCAGACGCGAAAGCTCGACAATCTCGTCGTCTGGCCTGAGACGTTCACGATCGACCTGGTGACGCACGAGGGCGTCTGTCGCGGGGCGCTCGTCTGGAACCCACGACACGGCAAGACATTCGTCTGGGCGCGGCGGACGATCCTGGCGACCGGCGGCGCGGGGCAACTCTACCGCGAGTCGACGAACCCTCCGGGGGCCAGCGGCGACGGCATGGCACTGGCCTGGCGAGCGGGGGCCGAACTCCGCGACATGGAGTTCATGCAGTTCCATCCGACGGTGCTCTACATCGCAGGGGGTTCGCGAAGCCTGATCACCGAGGCGGTGCGCGGCGCGGGGGCGCATCTCGTCGACAAGGACGGCAGGCGGTTCATGCCGGAGTTCGATTCCCGCGACGAACTGGCGCCCCGCGATGTGGTCTCGCGTGCGATCACGGTGGTGATGCACCGCACCCACCACGCCAACGTCTACCTCGATCTCTCACACCTCGATCCGAAGATGGTGCGCGAGCGGTTCCCGGGGATGGCCGCGATCTGTGGCCAGTTCGGCCTCGATCTGGCCCGCGACCGGATTCCAGTGCGGCCTGGCGCCCACTACATGATCGGCGGCGTGAAGGTTGACGAGATGGGGCGGACCGACATTCCCGGCCTCTTCGCGGCGGGCGAAGTGACGTCCAGCGGGCTGCACGGCGCCAACCGTCTGGCAAGCAACAGCCTCCTCGAGGGGCTCGTCTACGGCGCCAGGGCCGGAGAGGCCGCCGCCGCGGAAGTGCTCGCGGAGGGCTCGCGGGGCGACGACGAGTTTCACGTCCCGCCGATCGCCCAACCGAAGGTATCTGCCGACGGCGGCGACGCCGGGCTCGATCTGGCCGACATCCGCAACTCGCTCCGCTCGCTGATGTGGCGGCACGTCGGCGTCGAGCGGAGTGGCGACTCGCTCGCCGAGGCGCTGGCGACGGTGGAGGGCTGGTGTCGCTACGTACTGCCGCAGCAGTTTGCCGACCCACAGGGCTGGCAACTCCAGAACATGCTCGAGGTGGCGCGGCTCATGATCCGCGGCGCGATCCGTCGCGACGAGACCCGCGGCGTCCACTTCCGCGCCGACCACCCCGACACAAGCGAGGCCTGGCGGGTGCACATCGCCTGGCATCGTGGCGCGGCTGAGCCCCGCTTCGAATCGCTGCCGTAGCCGGAACGTGGCGAGGGGCTGCCAGTGCCCCGAGCGGCAGCCCCACGGCTTGTACGGGCCACACGTGATCCTCGCGCGTTGGAGGGCCACCGCAGCCGGCCGGCGACATGCTCGGCGCCGGCGGGACGTGTGAGTTCTCGGCTCAAACGCTCCGGAGCGACCGCCGCGGGGCACACGTCTCACCGGCTTCTGCGCGTGCCCCCGATCCGGCTGCTCCCCCTTCCGGAATCGCACCTGCAAGCGATGAGGCCGCGAGCCCAATGCGAACCGGGAAGACCCACAGGTTGAAAACCTGTGCTACGAGAAGAGGCAGCGAGGGTCTGCCAGTGCCCCGGGAGACGGCGTTGCTGGCCGAGCGAAGCCAGGATGGCGAAGCGAGGGCAGCATCGAGCGAGCGGAGGCCACGAAGGC
>JBAXOU010000338.1:0-2482 GCA_037133115.1 Planctomycetota bacterium | reverse complement strand
AAAATCACTACGTGGGCACCGTGCCAGACTCGCCGCTCAACAGCGAAAACGCCCCCTTGCGAGGCGAAAAGAACACGCTCTGGGAAGGGGGCATGCGGGTCTGCGCCTTCGCGAACTGGCCCAGCAGGCTCGAGCCAAGGAAGTGTACGGCGGTCATGCACGTCGCCGACTGGTTTCCGACGATCGCCCGCCTGGTGGGTTGGGATCCGGCGCAGGCTCCTGCCTGGGACGGCCTCGACCGCTGGGACGCGCTCGCGGGCGCGCCGGAGGCGCAGAGCCGGCCGCGGCAGGTGTGCGTGGTGCACCCAAGCGGCCGCGCCGTGATCGGCGACCGCTGGAAGCTGATCGTGCACGATCAGAGCAAGAAGAAGCAGGAGTCGCCGCAGCTCTACGACCTGCTCGCCGATCCCTTCGAGACCACCGACCGCGCGGCGAAAGAGCCCACGGTCGTCGCCGAGTATCTCGCCATCGCCAAGGCCGACGCAGCGCTCGACCTCGCCGACATGCCGGCCGATCTCCGCGACGCCCCGCCGTGACCGTGGCGGTGGCGATTCACTCGCCAAAGAAGTAGCGCCGCAGAAACGCCCGCGTGTCTCCCTCGTGCCGGGCAAACTGCACGAGCGTCAGGAGTTTCTGCCGGTCTCTTCGGTGCTTCTCCGCAAGAGAGCCAGCCTCGCGCAGCCGCAGCGGCAGATCATCGACCACCTCCACCCGCACGCGCTCCTCGTTTCGCCAGTCGCCCTCGATCACGCCATAGCGTTCGAGCATGGCCAGCGCCGTTTCCAGCCGACGGTCGTGCTTGGCTCCCGCGTGCAGCCGCTCGCGAATCCATGGCAGGCCGAAGGCCTCGACCTCCTCGTGCCGGTTGACGAGCAGGTCGAACACCCGCTCGTAGACCTCGGGGCCGGGATTGCTCCAATCGATGAACTCCATCTGCGTCATCAAGTCGCGCTCGTCGTAGAGCAGCACGCAATCGGCGTCGCGACCATCGCGGCCGGCACGACCGATCTCCTGATACCACGACTCCATCGAGCCGGGGATCTCCGCGTGCACGACGAAGCGGATGTCTTCCTTGTCGATTCCCATGCCGAAGGCGTTGGTGGCCAGCACAAGTTCGCCGGGGCCGCCCATGAAGGCCTCCTGCACCCGCCGCCGCGTGTCACGGTCGAGATCGCCGTGGTAGCAGCGATGCGGAATGCCCCGCTCGCGAAGCAGCGTGCTGAAGCGGTCGAGCACGCGAATGAGCGTGAAGTAGACGATCCCGCTGCCCATGCCGCCGTGCCGGGCACGAACCTCGAGGATCTGCCCAACCTTCTCGTCATCGCCCCACACTTCCCGCACCGCGAGCCGGAGGTTGGGCCGCTCGATCCCCTCGTGAAACGTCGTCACGTCTTCGGGGGTGAGGCCCAGCTGAGCGACGATGTCGCGCTGCACCTCCGGAGTGGCCGTGGCCGTGAGGGCCACCGTCACCGGATCACCCAGCAGCCGGCGAAACTCTCGCAGGCGGGTGTAATCGGGGCGGAAGTCATGACCCCACTCACTGATGCAGTGGGCCTCATCCACGGCGAGAAGCGTGACGTGCCTCGCGGAGACGACCTCCCGAAACTCCGGTTTTCGAAACCGTTCCGGCGTGACGTACAGGAGGCAATGGCGTCCGGCCCGCACCGCGGCATACCGGGCCTCGCGTTCATCCCTGGTCAGCGACGAGTTGATGAACGCGGCATCGACGCCGCGACCGCAGAGGGCGTCCACCTGATCCTTCATCAGCGCGATCAGCGGTGAGATCACGATCGAAAGCGGGGCTGCACCACCGCCGGCATGCCGCTCCGCCTCCACCAGCGCCGGCACCTGGTAGCACAGCGACTTACCGCCACCGGTCGGCATGATGACCAGCGCATGCCGGCCTTCTAACACGTGGTCGATGATCGCCTGCTGCTGCCCGCGAAAGCCGCGGTGCCCGAACACACGGAAAAGAACGTCGGTCGGAGTCATGCTGGGCACCGCGAAATGATCACCGCCTGAGGGAACGTGCCGTGCCGGTCACGACGGCCTGCCGACCCGAGAGTCGCAGCCGGTCCGAATCGTAATCGCCCCTGGAAGCTGGCGGACCTCTTCTGGCAGGAAATGCCCTGGCGGACTATTCTGGCGAGTATTCTCCAGCCCGATGGGTGCTGACGGGTTTCCGCCGCGGGCACCATTCGCCCGCCGCCCTTTCCGCTCACAGAAAACCCCATGACACTGCACGTCTCGCGATTCATCATCCATCTGATCCTGGCGGTCACGACTTCCTGCGTCACCGCGGCCGGCGGGGAACTGCTCTACGTCTCCCTGCCGATCTCGACCAACGCAGTCGTCACCTATGACCTTTCGCTCGGGGATGCGACGGCGATCAGAAACTCGCAGCAAACCTTCGCCTCGGGGACTGATGTCGCCGCCCCCCAGGGGATCGCCATCGATCAACAGGGCAACGTTTTCGTCGCCA
>JBAXOU010000337.1:0-2486 GCA_037133115.1 Planctomycetota bacterium | reverse complement strand
GCCTCTTCGCCGTAGCCCTCGACGATGGCGCCGTACGTCATCGGCACGAGCGGCACGTCGACGCGCCGATGGATCTCGGCGAGCAGCTCGAGTGCACGTGTCGGTGTAATGCCCGCGTCGAGGGCAGCCTGAGCCGCACGCTGAATCGTCGTGCCGTCGGCCAGTGGGTCGGAGTAGGGGATGCCCAGCTCGATCACAGTGGCGCCACCGCGCACGGCCGCCTCGGCGAGCTCGGGTGCGGCCTCATTCGCCATCAGGTAGACCGCCAGCGAGGGGCGCGGGATGTTCATACGTTGTCCCGCCGCGCGGCGATCTGGTCGACGTCCTTGTCGCCTCGGCCCGACAGGCCGACGACGATGTTGGCGTCGGGGCCGAGCTCCTTTGCGAGTCGTTCGGCGGTCACGAGCGCGTGGCTGGTTTCGAGCGCGGGAATGATGCCCTCGAGGTGGCAGAGACGATCGAAGGCCACCAGCGCCTCTTCATCGGACACGCCCACGTACTCAGCGCGGCCGGAGGTCATCAGTGCCGCGTGTTCGGGGCCGACGCCGGGATAGTCGAGTCCGGCACTAATCGAGTGCGTCTCGACGACCTGGCCGTCATCATCGCAGAGCACGAACGAGCGCGAGCCGTGGAGGATCGAGACGCGACCACCGCTGAGCGTCCGTGCGTGGAGGGCTCCACCATCGCCACCGGCCTCGACACCGATGAGGCGCACGGGGTCGTCGCGGAATGGATGGAAGATGCCGATCGCGTTCGAGCCGCCACCGACGCAGGCGACGACGGCATCGGGCAGTCGTCCGGTGCGATCCAGCATCTGCGCGCGCGACTCCTCGCCGATCACGGCCTGCAGACGCCGCACGAGGTACGGGTAGGGGTGCGGGCCGGCGGCAGTGCCAATGAGGTAATGCGTCGTCTCGACGTTCGCAATCCAGTCGCGGATCGCGTCGTTGAGTGCATCCTTGAGCGTGCCCGCGCCGTTGGTGACGGGAATCACCTCGGCGCCCAGGAAGCGCATCCGGACGACGTTGGGGCGCTGGCGTCGCATGTCTTCTTCGCCCATGTAGACGACTGCTTGCAGGCCGAAGCGGGCGCAGACGGTGGCCGTTGCCACGCCATGCTGGCCCGCGCCCGTTTCGGCCACGATGCGCTTCTTGCCGAGCCGCTTCGCGATCAGCGCTTGGCCGAGTGCGTTGTTGATCTTGTGCGCGCCGGTGTGAGCGAGGTCCTCGCGCTTGAGCCAGATGCGCGCACCACCGATGTCCTCGGTCAGGCGCTCAGCGAAGTACATAGGGGTGGGGCGGCCAATGAAGTCTCGTGCCAGCAAAGCGCGTTCCTCGTGGAACGCGGGATCCGCAAAGGCGTCCTCAATCGCGGCCTCGAGCTCGTCGAGCGCAGCCATCACCGTCTCGGGCACGAAGCGGCCACCAAATTCGCCAAAGCGACCAAGCTCGTCGGGTGGATAGGCGTCGGCGGCTAGGCCCTCGTTGAGCAGTTCGGAATCACTCATGCTGCACTCCCTTCGCGGACGGCGGCGATAAACGCCGACACGCGCGCGTGATCCTTGTGGCCGGGGCTTTGCTCGACACCACGTGCAACGTCGACGGCCCAGGGTTGAGCGGCAGCGATCGCCGCGACGACGTTATCAACGGTCAGGGCGCTCGCCAAGATCACGCGGCGGCCAACATCAGTCAGGGCGCGCACGGTCGCCCAGTGTTCTGCCAACTGCTCTGGCTCTGGCTCCTCACCGAACGAGCGATCGAGGAGCATGGGGTCGGCTGCACCGGGCTGCTCAGTCGGAAGGCGTCGCGCAACGATTGCGCGCTCGCCCAGCAGTGCCTGTGTCGCGTCGGCATCGGCTCCATAAACCTGTACCCGATCGAGACCGGACTCTTCAAGCATCGCTGCAGCCCGCTCGGCGGTCTCGTCGGACAGCACGCCGATCGCCTCGACTCCAGCGGGTACGTGCGTACGTAGGGTGCGTGCCTGCTCAAGATCGATCGCCCGGGGCGACCAGGGCACGAGGATGAAGCCGATCATGTCGGCACCGGCGGCAACCGCCTGGTCGACATCTTCGGCCGTCGTCATGCCACAGATCTTGATCAGGGTCACGGGCGCGTCAGCTCCACCAAGAGTTCGGGGTTGCGCATCAGTGCCGTACCAACGAGTGCGGCCGAGGCGCCAGCCTTGCCCGCCGCATCGAGGTCGGCGCGGTTGGTGACACCCGATTCGGCAACGGCGATAAAGCCCTTGGGTACCGAGGACAGCAGCGTGCGCTGAAGAATCGGCTCGACCGTCAGCGTCGCCAGGTTGCGGGCGTTGACGCCAATCAACGGACAGCCCAGTGCGAGCGCACGGGCCAGTTCGGCCTCGTCGTGGACCTCGCACAGGACGTCCATCTGGTGGTCTTCGGCAGCCTGGATCAGGTCGGCGGCAAGCGAGTCGTCCACGAGCGCAAGCAGCACGAGGATCGCGTCGGCACCGTGGGC
>JBAXOU010000336.1:0-2497 GCA_037133115.1 Planctomycetota bacterium | reverse complement strand
CAACGCACCCCGCATCGCACCGCATCCGTCACGGAGAACAACCATGACCGTCAAGGAATTTCATCGCCTGCTTCTGGCCCATCCGGAAGAAAAGATGCACTGGATGCTCCCTGACAAGTCATTCATCCCCACCCACTACCACATCACCGAGGTGGGACGCATCCAGAAGGATTTCATCGACTGCGGTGGCACGGTGCGATCGGCCACCTCGTGCCTCCTGCAGATCTGGGTTGCCAACGACACCGATCACCGCCTGGAGACGACGAAACTGGCCACGATCATCCAGATCGCCAAGCCACTCCTGAAGTCGGACGACCTGCCCGTGGAGGTCGAGTATGAGTCGGGAACGATCTCGCAGTATCCCCTGGGGGGAGCCGAGATCACGCCCTCCGGCATCCTGTTCGATCTGGGAACGAAGCACACCGCCTGCCTCGCCCCCGAGAAGTGCGGCGTGGATGGCACCGGCTGCTGCTGACGCAAACACTCGTCATCGCGGAGCAGGCCGAGCAGGCTCACGTGCCACAGAAGGTGCGATAGGGCCCACATCCCGATGGCGGCCCGCTCCGGTACGGCTCGTTCGCTGCCGTCGCGACATACGGATCGCGGAGCACGGCCAGGAGTCGCTCGAGCACCGTGAGATCACCTGCCGCCGCGGCGGCGAGGGCTTCCTCCACCCGGTGGTTCCTGGGGATGACGACGGGGTTGGATCGCCGCAGCACCGCGACGGCCCCTGCCCGGCCACAGGGCTCCCTGGTCAGTCGGGCCAGCCATCGACCACACCACTCGTGAAAGGCTGCGTCGGCCCCGTCACCCACGGGCGTCGTTCCCGCCTCGGCGATCGCCGCGAGCCCGGCGAAGGTGGTCGTGAAGTCTCCTCCGGTCGCGGCCAGAAGTCCGAGCAGATCGCCAAACAGCTGACGATCGCCCTCTTCCTCCACAGTGAGGCCGAGTTTCACCCGCGCGCCGGCGAGATAATGCCGCTCGTACCGCGTGGAAAACGTCTCCAACACGCCCCGCACTGCCGCGATCGCCGTCTCCTCGTCGCCCCGCACGACCGCCAGCAGGGTCTCGGCGAATCTCACCAGGTTCCAGTAGGCAATCGACGGCTGGTTGCCGTAGGCGTAGCGCCCCTGCTGGTCGATCGAACTGAACACGGCGCCGGGGTCGTAGGCATCGAGAAACGCACAAGGACCGTAGTCGATCGTCTCCCCCGATACGGCCATGTTGTCGGTATTCATCACGCCGTGCACGAAGCCCACGTGCATCCACTTCGCCACGAGCGACGCCTGCTGCTCGATAACGTGGTCGAGAAACGCCACGGCCCCATCATCGGCTGACTTCACCTCCGGCGCATGCCGACTGATGGCGTGATCGAGCAGCGCCGGAAGCAGCCCAGGCTCGCCGACGGCGGCCGCATACTGAAACGTGCCCACGCGGATATGGCTCGCCGCCACGCGGGTGAGCACTGCCCCGGGCAGCGGCGTCTCCCGCCTGACCCATTCACCCGTGGAGGCCACCGCAAGACTCCGCGTGGTCGGGATCCCGAGCGCATGCATCGCCTCGCTGATGATGTATTCCCGCAGCATCGGGCCCTCCGCGGCGCGGCCATCGCCGCCGCGCGAATATCGCGTCCGGCCCCCGCCCTTGAGCTGCAGATCGACGCGACGACCGTCCGGCGTGAGATGCTCGCCGAGGAGGATCGCCCGGCCGTCACCGAGGTTCGTGAAGTGGCCGAACTGATGGCCGGCATAGGCCTGGGCGATCGGCTCGGCTCCGGACGGAAGCTCGTTGCCGACAAACACGGCTGCGCCTGCGGCCTGCAGGATGCCGGCATCGAACCCAAGATCTGCCGCCAGCCGCTCGTTGAAGGCGAGCAGCGCGGGCCTTTGAACGGGCACGGGCAGGGTCCGATCGAACAGCAACTCCGGCAGCCGGGTATACGAGTTGTCGAACCGCCAACCGGCATCGCTGATCAGAGGCATGATGGGAGCCGAGTGCATCCAGGAGAACAGCCGGTGAACGAGACGTTTTCATCGTAGACGATCGTCAACCCGCCGGCGGCTGAGGCCACGCGGAAACGGCGTCCATGGTTGCCGCACCGCGAACCCGCGAAGTCACGTCTGGCCCGAGAAAAAGTACGTTCTGTGGCGATCCCGCGACCCATCTCCCGCCAGACGCGTACGGATAGGCGGGTGTCGCCCGAGAACCGCATTCGCCGATTCGTGGCGACCCACAACGCCTCGTCTTACGATGGACCCTTGGGGTCAAGGAGGTGCGACATGAACGCGCGACAGTTCCTTCTCTCGCTCGCCCGTCCGCTGTCGACCCGGCAGCTGCACCGCAGCCATCGGCGGCGGATCTCAAAGATCCTCCGCCGCGCGACCGGCGGATTCGCCTCGGAGTCGCTCGAATCGCGGGCCATGTTTTCCATGAGCACTCCCGGCGCGACCGATGCGCCAACGCTCAACGGCGTCAGTGAGCCACCGATGGCCATGGC
>JBAXOU010000335.1:0-2546 GCA_037133115.1 Planctomycetota bacterium | reverse complement strand
GTATCCGCACCGCTGGCGTGGAGTTGGTTGGCCATACCAGCCGCCCACGCCAGCGGTGTTTTCATTCCCCGTGAGGTGATCACAATGACCACGAAACGAACGACGGCTTCCGCCACTGATGGCGGTACGATGGACACTCACGCCAACGCATCATCCGCAGGCGCTGCGAGGGCACAGGCCGAGTTGATCGACCTGCTGGCAAGGCGTGTGCTGGCGAGCGTGGAGCAAAACGCGACTGCGAACGAGCAGGAGCAAACGGCGACCCATGGCAAAAAGCCCCGCAAGCAACGACACATTGGAACTTCCGGACGCTGTCTACGAAGAGCTCCAACGACTGCGCGATCTGATCCGTAGCGATACGGTGAAGCGCGAGCTGTGGGGCAACCGATTCACGGCTGCCGATCGGCGCAAGTTTTCCGGGCCTGAGAAGGAGGTGCTCAAACAGCACCACACAATCGAGCTGTGGCACATCGCCCGCGGCACGCCGACGCCCAACCAGTGCATAGTCGAGGTGGCCTATGCCGTCGGACTTCTCAATAACTCACGACGCGATTCGCTGCTCGACGCCCTCGGCGCGAAACCTCGAGCCGGAAAAACTTCCAAGTCGCGGTCGGCGGTTGTACCGCACTGGGATGAGGACGCGCGGGAAGTTCGGTTCCAAGGCAAGGTCGTGCGGGTCGTGAAGCGGCCTAGGCAGGCCCACAACATCGTGAAGATCCTGCGGGCCTTCGAGGCGGCCGGGTGGCCGCCGCGGATCGACGACCCGCATCGCCGCAAGTCGACTGACGAGACGCGGCGGCGGGATGTCAGCAACCTCAACAAGGGGCTCGACACGTCGCTGATGAAGTTCGAGTGCGACGGCGATGGCACGGGTTTTCTGTGGAAGAAAATCCCGCAGCCCAAAACCGCCAAGAGCGCGAAGCGGCGGAAGCGATAGCGATCGCCGGCGCCGCCGCCAATACGTAAGCCCGCCACCCATGCGGCGGGCTTTTCTTTTTCCTCCGCGAGAGCTGCACCGTGGCGCCGTCACGAGGACAGGCGCTGCACGGGCGCTCCGCGGATTCCTCCAACACATGGAGTTTCAGACCATGAATAGTGTTGATTCGGAGCGAGTCGCGACGGATGCGACGGCGAATCACGGTCGAGCACGGAGGTTGATCATGGCAGTCAACAGGAAGATCGAGTGCGTGAAGCTCACGGCGGATGAGCTCACCACCAACTTTGCGAGCGGCCCATGGGCTGAGAAGTTTCCGCCCATCCTCACGATCGCACAGGCGGCGGACATGCTGCAGGTGCCCGTCGGCACGCTGCGCTTCTGGCGCACCACGGGCCGGCTCAACGGCTGCAGCCGTCGTTACGGCCGCGTGCTCCGCTTCTATCGAGACCGCCTCATCCGGTGGTTCTTCGAGGGGGAGAGGCGACGTGGCGCGTAATCACTCTCAACACGGCGAGCGTACCGGCGGCGGATACGAGCGGATCGGCGAACGCGTTTCGATCTTCGTGAACGGCCGCATATGGTATTGCAACTGGCAGGAAGGGCCGAAGCAGCAGCGCAAGAGCCTCCGGACCCGCAACCACGAAGTGGCGCGGCAGAAGGCCCGGGCGCTCGAGGCCGAACTGTCGGGGGCCGTGCCGCGGCAGGCCGGCACGTTCGACATCGCCGCTGCCGTGCAGGCCTACATCGACTGGCAGGACTCCAACGACCGGGCCCCGAAGACCATGGTCAAGTACCGCGACGTGCTCACCCGATTCGCCGCCCACTGCCGCGATGCCGGCGTGCGGCTCATGCACGCGATCACGACGCAGACGGTCGATGAGTTTGCCATCCGGCGGCGGCGCGACGGCATGGCCGCCAAGACGATCTACACCGAGCTGACGATCGTCAGGCAATGGCTCAACTTCACCGTTACCCGCCGGATGCTCGCCGTCAGCCCGGTGAGCGGTACGAAGCTCGTGAAGCCGAAGCCAGGCCCCCGCGACTACTGGCGGCAGCAGCAGCTCGACGCGATCGTGGAGGCCGCCAGAGGGCCCTATAAGGCCGCTTTCGTCCTGATGGCCGAGACCGGCATGCGGATCGGCGAGGTCGTCCACCTGACGCACGACGACCTGACGCTGACGGGGCCGGCGCCCGTCGCCCATATCCGGCCGAAGGACGTTGTGCCCGGTGCCCGGCCCTGGCGGCCCAAGAACGGCGAGCAGCGGGCCGTGCCGCTCTCGCCCCGGGCAGTTGCCATGCTCCGGGACCTGCCACGCCGCCGCCGCTGGGTGATCGACCGGATGGATGGCACCGCCGCGACGACCAACCTGCCGGCCAACGACCGCCATATCCTTGCCTACCTCAAGACCGTGCTCGCGAAGCTCGGCCTCGAGGGAACCAACCATAAGTTCCGGCACTCGTTCTGCACGATCGCCGTCCTCAGCGGGGTGAATTTCTTCACGCTCCGCCGCTGGGTCGGCCACATCGACGAGGAGGCGCTCAAAATTTACGTCCACATCGCGGACGAGGAGGCCCAGGTGACCATGCGGCAGCTGGCCGAGCGCCGCCA
>JBAXOU010000334.1:0-2554 GCA_037133115.1 Planctomycetota bacterium | reverse complement strand
TGGAATGCTTGTGCAGGTTGCCAACCTGCACCTACGTGGGAGGCACCGAGTCACCCTTTCGCCGTCGGCGGAAACAGCATCCGCATCGGCTCAAGCGTGAGCGGCATGCGGCTCGACGCCAGCACCTCGCCCGCCGCACAGCCGGCCATCATGCCCACCGTCTCGGCCAGCGACCGCACGCGGGGATAGATGTGGGCCTTCTCGGGCGGAAACTGCGAGGCGTAGCAGGCGATTGCCGCGAGCTTCGTCTCCAGCTGGGGGGCAATATCCACGACCAGCGGCCAGTGGCCATGCGGCACCTCTGCCACACCCGCGAACAGGAAGTAGGTGAGCAACTGCGGTACGGTGTGGACCGGCAGGCCGGCGAAGGTGTCGTCCCACTTCGTGAGCCGCGAATAGAAGACGGCCGCCTCGGTGATCGCCACGGTCTGGGCGTGGTCGGGCGAGGCGAGCGGCGTCTTGTCGCCGAGGCCGAGTACGAGCCTCGGCCGCCAGCGGCGAAAGACCTTCGCGAGCGCCACGCGGACCTCGAAGTCGTCGAACAGCCGGCGGTTCGTGAAGGGCAACGTCTCGCGGTGGACCACGCCGAGCGTCTGGGCCGCCG
This sequence comes from Planctomycetota bacterium, assembly GCA_037133115.1. Classification (GTDB taxonomy): domain Bacteria; phylum Planctomycetota; class Planctomycetia; order Pirellulales; family UBA1268; genus QWPN01. The sequence goes on along the minus strand of JBAXOU010000334.1, from coordinate 1,950 downwards.
CGGCCGCCTCGCGGAGCCGCTCCTCGGGGCCGCTCGACCGCGGCGTGGGTTCGCCATCGGTGAGGTCCACGATGCCGACGCGAAAGCCCTGCGCGGCGAGCAACGCGAGCGTGCCACCACAGCCGATCTCAACGTCGTCGGGGTGGGCCCCCACCGCGATCACGTCGAGCGGCTCTGGCAGGTCGGCCATCGAGGTCACACAGGCTTTGTGGCGGCGATCAGGAAGATCGGGTTGATCGCCTCGAACCGGATCCGGTCGAGTTGCTCGATGCCGCGGGCGATGTTCACCATCCAGTAGGCCGCGTCGTTCGACCGCGAGCGAAGCAGCGTGTGCATCGCGGCAAGATTCTCAATGCTGTTGCAGGCAGTGACGAGCCGACCGCCGGGCTTGAGCCGGCTCCAGGCCTGGTCCACGAGCATCGCTACGTCGCGGCCGCTGCCTCCCACATAGATGGCGTCGGGGTCGGGGAGCGAAGCCCACGCCTCCGGCGCCCTGCCGAGCACGGGATTGAGGTTCATCACCCCGAACCGGGCCGCATTCTCCCGGATGAGGGCTTGGTCGTCGGGATCCATCTCGATCGCATGCACGCGGCCATCGCGGGCGATCCTGGCCGCCTCCAGGCCCACCGAGCCGCTGCCGGCGCCGACGTCCCAGACCTCGCTCGTCGGCCGCAGCTGCAGTTCGGCGAGTGCCAGCGACCGTACCTCGGCGGGCGTGAGCAGGCCCCGCTTCGGCCGCGACTGCAGGAAGCACTCGTCGGGGTTGCCGAACATCCGGGTGCCCACCTGGCCCGGCTTGTCGGCCACGCGAGCCTTGCGGACGAGGATCATCACGTTCGGCGTCGCAAACGAATCCTTGGCGATGTCGGCGAGGCTGCCTTGAGTCACCCGCTCGTCGGGCGAGCCGAGGTTTTCGCACACGTAGGCCTGAAAGTAGTCGATGCCCTCGTCGAGCAGGGCGCGGGCCACTGCCGGCGCCGGCCATTGGTCACTCGTGAACAGGCCCGCCGTCTCGCTCGACCGCACGCGGTCGACCACCCGCTCGATCGACTGGCCCGAGAGGTTGGCGAGAAACGCATCCTCCCACGACTCCTTCACACGAGCGAACGCCAACTGCATGCTGCTGACGTGCGGCACCACCTCGAAGCGGTCCTTGCCGAGTTTCGAGCAGACGTAGCGGGCCGTGCCATAGAAGAGCGGATCGCCCGACGCCAGCACCACCACGCGCTTGGCCCCAGCGGCCTCGATTCGCTCGACGAGTTCCTCGAGGTTGGCGGCGGAGACGAGCCGTCCGCGGATCACCGCCGGCACGAGCGTGGAGCATGACTCGGGCCCCACGAGCACGTCGGCCGCCTCGACGAGCCGCCGCGCCTGCGCGGTCATCCCCTCGACGCCGTCGTCGCCGATGCCGACGATGTGGACTTTCTCCTCAGCCACGTCGATGGGGTGTCCTCGGGGGTTCGGGCAGCCGTCGGGCCGCAGCGGGCATCAGGCCTGGAACGAGCTACCGCAGCCGCAGGTCTTCTTCGCGTTCGGATTGACGAACGTGAAGCCCCGCTTGTCGATGGCGTCGTGGAAATCGAGCGTGGTACCGTCGAGAAACAGGTCGCTCTTCTTGTCGACCACCACGGCGATGCCGTGCTGCTCGGTCTTGGAGTCGGCCTTGGGATCGAACGCGGTGTCGAAGCCGAGCGAGTAGCTGAAGCCGCTGCAGCCGCCGCCGGCCACGCCTACGCGAAGGACGGTCTCGGGAGCGAGTTTCTGCTCCGTGATGATCTTCTTGACCTCGCTGGCGGCCTTTTCGGTGAGCATGATCGACATGGGAAACTCCTGGTGCTGGCGGGCGACGGGACTTCTCGCATCCCGAGATGACGAAATTGTAGCCCGCTCGGCTGCCGGCGGAAAGCCCGACGCTGGACGCCCCGCTCGGGGCCGCCCGTGCCCGTCGCC
>JBAXOU010000333.1:0-2558 GCA_037133115.1 Planctomycetota bacterium | reverse complement strand
GCCGACGCTTCCCAGGCCGAACAGGACTCTCGCGAACCCGACGAGTCGGGTGAGTCTGAAGCACCCGTTGCGGAGGTGACTGTCGAGGCTGTTGCCGAACCCACCGCCGAGCCCATCGCCGAATCAGTCCAGTCCCACCGCATTCGGATCAAACTCGATGTCGTCGGCGAGATCTTTGCGCCGGCGGGCCGAGACGTGCCGCCGGTGCGGCGGCCGATCGCGGTCGACGCCCGGTTCGACTTCGTGCAGACCCGCTCCGACGAGCAGGGCCAGATCGTGACGCGGCGATACCGCGACGCGGCCGCCGACGTGCGGGTCGACGACGCCGTTCGGACGGCGCGGCTTCCGAATGATGCCCGTGCGATGCGGGTCGTGCTCGAAGGCGCGACGCCGATCCCCTTCTTGGAGACGGGATTCCTCAGCCGCGAGGAACTCGATCTCCTGGAGACGCCATTCGACCCACTGCTACTCGACCACCTCCTGCCGGATCAGCCGGTGGCGATTGGCGACTCGTGGACTGTGGCGGCCGACGCGGTCGCCGGACTGCTCGCGATCGACACCGTGGAATCGGGCGGCCTCGATGCGAAACTCATCGAGGTCGTCGATGGCCGTGCCGCGGTGAAGCTTTCGGGAATCATCGACGGCGCCGCCGACGGCGTGCCGACGCACGTCGTCGTCGAAGGCACGTGCGCCGCGACGGCCAGCGATGTCGATGGCGGTGTGCGTCTCGGCAGCGGAATCACGAATCTCGCCGTGACGCTCCAGGAGCGGCGTGAGGCCAGTCACGTCGCTCCCGGCTTCGACGTCGAGGCCAGGCTCACGGTCGCCCGGGCGGCGGTGGAGGAGCGGGTCGGCCCCGACGTCGGGCCTGCGGAACCGCCCGTCGTGGGGAGCCGCCGCCGCGGCGGCGGCAAGCCGGGATTCGTGTGGCAGCGGGATGCGGCCGATCGCTACGACCTCGTGCACGACTCGCGCTGGCGGGCGATCGAGGACGGTCCGGACGGCCTCGTGATGAGATTCGTCGATCGCGGAGCCCTCGTCGCGCAGTGTTCGATCACCGCCCTGCCCCGTGCCCCGTCGCAGTCGCCTCCCACGATCGCGGAGGTCGAACGCGATCTCGAACGGTCGCTCGCCGGGCAGTTCGGCAGGCTTGAGCACTCGTCGGAGGCGACACGGAGCGACGGCATCCGGCTGGTGCGAGTGGTGGCAACTGGACGGGCCGACGGCCTCCCATTTCGCTGGGTTCACTACGTGCTCACTGACGGGAGTGGCCACCGAGTCGTCGTGACCTGCACGCTCGAGCAATCGCAGGAAAAACGGTTTGGAACGTCCGATCGGGAACTGGTGGACGGCATTCGGCTCCCTACGGATGTGGAATCTGGGCCGAAAACCGTTGAAGATGACGGGCTGACTTCTGGCCGCCAGGCCCGGCTCCCGCAGGAATCCCGTACGCCTTGACGCTGCCCGGTTTGACGGCGACACTCTTTTTCGTGCGGAAATACCCCCGTCGTCCGCGTCGGGGTATGCCCGCACTCCAAGTTCGACAGGAGATTCGCCGGCCCGGTGTGCGAGCAGCACGACGTCGTTCCGGTTGGCGATCATCCGATCCGCGGCCGGAGGCGTGAGCCATCGAGAAGCAGCATCGCATCAACGAGCAGATCCGGATCACCCCAATCCGGGTGATTGCGGCCGACGGCGGACAGCTCGGCATCATCTCCACCGACGAGGCGATGAGCCTTGCGCGGGGCGCCGGCCTCGATCTTGTCGAGGTGGCGCCCAACGAGAAGCCGCCCGTCTGCAGGATCATGGACTTTGGCAAGTTCAAGTACCAACAGAAAAAGAAGCATCACAAGACCCACGTCCACCACGCGAAGATCAAGGAGATCCGCCTCCGTCCCAAGACGGGAGAGCACGACATCGAGTTCAAGGTCAATCAGGCGAAGGGCTTCCTCATCCACAAGGACAAGGTAGTCGTCTCGGTCGTCTTCCGTGGCCGTGAACTCGCCCACATCGACGAAGGCCAGCGTGTCATGAAGCAGATCGTCACGCAGCTCGAGCCCGTCAGCAAGGTCGAGGCGCCGCCGCAGCAGATGGGACGCAGGCTCGTCTGCACGCTCTCGCCCAAGTAATCCCGCCCCGCACCACCGCACCAGTTCCCGCACGCATTTCCAGAACGAGGAGAGTTGTCATGCCAAAGCAGAAGACCCACAAGGGCGTCAAGAAGCGTTTCCGGATCACTGCCACCGGCAAGGTGAAGCATCGCCGCGCCGGCACGAGCCACCTTCAGGTCCGCCTGACGGCGAAGCGGAAGCGGAAACTTCGCGGCACGGGCGTGTTGGCGGAGTCCGACGTGCATCGGATCCACGACGCGCTCGGCAAGTACAGCTACTGATTTCACGCCTGCACCGCCCTCTTAATACACGCCTGCACCGCCCTCGTGGCCGGTGCAGGCTGGGCCTGAGAGCCCGCCATCCAGGCGGGCAGTGGGGTGGCGCTTCTTGGCCGGGTGCAGGCTGGGCCTGAGAGCCCGCCATCCAGGCGGGCAGTGGGGTGGCGCT
>JBAXOU010000332.1:0-2565 GCA_037133115.1 Planctomycetota bacterium | reverse complement strand
GGCTCGCCCTCCAGGCGAGCAGCCGACAGCGCTGCCGGCATCCATGGCCCCGCTGACCGAGGCTGCCGCGAGGGGCTGTCCGTGCCCCGCCGCCGGCGTTGCTCGGGCACCGATCCGCCGCAGGCGGATTGGTCGGCGAAGCCATGGATGGCGAAGCGCAGGCAGCATCGAGTGAGCGAGGGCAGGATGCCCGAAGCAAACGTCCGGCGGTGGGGCGTGGACAGCCCCGAGCCGCCACGATGGACAGACACAGGTTGAAAACCTGTGCTACTCGGGGGAGCCGCGATCTAGGAACGGCTCCAGCCAGCCTTCGGCTGCGGATGGATCGTCGGCACCGGAGCCACGGCCCCCGTCACCCGCCTTCGTTCGGCGTCGATCGCAGGCGCGGTGAAATGCTCGATCGCAAGGTCGAACCGCACGCTCGCCCCCGGAACCAATGGCACCACGCGGCCCTGAGACTCTTCGAAGGACCGCGAGTTCGGGTAGTTCGTGCCCGGTTCCAGACCCGTCACGTAGCCATCGGCGAGCCCGCCCTGGTTCTTCCAGAGCGAGAAACAAGGGAGCGTGTCGGCTCGCCAGGACAAGCTGGCGGCATTGCGGGCGTCGGGCCCAACGAGCAGCGCCGTGGCGATTCCGTCGGCCGCGGGCTTCAGTCTCGCGAAGTGCACCTGCTCACCGCGGCCCGCCTGCGGCGACACGTAGCGGCTCCAGGTCGGCACGTCGGACACCGCCGCCGCATCCCGCGGCGCCAACTCTTCGACCGCGGCCACGAGTTCGCTCCCCGGGCCCAGCAGCGGCGGCCCGAAGTTGACGTGGTAAAGCATTTGGACCGTCGTGGGCCGGTCCGAGATGTTCTTCACGCTGTCGGTCCACGACACCCGGTGGCGGTCGGCATGGAGCGTGAGCGACGTCGTCATCCGCAGCGACTGGAAGAGGAACCGGGTCTCGTCCACGGCGCCGGCCAGCGTGATCGTGCCGGCGGCCTCGTCGAGCGTGACATCGAGATGATGGGCCGGAAGATTCGCAATCCGCCCGTGCAACCCGTGGAGGAGCCGGCCGGAGGTGTCGAAGTCCGGCGCGCCGTTGCTCACCAGGCCGCAGCGGGCGACGAGTTCGTCGAAGCCGTCGAGCCAACCGAGCCCCGACGGCTCCGAGAGCGGCACGAACCGCGGATTCACCGGGCCGTGCACCGGCGACTGCCAGCCGAGTTCCACGCCCCCCGCCATGATCTTCCAGATGCCGAGCCCCCGGTCGGGAAGCATCAGCACCTTCGTCTCGCCGGCGACGAGTTCCACCAGCATCACCCCCTCCCGGAGGCCGCCCGAGAGCCGCCGCGTGCGGACGGCAAGCCGACCCAAGGCCACGTCGACCCGGTCGGCGGCGAAAAACGACGCTCCTCGGTGAGAAGTGATCAGTTGCAGCGTCTGTGACGACATCGTCCGGCTCCCTTCGTCTCGTACGGCTTCCCTCAGTCGATCACGGGCAGGATACCGTGCCGATGCCGGTCCACGCAGCCCGCTTGCTGCAACCCCGCCGCGCGGGCAGAGTTGTCGGTTCTGGGCCGCGGGCAACCGCAGCCTCCCCGTCGCCTCCAGAGCGATCCCATGAACGACCTGAAGATCTTTAGCGGGCCGGCCAACCCTGCGCTCACGCAGGACATCTGCCGCTACCTCAACCTCCCCATGGGCAAGATCTCGCTGGGGCGGTTCCCCGACGGCGAGATCTCCTGCAAGATCGACGAGGACGTCCGCGGCCGCGACGTGTTCATCGTCCAGTCGACCTGCCCGCCGGTCAACGAGCACATCATGGAGTTGCTCGTGATGATCGACAGCTTCAAGCGGGCAAGTTCGTTCCGGATCACGGCGGTGATCCCCTACTTCGGCTACGCCCGGCAGGACCGCAAGGACTCGGGCCGCGTGCCGATCACCGCCAAGCTCGTCGCCAACCTGATCACCCGCGCCGGGGCCGACCGCGTCCTCGCGATGGACCTGCACGCCGCGCAGATCCAGGGCTTCTTCGACGTGCCGGTGGACCACCTCTACGCCGCTCCGGTGCTCAACAACCATCTCCACTCGCTCGACATTCCCAAGGACGACGTGGTGGTCGTGAGTGCCGACGAGGGGGGCATCAAACGCGCCGTGGGTCACGCCAACCGGATCGGCGCCCCGCTCGGCATCATCGACAAGAGACGGCTCTCCGCCGACACGACCAGGAGCACCACGATCATTGGGGCGAGCGTCGAGGGGAAGACTGCGATCCTGTTCGACGACATGATCAGCACCGCGGGCTCGATCTGCGGTGCCGCCGAGGTGCTCCACAAGCACGGTGCCAAGGCGATCTACGCGGCAGCCACGCACGGCCTGCTGGTCGGCCCGGCAATCGAACGGCTCCGGCAGGCCCCGTTCAAACAGATCATCATCACCGACTCAATCCCGCTCACACCCGGCAAGATGCTCCCCAACGTCTCCGTGCTCTCCGTCGCCAGCCTCCTCGGCCAGGCGATCAAGCGGATCCACCGCAACGAGTCGGTGAGCATGATGTTTCAGTAGACACGCCGGCAATGCC
>JBAXOU010000331.1:0-2580 GCA_037133115.1 Planctomycetota bacterium | reverse complement strand
CAGGTTGAAAACCTGCGCTACGCAAAGCAAGCCGACCGGCCGTGAGGCCGCGGGCAGTCCCGAGCCTGATACACGCGCGAGCATCACGTGTGACCCGCCTGAGTGGCCCCCGGGCTGCCCTGCTTACCCCACTTATCGGCCATGGCGGCGGCCGGGCCCCCGGCCGCCGTGCTGGCGTTGCCCCAGGGGGAAAGCCTGGGATAGAACCCGCCGTCCCGCCGATGGCGGAACCGCCTGCGGCCGCCGCCGCTCCCATCCAGTGAAGGTCGATCATGAGCAGCCCGCAGTCGAATGGGACCGATCGCGTCCGCAGCCCCAGGGCGGCCGCGGAGGACCGCAGGCATCCGCTCGCCGATTGGACCGGCGGCCTGCCCGTGTTCATTCCGCAGGGCTACGAGGCCGGATACGACTATCCGCTGCTTGTCTGGCTCAGCGACCCGCTCGGATCTTCCGTTGATCTCGGCCGCTGCATGGCCCGGGTGAGCCTGAGAAACTTCGTCGCGGTCGAGGCCTCCGGGGGCGCGACCGCCGTCTGGCAGGCGGTCGATCGCGTGACGGATCGCCTGAGCATCCATCCGCGCCGGATCTGGCTGGTCGGCCAAGACGCCGCCGGCACCGAGGCCTTTCGCATCGCCTGCCAGCATCCCGAGTCATTCGCGGGCGTCGTCTCGCTCGGCGGAGGCTTCCCGCTCGACGAATCGCTGTTTGCCCGGATCGACGTCGTGCGACAGATGCCGATGCTCTACTGCTGCACCGCGGCCGACGCGACTGGGGCGGCGAATCAGACCGACCGCATGCTGCGACTCTTTCACGCTGCCGGTGCCACGCTCGCGATGCGGATCTATCCCCGCCGACGCGACCTCGCCGCCACCGCGCTCGCCGACGTCAACCGCTGGCTCATGGACGAGATCTGTGGTCCGGCATCCGTCACGCGGGCAGCCGTTGCCGGCTAATCTCGCCGATCGTCGTTTCATCACCTCGTCACCGGGAAAGGATTCCCATGACACTCCATGCGGGCCGCGATGCCCACCGCTCCTCGATCGACGCGGAGCCCCGTATCCTGCCGCTGGTTGCGGCGCGTCCGAACTCGCTTCGGACCGTCGTCGACGCGCTCGTCGGCCGCCAATCGGCGGCCCACGCCGCTGTCCGCGTCGGACTCGATGGCGGTGAAGGGCACGAGATCGACGCCGATCCGGCGGTGGTCCGCGACCTGCTCGAGCCGATTGTTGCCGCGGCCTTCGCCAATGCCGCCGGCCCCACGGGAGCATCCGACGGACCCTCCCTTCATGAAGTCGACGTCGCCGTGGTCGCCACCACCGACGCGGTCGAGGTGGAGATCGCCGACTCAGGACCCGATCAGCCGTGCGCGGCCCGGATTCCGCAGGACGTCCGCGACGCGGCCGCCCGATGCGGTGCGGAGTTGACGGTCTCGCCCTGTGCCACGGGAGGCACGGCGGTGACCGTCCGGTTTCCGCGGCGCGGCGCCCGCCGGCAGGCTGCCTGACCACCGTATCCCCATCCCACGACCAGAACCGACACCATGGACACATCCGCCGAACCAAGCCGCTCCTCACGGGTCACGCCCGCGCAGGTGATCGCGCTGGGGCTCGTCGCCGCCTCGATCGGCTGGGGCGCGTGGGTGCTGCGAGATCGCCCCGCCAGCGAAGAGGTGGAACTGCTCCCCGGCACGGTGCTGCCGTCGTCGGAGTTGGCCATCGTCGAGGCGGCCTTCGACCGCGCGCAGCTCAGCGGCCACCGCACCGAGGACGGCCGCGTCTGGGTGTCGCGTCCGCGGCAGAGCGCCTACATGCGGGCACTCGTCGACGCCGAAGCGCTCCCCCGGGAGTTCGGCAGCAGCCTCCGCCGCGCGCTCGAGAGCAACAGCCCGTGGCAGAGCAGGGCGGCGCAGGAGGAACTGCTCCGCGTGGCGGTGCAGGAGGAATTGGCCCACGTCATCTGCTCGATGCCGGGCATCGAACGGGCGGCGGTGCTCTACGACGTGAATGACCGCGCGGCATTCGATGGCACGCTCGGCGGCGGGCCAACGCAGACCGCGAGCGTCAACGTGCGGACGCAGCCCGACGTCGAGTTGGAGCCCTCCCGCGTGCAGGCGATCCGCGTCCTCGTGGCGGCGTCGATCGCCGGGCTCGACCCGGAGCGGGTCGCCGTCACCGATCTCCGCAGCGGCCACGTCCACGCCGGTCCGCTCTCGCCCGTCGATGCCGCCGAGCCACCGCCTCTCGCGGATCCGGCGCTCGCCCGGCAGATCGCCCACGAGCATCATCTCGTCTCCAAGGTCCGTCAGGGGCTGGCGTTCGTGAAGGGGGCGGTGGTCGATGTGACCGTCACGTTCGCTGACGACACGGCCCCCGCGCCGCCGGTGGAACCAAACCTGCCGCCACGGCAGCAGCGGGTGGCGGATGCCAACGCGCCCGCCGAGGTGGATGTCACAGAGGTGGCTGCCGTCGCCCCGGCGCAATCGCCATCCCGCGAGGGCCGCATCGACTCGATCGTGGTGTCGGTCGCGGTGCCGGAGACCTGGTTCGATGCCGTCGTCAGGTCTGCACGGCAGCGCGACAC
>JBAXOU010000330.1:0-2593 GCA_037133115.1 Planctomycetota bacterium | reverse complement strand
GCGGGGGCGGGTTGGGATCCGCCACCAAAAGAACCGCAGCCGCCGGATTTCTGCAACAGGCCTTTTTTCCGGGCCGGCGGGCTCTTACCGGGCGTCGTCTCGGGGGGTCTGATCGGCGTCCCAGGCGTGCAGCGGCGGGCCGCCCCGCTGGTAGGTCGTGGATTTCGCGAACGCGAGCCAGTCGAAGTCGGCGAGGCAGTCGCCCGTCCAGGGAAAATAGGTCGGGTTTCTCGTGCTGCCGGTCCGGGGCGTGAGGCTGGCCACCAGAGCCGCCGGGGCGGCAGCCGTCGGCAGGATCACGGTTTTCATGAACCGGGCCTCGAGCGACCCGGCCTCGGCCGCGGCGATGCCATTTTCGTCCGACACGCCCACGCCCGTGCCGATCACGGCGTATCGCCTGCCGAGCGACCGCGACACATGCGCTCCCGCCGGCCACCACGCGTGCGTCACGTCGCCCATCTGCCAGTGCATGTGGCCTCGCTTCAAGTGGCCGTTGTGGGCAAACACGAGCACCTTCCCGCGGCTGCGTTCCTGCTCGACGATGAACTCCAGGTTGTCGGCCATGATCGTGTCGCGGATGCCGAGCACCTCGGCGTAGCCCGCCTTGCGAGCCATCGCGGCATGCGCCCCGAGAAGCTGTCGGGCGATCTCGGCGGCATGAAGCGCCTCGGCGCGGCGGGCGTGGTCGAGTTCTGGGCCGCGGCGGCGAAGGTCGGCGATCACTTCCTCGACCTCGATTCGCAGGTCGTTCGACCGGGGCGTGCCGCCGACGCCCTTGGTGGAGTCGCCGATCACCGCCGGGTTTTCCCAATCGGCGTCGCCGCCGATCAGCGACTCGATCCGCTCCCGCCGTTCGGGCACGAGGTCGTAGAGCCCCTCGAGCACGAGCCGGGGGCTCGCAAACGCCATCTTCCCGAGCGGCATGTCGAAGCCGTAGAAGTGCACCTGGTCGTCGTGCGTGGCATTGTGCTGCCGCATCCACGCGATGAGTTCTCGATTGGCCTCGAGCAGGCCCATGCCGTTGCTGATCCAGTCGGCGAAGTTTGGGGCATCGCCGCCGCCGCCAGCATGCTCGTTGACAAACCTCGACTGCGGGAAGCTGCTTTCGATGGCGATGGCCCGGAAGCCGTGCCGCTCGACGAGCCGCTGGAAGAGCCGGTTGCGGAGTTGGAGGATCTCCTCGCCACCGTGGAGGGCCTCGCCGAAGCCGAGGAGGTCCACCTCGGGCATCGTCGCGACCATCCGATCGATGCCCTCGTCGGTAAACGGGACCGAGTCGTGGGCGATCCACTCGTCGATGGTCGGGTGCACGGGTGTCTCGAGGCGGAACTAGTGGACGGGAGCGACTGTGGGCGATCTCTCAGAATCGCCAGATATCGAGCACGATAACCGTCGGCGGCCCTTCGAGCACATCGAAGAGCACGGCGAGTGGGCGAACGACTCCGAGTCGAACCGTCTCGAAACGCGACTCACCAAAGTCGAGTGGGTTGCGGGCCAGCCAGAATTCGATCTCGCGAACGATGCGAATCAGATCGTTTCTGTCGTCCGCCCCTTCGATCAGTGCCTGGAGTTTCTCATCAGCGTCGGGCACCCAGAAAACGTGATGCCTCATCGAGAGTCGAGGCTACGCAGGATTTCATCGAGGGTGCGGCCGGTGCGCATGCTCCGTCGCCGCTCTATTTCTTCGGCCGACAGAGCTGAATCAAGGCCGGCGGGGGGAAGCCCGTGTGTGTCTCCCTCGGGAAGAAAGAATCCGATCACCCTGCCTTCACCGTCGCACAGTTCGACTGCTTGCGTGGCTTCACCCAGCCGACGGCATGTTTCTCGGTCCAGTGTGAATCGCACCACGAAACGTTCTCCGGCCGAGCATGAAGTGCACCCAAGTCAGAATAAGTCGGCCAACGGCACTTCGGCAAGCGCCGGCCGGGCGGATCGCATCTGACCTGCTCTCGGCCGTTGCGCAAGCGCGGCCGCAGCGGCAGCGATGTGTTGAAACTCGCCCCCGTCCCCGATTCCACCTCACGCCCCCCAGGGTAAGATAGGAGCATGGAAAGCGAGTCATCTTCCACTCTGCCGCAGTTCCTCGCGGTGCTTTTCTGGGATGTCGATCCACGTGGTCTTGATGCAGAGACGGATCGCGACTTCGTGATCGGTCGGATTCTCTCGGCCGGCACGTTAAAATCGATCCAGTGGGCTCGGTCACGCTACGGCGACGATGCCCTCCGTGACTGGATCGTGCGGCATGAGGGCCGCCAGCTTTCCGGACCCCAAATCAGGTTCTGGGAGACCGTGATCGGGTTGCCGACTGCGAGCGTGCATGGCTGGCTCGCGACTCCGGAACGACGTATCTGGGAAGGCAGAGCCGCATCGTGATCCACGCCGAGGTGCTGCCCGAAGAGCAAGTCACCTGCCTGCGGATGCTCGCGCCGGTCGCCACGAGCCTGGGCTTTCACCTTGCTGGCGGAACGGCCGTGGCACTCCATCTCGGTCATCGCCGGTCCGTCGGTTTCGAATGGTTCGCCCCCCGGTTCCCGGGCCAGCCTGTCAATCTGTCCGAATCTCTCGCGGTCCACGGCGTCGTGCTCGAGCCCAC
>JBAXOU010000329.1:0-2604 GCA_037133115.1 Planctomycetota bacterium | reverse complement strand
AGGCTCTCCTGGACGACGTTGCCGACGCGTTCCAGCGCGTGCGCCTCGAACGCCTCCTCGGGCACGCTCCACTCGATGTTGAGCATGCCCTGCCAGGTCTCGTCGATGGCGTGCTGCAGCGCGAACAGGTCGCCTGCTCCGGGTGCAGGCCGGTGCTCGACGACGCGGACGGCAGAGAGACGGGCCTCGGCGATCGCCCGCGCCAGCGCGACTTCGTCACCACGCGCTGCCGCGTCTTGGATGGCGTACGCCGCGGCCACAAGTCCCGCCTGCACGGTGCCGTGCAGGTAGAGCGCGAGGTCGCGCTGCATCTGCTCCGTTGCGGCTTCGACGGCGAGGCGCTGGAACTCGGCCTCTTCGGCGTGGGAGCGCAGGGCGCGGAGCTGCTGGTCCTGCGTGCGCAGACCGGCCTGCGCGAGGCTCACGCACCGGGTGATCACGATCGCGAGGATCACGCCGGCGAAGATGAGGCGATAGGAAACGGCGGTCCCCGTCCATGTATCCGTGATGACGTAGACGGCGATGAACGGGAGCACTGCGAGGACGACCGATGCGGGCACCATCAACCGTGCGCGTCCGTACTGGTGCGCGGCCGCGTGCCGGCGGATCACCCTGCGCCCGAGCGGATAGACGATGAGCATGCCGAGCGCCATGGCGCCGGAGCTGCTGAGGGTCCGCAGCGGGCCGGTGTGCGAGATGTTCACCGCCAACGTCGAGGCGAGCCAGAGCGTGAAGGGCAGCAGGATCGGCAGAGGGTCCTGCAGGCTTGTGCGCACGAGGTCGCGCACGCGGCGTCGACGGGGGATTGGTTCCTGGTCGCGCCAGAGCGCATGGCTCGTCGGCCGCACGTAGTTAGAGGCGGCCTCAAGTACTTTGCTGGAGAGCTGCACGCGTTCCTCGCCGAGGGCAGCCGTTCGATCGAGCGTTGCGAGCTGCGCCTCCAGCTCGTCCCGGATGCGGGCGGTCATCACGGCACGCGTCGCGTCGAGCGCGCCGAGAGCGCGCAGGCGGGCCGCCTCGGCATCGACTTCGAAGTGCAGCAGTCGTGCGCGCTCCGTCGAGTACCAGTCCTCCAGCGCGATCACGTACGTGATCACCAGGAGCAGGACAACCGTGACCGGCACGATCGCGAGCACAAGCTGGACCTGGGTGCCCGTTGTCAGGGACACACCGAACAGCGCAGACGCGAGGAGCAGTACCGTGGCGGCGCGCACCACCCCGAAGGTGACGGCGACAGCGACGACCACGCCGATGCTCGCCGGCGTTGTGCGCCGATGGCGGAGCACCGTCAGATGCGTGCCGAGGTAGGCGAGCGAGACGGCGAGCCACTGGGCGAGGATCAGCGCGGCAAGGACCGCCGGGCGCACGTTCAGAAACGCATTGAACGTCAGGATCGGCAGGAGCAGGACGACGGCTGAGCAGATGAGCCAGCCGCGGAGCGAGATCGCCCAACGGCCGCCGAGCAGTTCGCGGCGACTAGGGCGCTGTCGTGTGGCGGGCATTGCCGCTACCGGTCATCTCGTAGTACGCGCGGACGATCAGCGCACGCGTGTTCTGCGAGGCGTCGCCGCCGTAGCCGAGGTTGCGTGCGATCCGGTAGAGCGACATCTCGACTGCGCGCTCGGTCACGACGCGCTGTCGCGCGATCTCCGCATTGCTGTGGCCCTGTGCGACGAGGCGCATGGTCTCGATCTGCGTGTCCGACAACTCGACGGCGGGCACGTCGAGATCGCCGCTGGGGAAGCTGGTGAGGGAGCGACGGATCGCGGCGCGCAGCGGCTCGACGTCGTGGACGTCCTGCTTGCGCAGGTACTCGGTGCGGTCGGGCACCTGGCTCAGCTTCGCGCCGATCAGCCGCGGATCCGCGTACGACGTGAGCAGCACGATGCCGGCATCGGGGTTCGTGCGGCGGATGACGTTCGCCACGACGATGCCGTTCGGACCCGGCCCCTGCAGCAGATCGAGGTCGGTCACCAGCACGTCGAACGGCGTCTCGGCGGCCGCTGCCACGGTGCTCTTGGCATCGCCAAACGCGCCGACGACGGTCATCGTCTCGTCGGGCAGCGTCGCCGCGAGCATGGCTCGCAGCAGGGCCTCATCCTCGAGTAGGAGCACGCGAAGCATCGTGTGGCCAGTTTAGGTCACGACGCGGTACGGGTAGCTCTACAGGTGCACAAACGGCGGTACGGCTACCTCTACACGGCGTTTTCGTGCCCATTGGCCGCGCATACCTTGGCACCATGAATCCGTCGCGTCCGTCCCTCATTCCATGCCTTTCGCCGGTCCAGCGCACCGCATGCGTGCTCGCGCTCGTGCTGGTCGGCCTCTTCGCGTTATCGGCAGCCCAGGCGTCGGCGGCACCGACGAGCACCGCCGCACCGGTGATCTCAGGACTGGTCAAGGGCGGCCAGGTTGTGACGGCGTCGACGGGTACGTGGACGACCCCGACCGAGACCAGCCTGACGTACGCGTATCAGTGGCAGCTGTCGCCAACCGGAGTCGAGGGCTCGTGGACGAACTCGACGAACAGCGGCAATGCGACGGCGACGTACCTGATCCTGCTTGCCGACGCGACGCAGTATCTGCGCGTGTGCGTCACGGCGT
>JBAXOU010000328.1:0-2611 GCA_037133115.1 Planctomycetota bacterium | reverse complement strand
CAACGTAGGTGCAGGTTGGCAACCTGCACACGAAGCAAGCCTGGCCCTGAAGCACCGCAGGTTACCAACCTGCGGCTACGTTTGAGCGACCACCTGCGGCTACGTGTGAGCGACGAACCTGCGGCTACGGGAGCGTCTCCGCCTCGCCGCCCGCGATCGTTGCCGCGGCCTTCCAGGCTCCGGCGTCAACCGTGTCCGCCACGAATCGCACCGATCCGTCAGCCATGCCGACGGTGACGCCACCCCGGTGGCGGCTGCGGGCCGTTCGCCAGCCATAGCCGGCATACATCTTGGCCATGTCAGCCGTGGTCATCAGGGCCGCCAGGCAGTCGAGCGACTCGCTGTTGGGCTGCCGGGCGTGGTTGTAGAGCGTGGTGCGGTATTCACCATTGGCCCAGGAGAAACCGCGAAGGTCGGTGAAGTTGTAGTAGAAGGGGCGGCTGCAGGCCGCCTCGGTCAGCGGCGTGACGAAGCTGAACCCGTAGCCAGTGTCGGTCTGGATGCCGTCCCGCGAGGTCGTGGCCTTCGGGCCGGAGCCGAGGTTGCTCTCCGAGAAGGCCACCGTCTTGGAACGGCCGTCGGTGATATCGCGGGCTCGGGTTCGCGAGTTGATCCCGAACATGCCGTCGGTCTCGAAGGGCGTGCCACCCGCGATCCCGGTGCCCGTGCACCCGGCGTAGTTGGTGGGGCCGAAGAGATCGGCCACGGGCATGGAGATATCGCTCGGGCAGAGGAACAGCGGCACGGTGAGCTTCACGATCGGCTTGTTTCGCGGGGCGATATCACCGGGCGAGAGGCCGATGTAGAGCGGCACCGTGAGGTCGAGGCCGCGAAGCAGTTGCTCCTCCTCGTAGTACGGGGCGAGGTGGGCGAGCACCGACCAGCGGAAGAACTGGTGCGGGAAGTCGGGTCGTTCCTCCCACTGCCGCGACTCGGCGCCGATCGGAAACCGCCCGCGGGCTGACTCGTGGTTGGCGGCGGCGATGCCTATCTGCCGTAGGTTGTTGGTGCAGTTCGACCGCCGCGCCGTCTCCCGTGCCGTCTGCACCGCGGGCAGAAGGAGTCCGATCGTGGTGGCGAGAATCGCCACCACGACGAGCAGTTCGATGAGGGTGACTGCGCGGCGGGAGTTCATCGAGCCGTGTTCCGTGCGGTCCGCCGACGAAGGAGACAGCCAACCGCGGCGAGGCCGCCGGCTGCCAGCGTGATCGAGGTGGGTTCGGGCACCGCCGCCACTGCCACGATACCGCCGACCTGGCCCAGGCCGGAGGCGTAGGTGCTGAGCAGCGTGCCGTCGGTGCCGAAATGATAGATCGAGCCCGAGCCCGACGGGCTGCCGGCGAGGAGGGTGCCGTCAGCGAGCAGGGCGAGCGGACCGACCTCGAAGGGGCCGCCCGTGCTCCCAAACGTGGTGGTGATGTCGGTGCCGAGGGCGGTTCGCAGCACGGCGCCCGTCATGATGCTCGCGGTGTAGAGCGTGGATCCATTGATGGCGAGGCCGGTGGGGCCTGCGAGGCCGCTGGAACCACTGGCGATCACCTCGCCGACGTAGACGCCGGCGGCGTCAAACCGCTTCACCGGCCCGCTGGCGAGGCCCGTGCCGAAACTGTAGTTCTGGTCGCTCACGTAGAGCCGACCGTCGGCGGCCAGCGCGAGGCCGGGGCTGCTCGCGAGGCTGCCGCCCGTCGTGTAGTCGCTGGCGGTCGTCGTGCCGCCGGTTGCGCCCGCGACCTGCACGATCGGGCCGGTGTTGCCGAAGAACGGATTGCGGCCGACGAGCAGGTTGGCTCCCTTGAAGAGCAGGCTGCCGGGGAACACGTCGAACGCCGCGAACGTGTAAACCGTGGACAGCGTGTTGGTGGTAAGGTCGAACCTCGAGATGCTCGGGGCGATCGTGGCGCCGTCTCCATCCTGCCCGATGTAGAGATTGCCATCCGGGCCCACGGCGATCGCGGCCGGCTTGCTCATCGTGCCAGTCCCCGAGAGCACGGTCTTCGTGCCGGCGGGGTTGGTTGAGTCGTAGCGGACGAGTTCGCCCGTGGAGAAACTGGTGGCGTAGACCGTGTCGGCACGTGAGGCGGTGGCGGCGAGCGACAGGATGGCGGCGATGACGGCGACGGCAAGGCGAGGCATGAAAAACTCCTGGGCAAGGGACGGAAGGAAGGTCGATCGCCATGGGCGATCAGGGGCTGGGAACGGACGATGCACGGGAAGGGCAACCAGGGTTGGTCGCGTCGGCATCGGAAGCGTCATCCACGGTGGGGGATGACGATCAGCGGTTCACCAGCGGTTCCTTGCGGCAAGAGGCGTCGGCCTTCGGAGCACCGACCCGAAAAAGTCTGCCAGCCTTCCGCGGCCGACGCAAGGGCCACGCCGGAAGGGGGAGCTGCCCGACTAGGATTCGAACCTAGACAAAGGGAACCAAAATCCCTTGTGCTACCGTTACACCATCGGGCATTTCGACACTTTTTACACGACAGGCGGGCAAAGTGTTAGCCACCGCACCCGCCCCCGGCGTCCCGTTCCAGAAAGCCGACCGGCCGTAAGGCCGCGGGCGTCCCCTCACGCCGGGGTTGGTGTTCAAGCCGACCGGCCGTAAGGCCGCGGGCGT
>JBAXOU010000327.1:0-2623 GCA_037133115.1 Planctomycetota bacterium | reverse complement strand
CTTGTAGCCGGCGTTGGAGATCGCGGCCAGGATCACCTCCAGCGCCTCGGCGCAGGTGCCGATGTGCGGGGCGAAGCCACCCTCGTCGCCAACGGCGGTCGAGAGCTTCTTGTCCTTCAGCACCTTCTTGAGAGCGTGGAACGTCTCGACACCGGCCCGGAGGGCCTCGTCGAACGTGTCGAAGCCCAGCGGCATCACCATGAACTCCTGCACGTCGAGCGGATTGTCGGCGTGGGCACCGCCGT
Organism: Planctomycetota bacterium; assembly: GCA_037133115.1. Taxonomy (GTDB): domain Bacteria; phylum Planctomycetota; class Planctomycetia; order Pirellulales; family UBA1268; genus QWPN01. The sequence continues at coordinate 2,378 of JBAXOU010000327.1, read as the reverse complement.
TGATGATGTTCATCATCGGTGCGGGCAGGAGGCGGGCGGTGGCGCCGCCGAGATAGCGGTAGAGCGGCAGACCGCAGTGTTCGGCCGCCGCATGGGCCACGGCGAGCGAGACGCCGAGAATCGCGTTGGCGCCGAGTTCCTTCTTGTTGGGCGTGCCGTCGAGTTCGAGCATCAGTTCGTCGACGGTGGTCTGGTCGAGCGCGTCGCAGCCCTCGAGCTCCTCGGCGATCCGCGTGTTGACGTTCTCGACCGCCTCGAGCACGCCCTTGCCGAGATAGACGGCCTTGTCGCCGTCACGCTTTTCCCAGGCCTCGTGGGCCCCGGTGCTGGCCCCCGACGGCACCGCCGCCCGGCCGCTCGCGCCATCAGCCAGCGCCACGTCGACCTCGATCGTGGGGTTGCCGCGGCTGTCGAGAATCTGGCGGGCGTGGATGTCGACGATCGTGGACATGAAGGGCCTCTGGTGAGAAGGGTGGTGTAGTGGGAAGGTTTGTCAAGAGCCGGAAGGGGTGGTGAGCGGGTCGTGCGGCGCGATGACGGCCGCCGAAGACGCCGCATTGTGCCAGCCGCGCCCCGGGAAGCAAGGGCAAACCCGCCGTGGGGCAGCCCGCTGTCGCCCCGCCTCCGTCGCGGGTATCCTCGCAGTTTCGCGTTTCACCGGCCCCATCCCCCGCCAGCCATCCGCATGTTCACCGGCCTTGTCGAATCGCTCGGCCGCGTCGTCGAGGCCGTGCCAGAGCCGCCGGGGTTGCGGCTCGTGGTCGATGCGGGGCAGGTGGCCGGCGATGCCTCCCTCGGCGACAGCATCTGCACCAGCGGCTGCTGCCTCTCGGTGGTGCGAATCGACGGGCCGCAGGTCGAGTTTGAGCTCGGCCCCGAAACGCTGGCACGAACCACGCTGGGCGGCCTGAAACCTGGCGCCCCGGTGAACCTCGAGCGGTCGCTGAGGCTCTCCGACCGGCTCGGCGGCCACCTGGTCACGGGGCACGTCGACGGCATGGGCCGGCTGGCGTCGAAGGTGCAGGAGGGCGACTGGGTCACGTGCCGGTTCACGGCCCCGCCGCAGCTCCTTGTGCAGATGGCAAGCAAGGGTTCGGTGGCCATCGACGGTGTGAGCCTCACGCTGGTCGATGTCACGCCCACGGAGTTCAGCGTGGCCCTGATCCCGCACACGCTCGCCCACACCACGCTCGGCTCGCTCGCCGTCGGCGACGGCGTCAATCTCGAGACCGACCTCGTCTTCAAATACGTCGACCGCTGGCTGGCGGCGCGGCACACCACATGACGCACGACCACGAGAACGAGAATGCCGCCGCGAGTCCACCACCACGGCAGACGACTGCCTACCTGAAAGACCTCTTCAAGCAGGTCGGTTTCACGATCGACGCTCGTCGCGGCCAAAACTTCCTCGTCGACCTGAACCTCGTCGATCTGCTCGTCCGCTCGGCCGTGATCGATCCCGCCGACGTGGTGCTGGAGGTGGGCACGGGCACCGGCGTGGTCACGGAGCGGACGAGTGCCGCGGCGGCGCGCGTGATCGCAGCCGAGATCGATCAGCGGCTGGCCCAGCTCACCCGCGAGCGACTCATCGAACGCGACAACGTGGTGCTCATCGAAGGCGACGCCCTGGAGAGCAAGCACCGCTTCGCACCAGAACTGCTCGAGGCCCTCGACGCCGCGCTTGCCGCCTCCCCCCGCGGCCGGCTCCTCCTCGTGTCCAATCTGCCGTACTGCGTGGCGACGCCCGTGATCTCGAACCTCCTCGCGCGGCCCAGGCCGTTTGACGCGGCGGTGGTGACGGTGCAGCGGGAGATGGCGGAGCGGATGACCGCCGTCGCCGGTACCAGTTCCTACAACGCGCTCTCCGTGTGGGTGGGGGCGCAGTGCCGCGGCGAGATCGTTCGCGTGCTGCCGCCGAGCGTCTTCTGGCCGCGACCGAAGGTCGAATCTGCGATCGTGCGGCTTGATCTCGAGCCGGAGCGGAGGGCGGCGATCGGCGACCTTGGCAGCTTCCACAACTTCGTCCGCGAGATCTTCTGCCACCGCCGCAAAGTGCTCCGCGGTATCCTCCTGCGGATGGCAGGCGGCAAAAAGACCGAAGCGGCCCACACCTCGGTGGAGCGGGCCTACGCCACGCTCGACCTGCCGGCGAACATCCGCGCCGAAGACATCCCACCGGACGACTTCGTGCGGCTCGCGAAGGCGTTCTTCGGCGAAGCGTGAGAGCGAAAGCCGCCGAGCGGCTGCCAGTGCCCGGTGGCCCGGACGTTCGCTGCGGGCGTTGAGGAAGTCCGCACGGATCTGCGTGTGCAGGTTACGAGCGGGTGCAGGTTACCAACCTGCACCTACGTAGCCGCAGGTTGGCAACCGTCTACGTA
>JBAXOU010000326.1:0-2656 GCA_037133115.1 Planctomycetota bacterium | reverse complement strand
ATCAAGTGTGGCCCGTACTACTCCAGTGGCACGCCGAGTTTCCCAGCCTGCAGGCGAATCACGTGCTCGAACGCGGGGAAGGGGTATTTCTTCCCGCGGCGCACGGCCCACAGGTAGGTGGAGTCGACGAGCTTCTCGGGAAGGCGTCCGTCCCGGACCTTGCTGGCCACCGCCTCGATGAACTTCACATCCCGCGGGGCCTGGACCCGGAGGCCGGTCTTGAGGCGATCCTCGAGTGCGGTGATGCCACCCCGCTCCATTTCCGGCGACTCAGCATGGCCGAGGCCAGCAGGGCTGATCAGGCACAGGGTGGCCATGACCATCGCGATACGGCGAACCATATGCGAGAGCTCCTTTGGGGAGGGATCAGACAAATCGGGCAACAGCGTACGACTTTTTTCCCGAGCGGAGCACGAGCGTCGATGACCCAACGAGGTCACCGGCGGTGAGTCGGTGGGCCGGGTCGGTGACTCGGCGGTTGTTCACGTAGCCGCCCCCCTGCTCGATCGTGCGGCGGGCGGCGCTCGCAGTCTGGGCAAGACCCGTGGCCTTCAGGGCATCGACGAGCGGTAGACCCTCGCCGTCGAGCGACGCACGCGGAAACTCGTGGCTGGGAACGTCGGCGAAGATTTCGGAGAGGGCCGCGTCGTCGAGGCTGGCGATCTCCGCCCCGAAGAAGATGTCCGTGGCCTGCCTGGCCGCGGCGAGGCCCGCCTCGCCGTGCACGAGCCGCGTGAGTTCCTCGGCCAATCGCTTCTGGGTGTCGCGGGCGGCCGGATTGGCCGCCCGTCGGGTGTCGAGGTCGGCGATCTCTCCAAGCGGGACTTCCGTCAGCCGCAGGAGGCAGCGACCCGCGTCGGCGTCGTCGAGGTTGATCCAGTATTGGTAGAAGCGGTATGGACTGGTCCGTTTCGGGTCGAGCCAGATCGCGCCCGACGCCGTCTTCCCCATCTTCGTGCCGTCCGACTTCGTCAGCAGCGGGCAGGTGATCCCGTGCAGATCGCGGGACCGGAGCCGGCGGCCGAGTTCGATCCCGGCCGTGATGTTGCCCCACTGGTCGCTGCCGCCGATCTGGACCCGGCAGTCGAGCGCGTCGGAGAGGTGCACGAAGTCCCACGCCTGGAGCAGCATGTAGCTGAACTCGGTGTAGGAGATGCCGCCGTCCCGCTCGAGGCGACTCTTCACGGAGTCCTTGGCGAGCATCTGCGAGAGCGGGAAGTGCTTGCCGACGTCGCGGAGGAACTCGAGGTAGCCCACGCCCCGCATCCAGTCGGCATTGTTGACGACGTGCACGCGGTCGCCGGCCGAGGCGAGCACGGCCCGAATCTGCCGACCCACGCCAGCGATGTTGGCCTCGAGTTCGGCCGGCGAAAGAAGATTCCGCTCATCGCTGCGGCCGCTCGGGTCGCCGATCATTCCCGTGGCACCGCCGATGAGGGCGACCGGCTCATGGCCGGCACGGGCAACGCGGCGCAGGAGCACGAGGGCCACGAGGTGGCCCACATGGAGGCTGTCGGCCGTGGGGTCGAACCCGGCGTAGACCCGGCGGCCGGGTGTGGCGAGCCACTCCCGCAGGGCGGCGGCATCGGTTGACTGGTGAACGAGGCCGCGGGCCTCGAACTCGGTGACAAGGTCGTAAGCCATACGCTACCGCCAGAGGTCGCCGTCAGCGAAGGGGTGTGAGGGGCCGCCAAGCTTCGGCTTGGGGAGAGCCTTGAGCGCCTGCTCGGCGAGTTTCAGGTCTTCGCGGCAGGTGATCTTGAGGTTGATCGGCGAGCCGGGCACGACGGTGACCGGGTGCCCAATCCGCTCGATGAGCGAGGCCTCGTCGGTCGCCTCGCCATCGCGGTGGGCAGCGAAGGCCTTCGTGAGCAGGTCGCGGGAGAACACCTGAGGGGTTTGCGCTTCCCAGAGGCCAGTCCGGTCGACGGTCTCGGTGATCACGTTGCCAGGCCCGACACGCTTGAGCGTACCCACCACCGGGATCGCGAGGATCGCCGCGCCGGTGCGGCTACCAGCGGCGAATACCTTGTCGATCCAGGCCGGAGCAATGCAGGGTCGGGCGGCGTCGTGGATCGCCACCACGTCGATATCGTCGGCGAGTTTCTCCAGACCGTTGCGGACGGATTCCGCCCTCGTGGCGCCCCCTTCGGCGAGCGTGATGCCCATGAAGGCGAGGTTCGCGCCGAACTTTTCAACGAAGGCCTGCCGATCGTCTGGCGAGACCACGACGACGACCTGCTTGACGTCGTCGCGGTCGGTGAACTTCTCGGCCGAGTGCAACCAGACCGGCCGGCCGGCCAGCGGCGCGAAGGGCTTCTTGTAGTTGGCGTCCTCAAAGCGGCTGCTCTGCCCGGCTGCCGCCAGAATCACTCCGAAGCGGGGCATGGCACCTCCGCCTCGGCGATCGCGCGGTCCATCAGGACGCGGAGCACGGCCTTGGCGGCCGGCTTGTCGTGGATCCAGATTGCGAAAGACTCACCGTGGGCGGCGTAGAGATCGTGCAGCCACCGCGGCGCGTCGGTGCGGAGCCAGGAGCGGAACTGCAGCCACTTGGGGTTCGACTCGCCGTAGACCTCGCGAGCAACCCAGCAGAAGCCACCGCCACCCATGCCACCACCCATACCACCGCCGCCCATACCGCCACCCATACCAC
>JBAXOU010000325.1:0-2683 GCA_037133115.1 Planctomycetota bacterium | reverse complement strand
TCTCACGGGACGACGCGAAGCCCGTGTCGGCGCCGAGGAACAGGCTCGCCCCGCCAAGGTGGGTCATCGCCGCCTGGAAGCTGACACGAGTTCGCAGGCTCTGCTTCTCGAACACGAGCGCCAGGACGCGGCCGGGCAGGAGCGCGTCGCGACGGCCGGCCGCGAACTTCTCCTGAAGGTCGCGCGAAATCGCAAACACGGCCTCGATTTCGGCCGCGGTCAGGTCTTCGGGGACGATCAGGTGTCGGATCGACATGGATCCCTCGTCATGCGGTGCCACGGGCAGCCACCTCGCGGATCGCCTCGGCGAGTATGTCGCAGCCCTCCTCGACCTCGGCCTGCGTGATCGTCATCGCCGGCAGCAGGCGGATCACCCGCCCCTGCGTGGCGTTGACGAGCAGGTTGCGGTCGAGGCAGGCCTGCACCACGGCCGCTCCGTCGATCGAGAGTTCGACCCCGATCATCATGCCCATCACGCGGACGTCGCGGACCACGTCGCAAGACTCCTTGAGAGCGAGCAGCCGTGTGCGGAAGGTTTCGGCGGCGCGATCGACGTGGTCAAGCAGGCCCTGCTCCTCGATCATCCGGATCGCGGCCACGCCTGCCGCGGCGGCAATCGGGTTGCCGCCGAACGTGGCGGCATGCATGCCGGGCCGGAGGTGCTTGGCGAGATCGACGGTGGTGAGCATCGCACCGCCGGCGATGCCGGCGCAGAGGCTCTTGGCGAGCGTGATCACGTCGGGCGTGACGCCGAAGTGCTGGTAGCCGAACCACTTTCCGGTGCGGCCGCAGCCGCACTGCACCTCGTCGAACACCAACAGCAGATCTCGCTCGTCGCAGATCCGACGCAGGCCTGCGAGGAAGCCGGGCGGCGCCGGCACCACGCCTCCCTCGCCCAGGATGGGCTCGATGAGGATGCCGCCGGTGCGGTCGTCGATCAGGCTCTCGACCGCGGCGAGGTCGCCGTGCGGGGCGTATTGAAAGCCCGCGAGCATCGGCCCGAGGCCCTCGTGGTATTTCGGCTGGGCGGTGGCCGTCACGCTGCCCATGGTGCGGCCGTGGAAGCCCCCCTGAAACGTCACGATCTTGTACTTCTCGCCGTTCGTGCGGAGGCGGACGAGTTTGATCGCCGCCTCGTTGGCCTCGGTGCCCGAGTTGCAGAAGAAGGCCTGGCCGCCAAACGACCGCTCGGCGAGCAGTTTGGCCCACTCGCCCTGGGGCTCGGTGTACCAGGTGTTGGGCACGTGGATCAGCTTCGCCACCTGTTCCTGCACCGCGCTCACGATCGGCTCGGGGCAGTGGCCGAGGAGGTTGCAGCCCCAGCCCGGGAAGAGGTCGAGATACTCGCGGCCCTCGGCATCCCAGACCCGTGAGCCTTCCCCCTTCACCAGGCAGATGGGAAACCGCCTGTAGTTGGGCACCACGTAGCGGTCGAAGGTCTCGATCACCCGGCGGGTTTTCGGACCGGTGGCATGCGAGGCGGAATCGATCGTGGCCATGTGATGAACTCCCGAAGAGGGAAAACGGACAAAGAACCGGGTTGGCTATCGCTTCACGGCAGGCTTGCGGGGTGCGAGCGACTCGTCGCGCACGAGTTCCGTGCCGACGCCGCTGGTGGTGTAGATCTCGAGGAGGAGCGAGTGCCGGAGCCGACCGTCGATGATGTGAATCTTCTTCACACCCTGCGCGAGCGTATCGAGGCAGCCTTCGATCTTGGGGATCATGCCCCCCGCGATCGTGCCGTCGGCGATCATCTGCCGCGCCTCCGCGGCGGTGATGTGCGTGATCAGGCTTTCGGGATCGTTGACGTCGCGGAGCACGCCCGGGGTGTCGGAGAGCACCACGAGTTTCTCGGCGCCGATCGCGGCGGCGACGGCCGTGGCGGCGGTGTCGGCGTTCACATTGAGCTTCTGCCCGTCGGGGCCCATGGCCATCGAGGGGATCACGGGCACTTGGCCGGCATACATGAGGTTGTCGATCGTGAGCCGGTCGACCTTCGTGACCTCGCCGACGTAGCCGAGATCCAACTGCTCACCATCTGGGCCGTCGAGCGCGAGGGTCTCGCCGAAGAGCACGTTGGTGGAGAGGAAGTTGAGCGACATCGCCCGGCCGCCATACTCCTCGAGTTTGGCGACGAGTTCGTGATTGAGGTTGGTGGCGAGCACCTTCTCGACGATCGCGAGCGTGGCGTCGTCGGTGTAGCGCCGGCCCTGGACCCACTTCGGCTCGATGCCTGCCTCGTCCATCGCCCTGTTGATCGCCTTCCCGCCGCCGTGCACGACGACGATCCGCATGCCGAGCGTGGAGAGAAAGACGATGTCGAGCAGCAGGTGGCGGAGCGAATCGGGGTGTTCGACGACACTCCCACCGAGCTTGATGACGGTGGTCGTGTCGCGGAACTTGCGGATCCAGCCGAGGGCCTCGATGAGGGTGTCGGCCTTCTGGATCGCCTTCTGCTGAGCCTTGCTGACGGTCGGGATGGCGGGCACGAGGCGGGCAGTCCTTCGGGGGGCGAAACGAAGCCCATCATTCTAACAGCGGGCGTGCCTGTCCCCAACGGGGCTGTGGCGGCGTCGGATGGCGGTTCACCCCACGCCTTACGGCGTTGGGCTTGTACGGCAGTTGCATAAGCCGACCGGCCGTAAGGCCGCGGGCGTCCCGCACGCAGGAGTTTGTGTTCAAG
>JBAXOU010000324.1:0-2695 GCA_037133115.1 Planctomycetota bacterium | reverse complement strand
CGTGGTCTGCGTCGCCGGATGCGACGCCCTTAGGCCCAGCTCGCCGGGGCCAGGATGGCCCGGCGAGCGTAAATTCAGTCGAAGCGCACCTCGAGGATCTCCAGCTTCATCGTCCCCGCCGGCACGTCGATCGCCACCTTCTGACCCACCTTCTTCCCCAGGAGGCCCTGAGCGAGCGGGCTCGCCACGTTGATCCGGCCGGCGTCGAAATCCTCCTCGCCGGCGCCGACGAGCACGTAGCTCTCCTCGTCGCCGAACTTGAGGTCCTTCACCACCACCGTGGCCCCGAACACGACCTCGTCGGTCGCCTCCTTGGCCCGCTCGACGATGACGGCTCGGGCAAGTTTGTCACGGAGCACGTTGATCTTGGCCTGCAGCATCCCCTGGCTCTCGCGAGCGCCGTGATACTCGGCATTCTCGCTGAGGTCGCCCTCACTGCGGGCGGCCGCGACGCGCTGGGCGAGCGCGGGCATGTCGACCGTTTCGAAATGATCCACCTCGGCCTTGAGCTTGTCGTAGCCGGCACGCGTCATGGGAATGCGATCGGACATGTCAATCTCCTGGAGGACTCGCGAACCGCCTGCGGTCCGCAGTGACGCCGTCAGGCCGACGTCGAGGACTCGGGCAAGTAGAGCAGGCGACCACAACTCCGGCAGATGATGATCCTGCCGAGCAACACATCCGAGAGCATGTTGCCCGTGAGTTGCTGGTAGCATCCGCCACAGGTCTGGCCGTCGACGGCGGACATACCGTCGGCTCCCTTTTGTTTGACGACGCGGTCGTATTTCTCGCGGACATCGGCGGCGAGATCCTTTTCCGCTGTCTGAAGGTCGCCTCGGATCCGGGCCACTTCAGCCTCGAGCCGCCCGCTCTCCGCCTTTACTTTTGCGTCGGCCTCGGCAAGGAGTTTTTTCGCCGTCTCGATTTCGGCCTCGGCAGCGGGCACGGCGGGCTTGAGCACATCGATCCGTTCGAGCGCCTCGAGAATCTCGTCCTCGAGCACCTTGGTCGCCATCCGGTCGGCGGCGATTTGGTCGCCGAGGGTCTGGTATTCGCGGTTGGTCTTGCAGGCGTTCAGCTTCGCTTCCAGATCGGCGATTTTCGTCTCGGCCGATTTGAGCTGAAGCTGCTTTTGATCGGCGGCGAGCTTGGCCTTTTTCACGTCGTCGGCCGCAGCAGCCTTCTTGGCCTCGACAGCCTGCACCTGCCGAGTGCGAGCGGCGACGGCGCGGGGACCGGCGGCGAGTTGCTCCGCCAGATCCGCCAACTGGCGGTGCATGCGGTGGAGAGCGCGAAGCGTTCCGGTGGCGACGGCGACGGTCATGCGGAGTGGTCTCGTGGCGGGGCGACTTCCCGCCCGTGGCAGGGAGTTTACCAGACTCAAGGGCCGGAAAAAGCCGCGGGCCGGACGCCTCGGAGGCGTCCGGCCCGCTGATGCCGGGGGTTCGTGACCGGGTCAGCCGACGGACGGCTCCATGAAGTTTTCCAACTGCCGGGCGCGGACCGGGTGCTGGAGTTTCTTCACCGCCTTGGCTTCGATCTGCCGGACCCGCTCACGGGTGACGCGGAAGATCCGGCCCACCTCCTCGAGCGTGTAGGTGTAGCCGTCGGTGAGCCCGTACCGAAGCCGCACGATTTCCCGCTCGCGGTATGTCAGGGTTTTGAGCAGCGACTCGATCTTGTCGCGGAGCAGCCCGTGCGTCGTGGAGGTGGTTGGACTGGCGACGCCGACGTCCTCGACGAACTCACTGAAACTCGCGTCTTCGCTCTCGCCGACGGGGCGGTCGAGGCTCATGGGCTGGCGGCCCATTTCCAAAACCCGCCGCGCTTCTTCGAGCGGCACCCCCGCGGCTTCAGCGATCTCCTCCGGAAAAGGCTCACGGCCGAGTTCGTGGAGCAGTTTCTTCGCCATGGTCCGCAGCTTGGAGAGGACGTCGATCATGTGCACGGGGATGCGGATCGTACGAGCCTGATCGGCGATGGCCCGTGTGATCGCCTGGCGGATCCACCACGTGGCATACGTGGAAAACTTGAACCCGCGGCGGTACTCGTACTTGTCGACCGCCCGCATCAGGCCGGTGTTGCCCTCCTGGATGAGGTCGAGGAACGACAGCCCACGGTTGCGATACTTCTTGGCAATCGAGACGACAAGCCGGAGGTTCGCGGCGGAGAGGTTCCGTTTCGCCGCCTCGTACTCCACCTTCAGCTTCTCGAGCATCTGCACGCGGGTACGGAGCGACCGCGGGCTCTCGAGCGTGGTGAGCATCAGGTCGCGGAGTTCCTTCCGCATGTCGGCGCGGTCGTCGCAGGAGAGGTTCCCCGCCTTCATGGCCCGCAGGTCGGCCTGGAGACGATCCATCCGCGACGACATCCCGCGGAGAATCTTTACCAGTGGCTGCACCCGGCGGGTCCGAAGGCTGAGCTCTTCAACGAGGTGGAGCGACTTCACGCGCAGCCGGCGGAAACGCACGCGGGCGGCTCGGACGTCCTCAGCGGTCGTCTGCGTGCTGATCAGCTTGCGAAACTCCACGCGGCTCTCAGCCATCAGGTGGTCAAGCGTCGTCAGGTTGTGCGGCATCCGCGCTTGAATCTGCTCCTTCGTGAGCCGCTCGGTGAGCGACACCTTGATCGTGCGATCGAAGGGGAGCTTGGCCTCGTGCACCTTGCGGAGCGTGTCGACGGTGGACTGCAGCGA
>JBAXOU010000323.1:0-2704 GCA_037133115.1 Planctomycetota bacterium | reverse complement strand
AGGGCTGCGGCACAGGTTGACAACCTGTGCTACGAGAGACAGATTGAAAAACTGTGCGACGTAGGTGCAGGTTGGCAACCTGCACCAGCAGCGGCGCCGACCAGGGCTTCGGCACAGGTTGACAACCTGTGCTACTCGGGACAGGTTGACAACCTGTGCTACTCGGGACAGGTTGAAAACCTGTGCTACTCGGGACAGGTTGAAAACCTGTGCTACGAGGTGCCGCGGGTGTGAAGGCCGTCAGGCCCGGCGGGCCTGCACGATGCGGGCAAGCCCCGCCATGTCCTTGAGCGTGGGCCCGGGCTCGAGGCCTGGCACTGCCGCCAACGCGGCCGCTGCGGCCGCCGCCACCGCCGGGCCGATCTCGACCACGAGCCACCCGCCCGGCACCAGCCGCTCGGCGGCCTCCCGCGCGAGTCGCTCCACGATCTCCACGCCCGTCGGCCCCGACACGAGCGCGGCCTTCGGCTCGTGGTCGCGAACGTCGCGGGGCAGGGCTGGGTACTCATCCTCGCGGACGTAGGGGGGATTGCTCACGATCACGTCCCAGGGGCCCGCGGCCCGCGGATCGGCGAGCAGGTCGCACTCCACGAACTCGATCCTCTCCGCCACGCCATGCCGCTCCGCGTTGGCCCGCGCGACGGCCAGCGCCGCCGGCGAGATGTCGGTCGCCACGAGCCGCGCCTTCGGCAGCTGCTTGGCGAGCGTCACCGCGATCGCGCCGCTCCCCGTCCCCACGTCTACGATCCGCGGAGCCTCGGCCGACTTGCAGAGATCGAGCGTCCGCACGACGAGCCCCTCGGTCTCGGGCCGCGGAATCAGCACGTCTTTCGTGACCGTGAAGGGAAGCGAAAAAAACTCACGGCTGCCGACGAGGTAGGCCACCGGTTCTCCCTCTCCACGCCGCTTCACGAGGTCGCGAAAGCGGGCTCGCTCCCCATCGGCCACCGCAGTGTCGAAGGCGGTGTAGAGCGCGATCCGCGGGCAGCCGCGAACGTGGGCCAGCAGCACCTCGGCATCGAGCCTGGGCGATTCGGACCCCTTCGCCCCGAGCCAGTCGGTCGTCCACGTCAAGAGCCGCCCAACCGTCCATGCCTCATCGCTCATGACCACCTCCTTCAGGTCGCAGCCGGCTTCGCCGACTGCTCCATCTCGCTCTTCCGCCGCTCGCGGGCATGCCGCTCGATCGCGTCCACCACGAGGCCGAGTCGGCCCACCATCACCTGATCGAGCGTGAAGCTCTCGTTGATGCGGTGGTCGGTGACGCGGTTCTGCGGGAAGTTGTAGGTGCGAATCCGCTGGCTGCGGTCGCCCGACCCCACCTGCTCCCGCCGCTCCGTGGCCCGCTTCTCGTGCTCGATCCGCCGCTCGTGCTCGTAGAGCCGCGTCTTGAGCACGCGGAGCGCCTTGGCGAGGTTCTTGTGCTGGCTCTTCTCGTCCTGGCACTGCACGACGATGTTGGTCGCCAGGTGCGTGAGGCGAACCGCCGAGGCGGTCTTGTTGACGTGCTGGCCTCCCGGGCCGCTCGCACAAAACAGGTCTTTGCGGTAGTCGTCGGGAGCGAGGGCCACTTCCACGTCTTCCGGCTCGGGCAGCACCGCCACGGTGGCGGCCGAGGTGTGGATCCGCCCCTTGGTTTCGGTGTCGGGCACCCGCTGCACACGGTGGCCGCCGCTCTCATGCTGGAGCTTGCGAAAGACCGCGTCGCCCGACACGCCGAGGATCAGTTCCTTGAAGCCGCCGAGTTCGGTGGGGCTCGCGTCCATCACTTCGAAATCCCAGCCCAGTTCGGTACCCCAGCGGCGATACATCTCGTAGAGGTCTCGCACAAAGAGCGCCGCCTCGTCACCTCCGGTGCCCGCGCGAAGCTCCACGATGCAGCGGGCACGGTCGGCGTCTTCGTCGCCCGAGCAGAGTTCGAGAAGGTCTTCCCACTCCCGCTCCCGCTTCGCTTCGAGCTCGGATAGTTCCGCCTCGGCGAGGTCCCGGAGGTCGGCATCGTCGCCGGCGATCATCTCCCGGTGCTCGGCGATCTGCCGCTCGAGCAGCGTGAAATGGCGGTAGCGGAGGGCGAGTTTGGCGAGGGTGCCATGCTCCCGGGCCACCGCCGAGAGTTTTGGCTGATCGGCAAGAACGACCGGATCGATCAGCGACCGTTCGAGTGCCTCGAACCGGGCGAGCTTCTGCTCGAGATCGCCACGAATACCGCCGGAGGAGGAGTCAGCCATGGGTCGGGGCGACCTGCCGCCCGCAGATGTGACACGAGGGGCGTATGGCCATCAGCCGGCAGAACCTTGCTGCTCAGGAGGCCGGGGCCTCGGCCGTCTTCTTCTTTTTCAGACTCGCGTAGCCCGCGCCCGCGAACTTCGACTTGAACTTCTCGATACGGCCCGCCGTGTCGACGAACTTCAGCTTGCCGGTGAAGAACGGGTGGCAGACGTTGCAGATGTCGACCTTGATCTCCGGCACCGTGCTCCGGGTCGAAAACGTGTTACCGCAGCCGCAGCGGACGACGGTGTGGACGTAGTTGGGATGAATGCCGTCTTTCATGGTCGCGAATCCGGAACGATACGGGGAAGGAAATCGGGTAGCCCCATACTCTACCCGGCCTTCCCCGGGCCGGCAATGCGGGCCGTTTCGGCCGCGGGCCGTGCCGCTCGCGCTGTGGCACCTCCTGGTTTCACGGCGTTCGGCTTGGGCCCAA
>JBAXOU010000322.1:0-2709 GCA_037133115.1 Planctomycetota bacterium | reverse complement strand
CTTGAACACTTGCCCCAGCGTGGGGGATGCCCGCGGCCTTACGGCCGGTCGGCTTTCTGAGCGGAACTCAGCCCAGCCACTTGGCGACGTCGGTGCGGTAGGCGGCGAGAGCCGGCATCAGGGCGGCGAGGATCGCGAGGCCGATGAGAAACGGCACGAGCAGCAGTTCGGCGGTCGGGGCCGCCGAGAGGAGCGTGGCCGAGACGCCCGCGTTGGTGGTGATCAGCGGACCGATCGCGGCCACGAGCACGTGGCCGAGCGCCCAGCCGGCGAGGCCTCCACCCAGGGCGAGGATCACCGCCTCGATCAGGACCGTGGCGAGCACCTGTCCGCGGCTGGCCCCCAGCGCCCGCATCACGGCCACGTCGCGGCTCCGCTCCAGCGACGAACCGACCATGCTCACGAGGATTCCAATCGCCGAGACGATCACGACGAGCGTGGTCACGAGTAAGAGCAAGAGCTCGAGCGGCCGCACGAAGAGCCCGAGCAGCACGCTGATCTCGCGGATCGGCTCGGCCGCTTGGCCATCACGGCCCTCGTTGATCTGCGTCTTGAGTGCCATGGCGGTCAGTTCCGCGGGCAGGCCCGGCAGCGAGACCGTCTCCACGAGGATCGCCGTCACCTCCCGCTGCTCGCGGGGGAGCGGCGCGGGCGTGCCGGTGGCCGGCTCCTTGGGCTTCGCCGCCGTCGCCCCCTCGACCGGCTTCGCGTGCCCCTCCTGCAGATAGAAACCTTCCATGTTCACGTACACGCCGCGGTCGACGGGCGTGTCGGTCCGGGCGAGCACGCCGGTGACGGTGAACGGGTCGTGGACGAGGCCGTCGTCGGCGCCGTGCGTTGGGGCGAAGGGATCGCCCGCCTTCAGGCCGAGTTTCGCGGCCACTTCGCAGCCGAGCACGCCGCCGAAAAACTCGTCATCGCGGAAGTTTCGGCCGGCGGCGAAGGCGAAGGTCCGGGGCGGTGCCGCGGCAGCCGAGTGGCCGAGCAGCCTGCCGAGCCAGCGGGGCAGGCCCGCCGGCGCACCGCCGCCGTAGGTGAGGCGGTCGAAGTAGGCGGCGCTGGTGCCGATCACGCGGTAGCCGCGAAAATAGTCCCCCATGCAGATCGGCACGGCGGTCTGCACGCTGCCGGCGAACGTGCCGGCGACGCCATCGGGGCGGGACGCCGCGGGGAGAAACTCCTCGTAGAACGCCCAGGAAATGTTCTCGATCGGCTTGCTGACCAGGTAAACGCTGTTGAGCACCAGCTGCAGCGGGCTGCCCTTCGCCCCCACGATCATGTTGTAGCCCAGGCCCGAGCCGGATTTGAAAGCCTGGGTGACGATGTTTCCGATCACCAGCGTGGCGACAACGAGCGCCACGCCGAGCGCGAGCGACAGGGCCGTCAGGCCGCTCGTGAGGAGCCGCTGCCGGATGGTGCGCCAGGCGATGCCGAAGAGTGACATGGAATTAGAGCGACATGGATTGTGGTGAGGCGGGTCGTGGTGGGACGGCTCAGCCGTGATGGATGGCCGCGCGGTTGAAGTCCTCGAGGCGGAGGCGCTTCGGGAACCTGGCGGCGACCTCTGGGGAGTGGGTGACGACGAGGAGGGCGACGTCGTGCTCGGCGCAGGTGCTCGTGAGCAGATCGATCACCTGATCCTGGTGGGCGGTGTCGATGCTCGCCGTCGGTTCGTCGGCGAGGACCACCCGCGGCCGGTTGGCGAGCGCCCGGGCCACGGCCACCCGCTGCTGCTGGCCGATCGAGAGTTCGCCCGGCTTGTGATCGAGGCGATGGGAGAGGCCGACCGAGGCGAGCAGGTCGGCGGCCCGCCAGCGGTCGGGTTTGCCACTGCCAAACGACATCGCGACCAGCACGTTCTCCAGCGCCGTGAACCCGGGCAGGAGGTTGAACTGCTGGAACACGAGGCCGAGCGTGTCGGCCCGAATCCTGTCGGTGGCCGCCTCGCCGAGCCGGGTGATGTCGTGGCCGGCGATGCGGACGCGGCCGGTGTCGGGCCGCATGATCCCGGAGATCACGTGGAGCAGCGTCGACTTGCCCGACCCGCTCTGGCCCGTAAGGGCGACCTGCTCCTTCTCATCGAGTGAGAACCGTTCGATGTCGAGCACGGCCACCGTCTCGCCGCCGGGCATGGCGAACGCCTTGCGGACATTTTCAAGTTCGACGACGGGGGATGGCATGGGAGGGAGTTTACCCGCGGCGGCTTGTTCGGGCTCCATGGTGGGGCTCGGGGTTGCCCGTGCCCGTCGCCGGGCGCTCGCTACGGGCATCCTGCCCTTCACTCGCTCGATGCTTTCTCCGCTCCGCCATCGTGGCTGCGCGGAGAAAGCAACGCCGGCTCCCGGGCACGGGCAACCCCTCGCAAAGAGTCGTTGATCGGCAGGCGGTTCTGGCTCTGCCGCGTTCAGGATCGGGCAGCCGGGCGGGTCGGGGGAAGTCGAGGCGAGTAGGCATATCCTTGCCTTCCGAAGCCGAGGCTTTCACCGCCCGCCCGGCGGTTTTGGCTCGTCAGGCTGGCATTCAGCGTGCGTTCCACCGCGGCTTGGCGGTGGCCGATTGAGCCGCCGGCGCACGGGCGTGTATCATCCCGGCCCCGCCAGAAAGGCGTCGGCGTCCGCAACGGAGCGGAGCAGCCGGGCCCGTAGACACGCTTCCCAGGAGACTCGCCGTGCCCATTCGCGTCGGCATCAATGGTTTCGGCCGCATCGG
>JBAXOU010000321.1:0-2750 GCA_037133115.1 Planctomycetota bacterium | reverse complement strand
GGCATGGGCAGGAGCTGACCTGAGCCGGATCACGCCCTGGGGCGGTGGATCGGGAACAGGATCACGTCGCGGATGCTCGCCGCCGCGGTGAGAAACATCACCAGCCGGTCGATACCGATCCCGAGGCCGCCCGCCGGTGGCATGCCGTGCCGCAGAGCCGTGATGAAGTCGGTGTCCATCCGGGCCATCGACTCCTCGGCCGCCATGCCCGCGAGCTGCGTGCGAAAGAGCTCCTCCTGGAGATCGGGATCGTTGAGCTCGGTGTAGGCATTGGCGAGTTCCATGCCGGCCACGTAGAGCTCGAACCGTTCGGCGACGTGCGGCTGCCCCGTCTTTCGCTTGGTGAGCGGGCAGATCGAGGCAGGGTAGTCGATCACGAACACCGGCCCATCGAGCGTCTTCTCGACCGTCGCCTCGAAGAGGTCGCTCTTGATCACGTCGGGGTGCCGGCCGGCCGTCTCGATGCCGGCCTGCGCGGCCGCGGCGGCCACGCTGGCAGGATCGGCCGGATCGCAGCCGGTCACCTCACGGATCAGGTCGTCGTACTTCGCACGGCGGAACGGGGGCGTGAGATCGACGGGCCGGCCCATCCACTCAAACCGCGTGGGGGTGCCGGCCACCTGTGCAGCCTCGACAATGATCGCCTCGGTGAGGTCCATCATCGTGCCGTAATCGCCGTAGGCCTCGTAGGCCTCGAGCATGGTGAACTCGGGATTGTGCCGGGTGCTCACGCCCTCGTTGCGGTAGACGCGGCCGAGTTCGAAGACCCGCTCCATGCCGCCGACAAGCAGCCGCTTGAGATGGAGCTCGAGCGCGATCCGAAGCACCAGCGGCATGTCGAGCGCGTTGTGGTGGGTGGTAAAGGGCCTCGCGGCGGCGCCACCAGCGGTCTCCTGGAGCGTCGGCCCCTCGACCTCGAGATAGCCCCGCGTGGCCAGCACCCGGCGGACGGCCTCCACGATCCGGCTGCGGGCCACGAACCGGTCGCGGACGCCCTCGCCGTGAATCAGGTCGAGATACCGCATCCGCTGCCGTAGTTCGGGATCGACGAGGCCGTGGTACTTGTCCGGCGGCGTCGCCAGCGACTTCGTGAGGAACTCGAGGTGCGTCACGAACACGGTCATCTCGCCGGTCTTCGACCAGCCGAGCCGGCCGTCCACGCCGACGATATCGCCGAGGTCGAGGCAGTCGACGATCTTCCAAATCTCGGGGCCGACCTGCTTCTTCCCGAGCATCAGCTGGACCCGGCCGGTGCGGTCGTGGAGATCGACGAACACGAGGCTCCCGGCGCTTCGCAGCAGCATGATTCGCCCGGCGACGCGGACGTTCGGCCCGTCGTCGGCTGTCTTGTCGAGCCCCTCGCCCCGGGCCCGCACATCGGCGATTGCCGCGGCGCCATCCAACCGTTTTCCCCACGGATCGACCCCCAGGGCGACGAGCCGATCGAGCTTGTCGCGGCGGGCCTTTTCCAACTGAGCAGCGGTGCCCGCGGTGGACTCGGCAGAGGGCGAGGGCGTGGGCTGTTTCGATTCAGGGGCGTCGTGCATGGGGTCGAGTGGGGGGCGTGTGAGCGGGGTGCGGATCAGGCCGGGAGCAGCCGATTGTCGGCCATGGACGCGGTTTGGAGAAGCCTGTTTTCCCGGGACGCTGGCTACACTGCGGAGGACCGCCCGGAACCTGTCTCTCACCCGTCTCTCCATGACCCACGCGCCTCACCCGCCCTCGCTGTTCAGCGTCGAACTCCGCACAGCGCGGTGGGAACAGCTCGTCGACTGGTATCGAGACGTGCTCGGACTGAAGGTGCTCCTGCGCGTGGTCGACGACCACTACGCGCTGCTTGACGCCGGCGACACGCGGCTCGCCATCATGGGCCGGGCCACCCCCGGCGAGGCGAGCGGCCGCTGGAGCCTCGGTTTTGAAACCGGCGACCTCGACGCCGCCTGGCACCGGCTCGGTGCCGCCGCCACCTCGCCGCCACAAGCCAATCCCGAAGGGTTTCGCGAACTTGTCGCAATCGATCCCGACGGCAACAAGATCCGGCTCTTCTCCTGGGCCCCGGGCCACCACACATGACAGACACGCCACCCACCCCTGCCCTGATCGGCATCCTCACGGTTTCCGACCGGGCGAGCCGCGGCGAGTATGCCGACGAGGGTGGGCCCGCGATCCGCGACTATCTCCGCGAGGTGCTCGCGGGCCCGTGGGAGCCGCGCGAGCGGATCGTGCCGGACGACCTCGACACGATCGCGGCCGCGATCAGCGACCTCGCCGCCGAGGGCTGCTGCCTGATTGTGACCACCGGCGGCACCGGCCCCGCGCCCCGCGATGTCACACCCGAGGCCACGGAGCAGGTCTGCACGCGGATGCTCCCAGGGTTCGGCGAACTCATGCGGCAGGAGTCGCTCACATACGTGCCCACCGCGATCCTCTCGCGGCAGACGGCGGGCGTCTGCGGCAGGGCGCTCGTCGTGAATCTCCCCGGCCGGCCGAAGAGCATCCGCCAGTGCCTCGACGCCGTCTTCCCGGCAATCCCCTACTGCATCGACCTGATCCACACGGGCAACCCATCACCGCCGCGGCTGGAGACGAACCCAGAACGCCTCGTCGCCTTCCGGCCCAAGGGGTAGGGCTCGCGGGTGACGCTCATGAGGCGTCGCTCTTCACTGCCCGCGGCCTCACGGCCGTCGGCTTGCACGGCAACGGCACTGATGTGACTCGGAAAGACACGCAGGTTGAAAACCTACGCTACG
>JBAXOU010000320.1:0-2808 GCA_037133115.1 Planctomycetota bacterium | reverse complement strand
CTGTGTGAAATCAACGCCCTCCTCGCTCTGGTGCAGGTTGCCAACCTGCACCTACGTAGTACAGGTTTTCAACCTGTGCCGAATCACCCTGCGCTCCACGGCGAGGCCAGCAGCAGCCCATCGTACGGCCCGGCCGTCACCGCCTCGATCGTCAGCAACGGCTCGTCGGTCCAGCCATCGGTACTGGAGGCTGCGAGTATACTGTCCTCATGCGTGACGACGTCCCACCGCCGAGCCCCAACCTTCAGCCACGCGACCGCATCGAGCGGGCTCGCGTGCGAGCGCTCACGCCTCGCGAACGCCTCGCCGCGATGCAACGACTCATCGATGAGGGATGGTCGCTGCTCCAAGCCAACCCCGAAGGGCTGGCCCATTTCCGCCGCCGCAACTTCAGGGCTCGCTCCGTGGGCCGACGATCGGGGCCATAATCGCATGGCACCTGATCTCCGCCTCATCGAAGTCCTCACCCCGTTCGCTCTGGGCGACTGATGATGCTCTGCACCACTGCCGGATTTCTCGACCTGTTCGACTATGTCCCTGGATTTCCCGACGAGCCGGTGGCGACCGTTTGGAACACGGCCGTAAAACTCGACGGCGTGCGTTTTGCGTCGCTCGAGTGGCTCCGTCGCATGAAGCAGGCCGCAGGCCGGCCCAAGGATCTTCTCGATCTCGAGAACCTCCCTGAGCCCAACTGACCTACGCGTGACATGGCCCCTGGCACGCGTTCGAACGTTTGGCCCCGAGCCACGCGCAACGCGCGGCCGGTCACCGGTCACTCCGCCCACGCGGGCCGAGCTGTTTCGTATCGTCGACGCTCGCGATCGGAGCCATACTCGAACGTCAGCCGCCACGCATGGAGGCACATCGGAGGATCCGCCGGCGAGAGCGTCTGTCGGTCGCCCAGTTTCATGTCGGCGAAATACACGGGATCGCCGACGATGGGGTGCCGCAGGTCCCAGAGATGCACCCGAATCTGATTCGTGCGTCCTGTTCTCGGCACGGCCTCGACGAGCGATTCGCCGTTTTCAAGACGCGACAGCACGCGAAACTCTGTTTCGGCCGCATCGCCCGTGTCACGGTCGATGACCCGGAAGCCGTTGCCCGAGGGGGTGCGAGCGATCGGCTGCCGTGACGTCGTGTCGTTCCAGGCGGGGTGGCCGGCCACGCGACAGAGATAGGTCTTCCCGGCCAGGCCGCGCTTGAACTGCGGCTGAATGGCCTTGGCTGCGTGGTGACTACGGGCAAACACCACGAGCCCCGTGGTGTTTGCATCGAGCCGATGAGCGGGGGTGAGGTGCTCCCCGGGAAACGCACGGGCCAGAATCTCCGTCATGCTGTTGCGGTGAAACCGACCACACGGGTGCATCGGCAACGGCGCCGGCTTGTCGAACACGACGTAGTCGTCTTCCCATGCAACGATTCGGATCGCCGCGTTCACCTCCGGCTCGATCGTGTCGGGCTCGAGCCGCGCGAGCCGCTGCCCGCCTCGAACGATGAAGTCGGCCGACAGCGCGCCGTCGCGATCGCGAAGGTGCCCCCGGCCGATGATCGTGAGCCATTCCTCGCGAGCGATATGAGGATGGCGAGCGCACAGAAAATCGATCAGCGTCCAGCGGTCGTACCGCGCCGGCACATTGAGGGGCCGCTCGTTGGTGGCGGGTGCCGACCCGGGCAAGGGATCGCACGCCGCGGCAAGCAACGCTTCGCGCTCCGCGAGGGTGACCGCCGGCTGCTCGGCCGGCCACTTCCAGCAAGAGGGGCACGACACCCCAGGAACATAGTGCTCCGACTGCTGATCTTCGACGGTGAGCGGCTGCTGGCAGGCGTAGCACTGGGTTGCCGCCGTTTCCTCGAGCCGCGGATTCAACGCCACGCGGCGGTCGAAGACGAAGCAGTCGCCGGTGTAATGGTCGCCGCCGCACTCTTCGAAATACTTCAGGATGCCTCCCTCGAGCTGGTAGACCTGTTGAAAGCCTTCCTGCTCCATGAACGGGCCCGCCTTTTCGCAGCGGATGCCGCCGGTGCAAAACATCACGATCGGCTGCTGCTTCAGCTCCGGCGGGAGTTTCCGCACCGCTGCCGGAAAATCGCGAAAGTGGCTCACGCCGATCGGCAGGGCGTTTTCAAAGGTGCCGAGCCGCACCTCGTAGTCGTTTCGAGTGTCGAGGAGCGTCAGAGGGCGACCCTCGTCGAGCCATTTCTTGAGCTCCTTCGGCGGGAGCTTCGGCGACGTGTAATCGCCGGGCCTCACCCCTTCGATGCCAAAGGCGATGATCTCATTTTTCAGTTTGACGAGCAGTCGGCTGAACGGCTGGTGGTCGCTCACGCTCTCCTTGGGGTCGAGGGAGGCCAGCAGCGGGTCGCTGCGGAGCTGGCTGACGATCAGGTCGATGCCTTCGCGCGGCCCGGCCAGAACGAGGTTGATCCCCTCGGGACTCAGCAGAATCGTTCCCTTGAGGTGCTGCGACGCACACACCGCCCGCAACTCCGCACGCCGCTCGGGCAGCCAGTCGAGCGGCGCGAACAGATACGCTGCGATGTTCACGACGGGCTCGAGCATTCGATCACGGACCCGCAGGGGATTCGTGGCCGACGTGCAGGCCACGCCCCCAATCGTAGCGAGTGCATGGGAGTCCGCACCCCGTCAGGCGCGATGCTCGCGGCGTCGCCAGAGAAGCACGGCCCCGGCGAGAGCGGCGAGCGACAAGGCCGACGGCTCGGGCACGGCGGCGATGCCAGATGCTCCCGCCGGGGTGTTGTAGTTCCCGGTGTCGTAGAGGCCGGTGCCGAAGAAGTCGGCGGCGTCTT
>JBAXOU010000319.1:0-2844 GCA_037133115.1 Planctomycetota bacterium | reverse complement strand
GCGGTGCCGCAATGACGCGGGAGGTTCACGTGTGATTCGTACGACAAATCGTCAGCGAACTGGGTTGGCCGTCGGGAGGACGGCGACGTCGGAGCGGCTCTGCGGTGGCTGGTGGGCCGCATCGGTCGCGTTGCCGTGGTGGGCCCGCGACAGGTGATCCACGAAATCGGGCCGGGCCCCCTTGAGCACGAAGACCTCGCTCGACGTATCGGCCGCACCGTGGGGCCTGACGATGCAGATCACCTCGGCCTTGCCCCCATGCTGGCGAACGTGATCGATGAGCGCCGCCTCGCCCGGCGAGAGTGCGGCGGCCGGCGCGGCGGCAGTCTGTCTGCCGGCTGGCGCAGCCACGAGCGCGGCGGTTGCACCGGGAGCGGCCGGCGCAGCGGGCATCGAGACTGAGACGTCATCGGGCAGGGCGCCGGTCGATGCCGTGGGGACGGCGTCGGCGCGGTCGCGGCGATCGAACGAGACGTCAGGCATCTCGGCCGGCATGTTCGGCAGGTGCGGGCCGGCGGCGGCGACGTCGAGTCCGCCGCTCGGGTAGACGTTGCGGTAGACGAAAGAGAGGCCCGTCTCGTCGAGCTGGTCGTGGATCGACGGGAGCGCTGCGAACAGTCCCTCATTGTCGGCCGGATCGGCCGCGTTGCAGACGCCGATCAGCGTGCCGTCGATTGCAAACAGGCCGCCACCGGAGCGTCCCTGCACGGGTTGGCCCGCCACCTGGAGGTTCGATGGGCCGAGGTACTTGTCGACCGCAGTGATCCGGCTGTGGTGGATCGTCGGATCCTTGCCGCCGTTGCAGCCGACGGTGACGACGGCCGCGCCGACGGGCGTGGCACGGTCGGTGCCGCCGACGCGGACGGGATCGATCGTCGCCTCGGTGAAGATGCTCACTAGCGCGAGGTCGCGCTTCAGGTCCCAGGAGATCACCTGTCCCGCAATGCCCCGCGGGCCTTGCGGACCGAAAAGATCGACCTCGATGCGGCCCTTGCCCTGTGAGTCGCGAAACACGTGGCCGCAGGTGAGGATCAGCGCCTCGCCCTGCCGGCAGTCGATCACGGTGCCGGTGGCCCACGAGACTCCCGAGGAGTCTTCGACCCGCAGGCGGGCGGTGGCCGCCAGCAGTTGCTGTTCGAGGGCGGCGCGGCTCCCAGACTCCATGCCGGCTGCCACGGGCATCGCCTGCGACGCGGCCGCCGCCGGCTCAGCCAGCGCGGCAACTGGCACGGGCACAAACGACCGCGGCATGGTCGGCTCGGTGGCCGCCGTCCGGGCCGGGGACGACGGGGGCGAGTCGGTCGCCAAGTGGGCGTCGGCCGTCGTGACCGGCACGGGCACGCCGGCGATCGGCTGCTGTTCTGGTGCTGCTGCCGGCGCGGCGACCGGGTTTGTGCCGCCGAGCGGGGCCGCCGCCTTGGCAAGAAGGTTTTCGAGTTCTCCACGGGTGGTGGCGCCGTTGATCCGGCCTACCTCATGCCCCTTCACGAGGAGCACGTAGCAAGGGACGCCGGTCACGCCAAATCGCCGCACCAGGTCTGTTTCGCGATCCACGTCGACGTGCCGCACGACCCATCCGGCGGAAGCAACCTCGGCGACGATCGGTACCATTTGCTTACAGGGGCCGCACCACGCTGCCGCGAAGTCGAGCAGGAGCACCTCGCCGGACTGGGCGGCCGCGGCGGGGTTGGCCGCCACGGGCTTCGCGGGGGCGAAGAAGCTGAAGGCAGCGAAGCCGGTAGCGATCACAAGCAGACGCATCATCGGTCACTCCACTGAGCTGGGGCGGCGTTGCCGTCGCCGTCGCGGGCCGCTCGAGGCCAGCGAGGGGCGGGATACTGCCCGCGGCACCGAGGGGCGACAAGCCCACTTTCGCGCCGGCGTGCTTGCCCAGTCGGCCGGCATTCCCTCGATTCCCTGCCGCTTCCTACAATCCGCTCGGATCCTCCCCCTCCGCCCGTGTAGCCCACGCATGCCTTTCTCTCCCCGGCGCCGCATCCTCGTCACCTCGGCGCTGCCCTATGCCAATGGGCACATCCACCTTGGGCACCTCGTCGAATACATCCAAACCGACGTCTTCGTGAGATTTCAAAAGCTTCGCGGCCACGAGTGCGCCTACGTCTGCGCCGACGACACGCACGGCACCGCGATCATGATCCGCGCCCGCGCCGAGGGACGGAGCGAGCGGGAACTGATCGCGGAGATGCGGGCGGCGCATCTCGCCGACTTCGCGGGCTTCCAGGTGGCCTTCGACCACTACGGATCGACCGACAACCCCGCCAATCGCCGGCTCTGCGGCGAGGTCTGGCAGGCGCTCTCGTCGAAAGGCCTCATCGTCACGCGCGACGTCCAGCAGCTCTACGATGCGACGGCCGGCACCTTCCTCGCCGACCGCTTCGTGAAGGGCACATGCCCCCGCTGCCGCGCGGCCGACCAATATGGCGACACCTGCGAGCAGTGCGGCGCCACCTACGCCCCGGCGGATCTCGTCGATCCGGTGAGCACGCTCTCCGGCGCGCGGCCCGAAGTGCGGTCAGCCGAGCACCTCTTCGTGACGATCGAGGCCCTCCACGGATTCCTCGCGGAGTGGACCCGGTCGAGCGGTGCGCTCGATCCGCGGATCGCGAACTATCTCGCCGGCCACTTTCTCGGCGAGGCCTTGCGCGACTGGGACGTTTCCCGGCCGGCACCCTACTTCGGCTTCGAGATTCCCGACGCCCCCGGCCACTACTGGTATGTCTGGTTCGACGCCCCGATCGGCTACCTCGCCGCGACCGCCGAGTGGTGCGAGGCCCGCGGGCAGGCGTTTGAATCCTGGTGGGGCCGTGGTGCCACCGACACACC
>JBAXOU010000318.1:0-2856 GCA_037133115.1 Planctomycetota bacterium | reverse complement strand
AGCCCCGAGCCACGCGCGACGCCCGCAACCCGAAGCCGACGCGCAGTTCCTCACCCGGACCGGTATCACCCGTCCGTGGGATTCGCTGGGGTCGGCAGGATCAGCTGCCAGAACTCGAGGTCGAGCCAGTGGCCGAACTTGAAGCCGGCCTCGCGGACCGTGCCGCAGCAGCGAAAGCCGAGCGAACTATGCAGGGCCACGCTTGCCACGTTCGTGGCGTCGATCCCCGCGATGATCATGTGGATGTCCCGCTTTTTGGCCGCCACGATGATCGCCTGGAGCAACTGCCGCCCTACGCCTTCGCCCCGGAACTGCTCGTCCACATAGACCGAATGCTCGATCGAGTATTTGTAGGCCGCCCGCGGTCGAAACGGGCCCCAGGTGGCGAAGCCCGCGAGCACGCCGGACTCCCACTCGATGCCCAGCACCGGGATGCCGGCCTGCTGACGGTCGTCGAACCACTGCCGCATCACCTCATCGGTCCGCGGCTCGTATTCGTAGAGTGACGTCGAATGGAGGATTGCGTCGTTGTAGATCGACTGGATCGCCGGGAGGTGGGCGGCGGTGCAGGCGATCACCTCGCGGCGCGGTGGGGCGGGCTTCTTGCGTGCCATCGGCGTGTCTAACGGCAGGAAGTGGGGAGAGCGGTGGGCGGCGGGGTGAGCAGCGAGACGACGACGAGGACCAGGAATCCGAGCGGGATCGTCACCAAGCCCGGCTGACTGAAGGGCGTGAGGGCCATCTCCCGCGGCAGCCCGTAGACCTTCTCGAACGTATCGGCCGACAGGAGGATCCACGCGAGCGACGCCATCATACCCACCGTGACGGCCGCGATGATCCCCTGCCGCGTCGTCCGCGGCCAGAAGAGTAGCATCACGAGCGCCGGGAGGTTGGCGCTGGCCGCGATGTTGAACGCCCAGCCCACGAGGAAGCTCACGTTGAAGTTGCGGAACAGGATCCCAAGGGCCATCGCCACGATTCCCAGGCCCACGGCCGCCAGCTTGCCAACGCGGATCTTCTCGTGGTCGTTCATCTGCACGCCGAACACGTTCTCCACAAGGTCGTGAGCCACCGCGCCGCTGCCCGCCATGATCAGGCCGCTGACCGTGCCGAGGACGGTCGTGAACGCGATTGCCGAGATCACGGCGAAGAGCGTGTCGCTGAAGCTCTTGGCCAGAAGCGGCGCTGCCATGTTGGTGTCGGTGGGGTCGAGGCCGCCCGACGTCATGGCGCCGAGGCCGAGGAACAGCGTGAGCACGTAAAACACGCCGATCGCGGCGATGCCCACCACCGTGCTCTTACGAGCGGCGGCGGCGTCCTTGACGGTGTAATAACGGATCAAAATGTGCGGCAGCGACGCCGTACCGCAGAACAGGGCCAGCATCAGGCTCGCGAAGTCGAGCCGGTCGGCTAGTTTGCCCGTGGTGAGGCCCTTGAAATAGCCCCCCGGCTTGAGCAGGTCTGAGCCGCGCTTCTCGACGGGTGAGTACGTGGTGTGCGATCCGTCCGCGTCGACGTGCTTCTTTCCCGACCAGGTGACGATCGTCGAGTCCTCGAGGGCCGAGAGATAGGCGAGCGGCCCGAGCGGCCCGGTCGACTGCGCGTCGCCGAATCGCTCCGGCAGCTTGAGGATCGTGCCCACCGGCCGCAGGTCGTGGTCCTTGGACTGCGGCACGCCGTCGACGAGCACGGTGCCATCAGGCTTCACGGTCTTCACCTGGGGACTGAGGTTCTCATCCCCGGAGCGACCGGCGTTCACGGCCAGGCCACGGCCGAGGATCAACACGGTGAGCACGCCGCAGAAGAAGACGAGTAGCGAGCCCTTGATGAACTGCACCCAGGTGGTCGAGACCATCCCGGCCGTGACCACGATCAGCGTGACCGTCACGCCCACGAGGATCACGCCCACCTCGTGAGGGAGCCCCAGCAGCGGCTTGATGAGCGAGCCGGCGCCCACCATCTGTGGGATCAGGTAGAAGACGCTCACCACCAGGGTCGAGATCGCGACGGCGAGCTTGATGCCGCGACTGTTGAAGCGGCTGTCGAGGGCGTCGGCGAACGTGAACGTCCCGAGGGCCTTGATCGGCTCGGCGATCACAAAGAGCGCCACGATCCAGCCGGCCAGGAAGCCGATGGAGTAGAGAAAGCCGTCGTAGCCCGAGAAGGCGATCATCCCGCAGATGCCGAGAAAAGACGCGGCCGAGAGGTAGTCACCGGCGAAGGCGATCCCGTTGACGAACCAGTGGATCTGGCCGTGCGCGGCGTAGTAGCCGCTTGCCGACTGGCCCTTGCGTCCCAGCCAGAACGAAAGCGCGAGCACGCCGAGCACGAAGGCGGCGAAGATGGCGACGGCGACGAACGAGGTCTGGTGAATCATCGGGGCCGCTCCCTCAGCGTCCTGCTCTGAGGATCATGTAGACGACCGCCAGCCCGAAGGCGGCGGCGATCAGCCCCATGCCAGAGACGATCGCGAGGTTCACGCCGCCGAACGGTCGCAGCGAGAGGAGGTCCGGCCGCACGAGCACTAGTGCCATGAAGCCGCCGTAGAGGGCCACGTAGACCCAGAATAGAGCCAGGCCGACCGGGCTGGCCGCCGTGCCGTCGCCAGACTGTCGAGGATCGTGATCGGACACCATGGCTCCCCCTGCCTCGCATTCCATCGTGCCATCGAGGCCCACCACGGGCCGCGGCCGCCCAAGAATACCCGCTGATCCAGGAGCACGAGTCGGTCAGGCTGCCGGCTTCTTCGCCCGCGGCCGCGCGGGTTTGTCGTCCGCGGCCGGTTCCTCGGCGTCGGGCTGGAGAAACACGGGGCTGTCGGCGGTTCCCGGCGGACGCATCGCCCCCGCCTCCGGC
>JBAXOU010000317.1:0-2863 GCA_037133115.1 Planctomycetota bacterium | reverse complement strand
GTGGAGGGGAGTTGTACCCCCACAGAACTCCAAGAGCCGCAGGTCATCCCTGGTGTCAACAGAATCATGACGGCGCTACGGTTACGACCCGGACCCGGGCCGAAGCACTGAAAACAAGGTGCCGATGAGTATTCGGCACCTACACGGCTGTCCTTCGATACCGGCCGGCCTGCACAGCATCCCCGGCCAACGAGGGCCGAGGATGCTGGCACCGCGGACGCAACCTGTGTCGAACCGCTCAGATGGCGGCCAACTTCGCCTTCATGTGGTCGATGACGGCGGCATGGGCGGCGTGCGGGCTGAACAGGATCACTTCGGCGTCCTGTTCTACTCGGACGCTGTGGCCTGGGGGCCAGTAGAAGCAGTCGCCGGTCGTGCAGCGGTCGATCGAGTCGTCTGCATAGGTGACGACGAGTTCGCCGGCGAGCATGTAACCCCAGTGGGCGGCGTCGCAGAGGTCGCCAGCCAAGCCCTGCAAGAGCGGCTTGATGTCGGTGCCTGCGCCGAGGCTGAAGTACTCGGCGGCGAGTTCCCCGCCGAAGGGGAGTTGGCGGGCGGTCGCCCCCGGTACGTCCATGACGACGGGGATCTCGGTCTTGTTGATGCGCATCGTTTCTGTCCTTTCACTTGTCGATCGCGGCTAACTGGCCGCTGCCTAGAAGGCGTGACAATTGATGTCACAATGTGACAAATGTTGATGCAGGAGGTACGAGCGGCGCTCGAACGATCGGAGTTCAACGACGCCCTGGAGGCGTTGGAGGGTGCACCGGCGGCCGGAGAAGACCCGAAGCAGTGGTTCCAGCTGCGGGCTCAGGCCGCCTACGGCGCCGGTGCGTACGACGACGCCGTCGCTGCTTGGGAGGAGCTCCATCGGCATCTTCGGTCGAACGGAGAGCGGTTGGAGGCGGCGCACGCTGCCGTGATGACGGCGATGTTCCTCCTCATCGACAGCGGCTTGATGTCGACGGTTCGGGGATGGGTCCGTCGCGCCGATCATCTGCTCGAGGGTGAAGACGAGAGCAGTGTCCATGCGCTCGTGTCGGCGGTGCGGGCCTACGAGCGGTTCCTCTCGGGAGACCTGGATGCCGCACGTGAGCACGCCGCTCGGGCTGTCGAGCTTGGCGAGCGGCTCGATGTGATGCCCGCGGTCGCTATGGGCCGGACGGCCGCCGGGCGCATCGCTGTGCTCGAGGGTGACGTCGACGGTGGGCTCGATCAGCTCGATGAGGTCGCAGCGCTGTTGATGTCGGGCGACGTTGACGCGTTGACGACTGGGATGATGTACTGCGAACTCGTGTGCGCGGCTCAGGGCCTGGCCCGTTACGAGCGGGCCCGGGAGTGGACGGAGGCGATGGAGCGCTGGTGCCCCGATCGTGCATTCGGATGTGTCCAGGGTCGTTGTCGGGTGCACCGCGCCGAGCTGTTGCGCCTCTCCGGTCCAGCTGATTTGGCCGAGCGCGAGGCCTTGCAGGCGTGCGCCGAGCTCCGACCGTGGATGCGCCGCGAGTTCGGCTGGCCGTTGGTGGAGCTCGGCACCATCCGCCTCCGGCGGGGCGATCTCGACGGAGCGGAGGAGGCGTTCCTTGCGGCCGGCGACCACGGATGGTCGCCGCACCCAGGCCTGGCCCTCCTGCGATTGGAGCAGGGTGACACCACGACGGCGGCTGAGCTCATCGCTGCCGCGATCGCGCACCCGGCAGACGCACCGTCGAAGGAGCAGCCGCCCTTCGGCGACCTTCGACTCGCGCAGCTGTTCGATGCCCAAGCCGAAATCTCCGCGGCGGCCCACGATGGCGAGACGCTTGCTTCAGCGGCGCACGCTTTGGCTCAGATCGCCGAGCGCTACGCCAGCCCGGCACTGGTCGCGGGCGCCGAGCTCGCGGCAGGGCGTGCAGCGCTCATCGCCGGCGACGCCGCAGCGGCGATGTCGTGCGCGAGTGCCGCAGTGGCCGGGTTTGTCGCGCTCGATGCGGGCTTCGACGTCGGGCGAGCCCGCCAAGTGCTGGCCGCAGCGCTCGAGTTGGCGGGCGACGGGGCCGCAGCGCAGTCGGAGCTGGCGGCCGCGCACCGCGCCTATGTCGGTTATGGCGCGGCGTGGCGCGCTGCTGATCTTGCCGAGCGGGCGGATGGCCGGCCGGCGGCGCGCCCTATCGCTCAGGGTCGGACCCGCCGTGGTTCGATGCGGGCCGAGGGCTCGTTGTGGCAGATCGAGTTGTCAGGGGAGCGGGCGCCGGTCAAGAACTTGAAGGGCATCCGTTATCTCCGTCGGCTCATTGCCGAGCCTGGGCGCGAGTTCCACGTGCTCGACCTGGTGGCTGTCGAGAACGGTACGCTGCCGGTAGCCGCTGCCCCGGGGCCCCTGTCGTCGCAACGGGGCGAGTCCGGAATGGCAGTGCTCGACGATGCCGCACGCGACGCGTACCGGCGGCGCCTGCGCGAGGTCGACGACGACATCGAGGAAGCCGTGCAGCGTAATGACCTGGGGCGACAGGCACAGGCCGAGGCCGACCGGGCCTACCTCATCACAGAGTTGAGCCGGGCGGTCGGTCTGGGCGCTCGCGGTCGCACGGTCGGTGGTTCGTCCGAACGCGCCCGTACCAGCGTGGCGCGTTCGCTCCGCTATGCCCTAACCGAAATCGGCAACCACCACCCAGCGGCGGCAGAGCACCTCCGTTCAAGCCTACGCACGGGCACCTACTGCTCGTACCAACCCGATCCGTTCGCCCGGATCGAATGGCAGCTCTGACGTCACGGTAGCGCTCGCGGTGGGCCCCTACGCTTCGCTTAGGTCGACCCGCGGGTTGATTCTGGGATAGCTCCCACCATGACGCCGATATGCCAGCTTCGTGCCGAGAATTCATCG
>JBAXOU010000316.1:0-2888 GCA_037133115.1 Planctomycetota bacterium | reverse complement strand
GCAGGCACAGGTTACCAACCTGTGCTACTCAGCCGGCGAGGGTGGTCTCGAAGTCGAGCAACTCGACGTCGGGGCTCATGAACCCGGGCCGGACCTCCTCGACGCGGGCGAGGTCGGTCGAGAGATACTTCTTGTTGTCGTCGCAGAAGATCGTGCCGACGGTCGAATCCCAGCCCTCACGTTCGAGCACCTGCAGGGCGCCGAGCAGGTTGGCCCCTGACGAAATCCCAACGCCGAGCCCGAGTTCACGGGCCAGCTTCTGGGCCATCAGGATCGCGTCGCCGTCGCTCACCTGGATCACCGGTGCCAACTGGTCGAGCCGGAGAATGCCCGGGATGAACTCGTCCGACACGCCCTGGATGCGGTGCCGGCCCACCTTGTGGCCTGTGGAGAGCGTGGGCGATTCGGCAGGCTCCAGCGGATACACGCGGGCCTCGATACCTTCGCGGGCAAAGGCCTCGGCCACGCCCATCACTGTGCCCCCCGTGCCCACGCCGGCCACAAAGGCGGAGGGCGCAAGCCCGAGTTTCGCGAGCTGGGCGATGAGCTCCGGCCCGGTGGTGGTGGCATGCGCCTGGACGTTGGCCTGATTGTCGAACTGCCGGGGCAGAAACACCCGGCCGAGTTCCCGGGCCAGCGTCTCGGCGCATTCGATGCTACCGAGAAAGCCGCCCGCTTCACGCGACACGAGGCGGATGTCGGCGCCGAAGGAGCGGATCACCGCCTTCCGCTCCTCGCTCATCCAGTCGGGCATGAAGATCACGACCGGATGCCCGAGCGCGGCGCCCAGCGCCGAGAAGGCGATGCCGGTGTTGCCGCTGGTCGCCTCGACGATCGTGTCGTCGGGCCGCAGGGCCCCCTGCTCGATGGCCGTCCGACAGATGTGGAAGGCCATCCGGTCTTTGATGCTGCCGGTGAGGTTGAGGTATTCGGCCTTCGCATGCACGCGGCACTCCCGGCCGCGATAGCGGAGCCGCACGCTCACGAGCGGCGTGTCGCCGACCATGCGGCGCAGCCCCTTGAGCCGGCGAGTGCGGATGTCGTCGTGCAGGGTGGGCATGATTTGATCCGCGCCGGACGGCGTCACGGCAGGTCGCCGACCTCGCCGCCGGCGGGCGTGACCGTCGACCAGAAGATTGCCGGATCGACGTCGCCAGAAACGCCGCGAACGCTGGCGTCGAGCATCCCGATCGTGATCGTGCCGGGGTGGGAGCCTTGGAGCCGCAGGCCGTCGGCGTCCGCCGGTGCCGGTTTTTCTTGGAATGGCGGCGACACGACGTCGCTCATCGCCCCCGTCGCCTGAGCGTTGAAGCTGTTGCTCCACGCCCCCGTCTGGCCGGGCGCGATCGACTTGGCGGGATGGTTGGTGCGGCCGAGCGGCGCAGCCGCGGTCGTCTCCGGGTGGGCGAACGTGGGGGCCCTAGCCCCGTTTCGGGAACTGTACTGCGACACCACCGTCGCCCCGCTCGCGACCGCCCTGGCATAGGCCTCCGCCAGCGAGATCGTCTTCGACGTCCCGTCCCTCACCTTGCGAAGCATGGGGTTGTCAGAGAAAAGCGCCCCATTGGAGAGATACGTCACGGTTCCCGGGATCGCGCTGTTGCCGCTGAACTCCTGGGCCACCAGGTCTTTCGTCGGATCCGACACGCAGTTGAACGTCGGCACGAACGGCAGTTTGTTGGTGAGCATCTGCGACACGCCCGTGAACGTCTGTCGTAGTGCCTCGTCCTCGGCGTACGACATGATCAACACGTGCAGCGGATAGGTCGATGGCGTTCCACCCGACGATGTCGTGCCGCTCTTCACCACGTTCGAGAGCGCGTCGGGCAACTTGTCTCGCTTCGCCGTCGCGTAGTTCATCACCGCCAGGGAGATCTGCCGCACCTGGTTGCCGCACTGCGTTCGGCGCGCCGACTCGCGGGCGCTCTGGACGGCCGGTAAGAGAAGGCCGATGAGCGTCGCGATGATCGCGATCACGACGAGCAGTTCGACCAACGTAAACCCGCGGCGCGCCCGGCCAGCGTCCGTGCCACACCCCATCTGCATTCGCCCCGGATTCTGCATGGAACGCACCTGTCGCGGACGGCTCCAAACCACTCCAATTGTTCACTACCTCAGTAATCTATACTCGACGTGTTCCGCGACGCAAACCCCCGTTTTGCAGGCATCCCGCAGCCGCGGGGTGCGCGACGCCCGACAGTCGCCTGCGAGCCCACCATGACCTCGCTCACGCACTTCACCGAACTCGTCCTCGGCACGATGCTTGCGCTGTTGCCGGTCACGAACCCCCCGGCCTCAGCCCCGGCGTTCCTGGCGCTCACCGAGCAAATGACGTCGGCACGGCGGATCGCCCAGCTGCGGGCGGCTTGCTGCTACATGGCGGGGATCCTCATCACCTTCCTCGTGGCCGGCTCGCTCATCATGCAGTTCTTCGGGATCTCGATCCCAGGCCTGCGGATCGCCGGGGGCCTGATGGTGGCCGGCATCGGGTCGGGGATGCTCACCGGCTCGGCCGACCGCCGCCCCGCCGACGCGGGCGACGACACCGCCGCCGGCGACCGCGACATCGCCTTCTCGCCGCTCGCCATGCCGATGCTCAGCGGCCCCGGCTCGATCGCCGTCACCCTCGGCCTCACCTCGCTCGCCAAGAACTGGCTCGACTACACGGCGATCGCCGTCGGCATCGTGGCGGTGGCCCTGATCGCCTACGTCACCCTGCGGCTCTCGGGATCGATCGTGGCGGTGATCGGCCGGGCGGGAATGAATGCCCTCACGAAGGTGATGGGATTCCTTCTCCTCTGCATCGGCATCCAGTTCATCGTCAACGGGGTGCTGGGCATCGCCACCGACCCCGCGATCGTCCGCAGCATCCGCGACGCCGCCGCGCC
>JBAXOU010000315.1:0-2893 GCA_037133115.1 Planctomycetota bacterium | reverse complement strand
ATGGCTGGACGATGGAGTTCGACATGAAGGCGAATATCGTCAACATCTGGAACGCCGAGATCGTCAGTCACGTTGGTAACCACTACGTGATCAGAAACGCAGCCTGGAATGGCACGCTCGCTGCCGGTGCCGAGATCTCGTTCGGCTTCCAGGCCGACGGCATCGCCGGAGAACTGCCGTCCAACAAGAAGGTCAACGGCGTGCTGGTTCGGTAGGCCAGGCGGCGGTCCGCCCTGGGCAGCAACACTCCGAACCGGGCGAATCACGCTGGACGCGGCGTGGGGTGGTGGTTCACCCCACGCCTCACGGCGTTGGGCTTGTACGATTCGCGTCGAGTAGCACAGGTTTTCAACCTGTGCCGGATGCGCTGCAGGTTGAAAACCTGCGCTACGGATCGGCCGCGACCAGCCTACTGGACCCGGACCCACTCGATCGTCTTCGACATGATGCCCGATCCAGCCACCATTTCGAAGCCCGCGGGAGTCATCTTGATCGTCATCGGCACGAACTGCCCACGCTTGATCGCGAAGATCTCGCCCTTCCACGTCTTCGTGTTCGGGTCAAACGTGATGCCCCGCAGCATCTCCTTGTTGACCATTTCCTGATTGTCGGCCTTGACCACCCCGCCCAGATACTGGCCATTCGATGGGAAGATCCGGATGTCCACGTTCATGTCGGCCGGCCGCCAGTCGCCCACGATCGCGTCGCCCGGATTGCCCGGCGGCTGCTGGGCCATGACAACGGAGGCACACACGGCGACACCCGCGACAAAGGCGGCGACGAAAACGAGCAGGCGACGAGTGGTGGTGGTGGGCATGCGGGTGGCTCCCAAGTGTCGAGGTGTGAGGCTGAATCGACAGCAGCCTAGCAAGGCGGTTCCTGAGCCGGCCATGCCAGTTCTGCTGCGGAAAGCGACGAGACGTCGTCGAGGAAAGGCGCCGCCCAGCCTTGCGGGCTACACTGCCGCAAACACAGGAGTCAACTCATGGGCCGCATCTATCTCATGGCGGTTGCGATCGCGTGCGTGGGGGTATTCTCAGCCGGTCGCTGTGATGCCAAGGCGGAGTCGGAGAGCGTGGCACGCCCTCAGGCGGCAGCATACGAGTGGCACACGATGGTCGCCGGCCCCGGGCAACTCGATGCCGTGCACGCGCGACTCCGCGATGTCGTGTTGCCCGCGCTCGGTAGAAACGGGCTGAGGTGTGTGGGCGTGTTCACGCCGGCTGGAGAAAACCTCGAAGGCCTGGTGCATCTGGTCGTGTCGAGCGGCGGAAACGGAGGCCAGCCCGCCGCGGGGGAGTTGCTCGCGAACGATGCCGGGTGGCAGGCGTTGCTTGCCGGTCGCGATGGCAAGCCGGCGCTCGCCACGCAGCGGAGCATGCAGCGGCTGCGGACGACCGCCTGGTCGCCGCAACCGGACGCCGGGCAGCAGGCCACGCCGCGGATGTTTGAACTGCGAACATACACATGCCCCGATGCCGCGAAGCGCGAGGCGCTCCTGCGGCGGTTCGAAAGCCACACCATGAAACTCTTCGCCAAGCACGGGATGACGAACGTCATCTACTGGACGCCCGACGGTGGGCCGGACGCGGATACGAAACTCGTCTACCTCCTCGCCCATGACAGCACCGCCGCCGCGAAGGAGAGCTTTGCGGCGTTTCGGCAGGATCCCGACTGGATCGCCGCCAAGACGGCATCGGAGACGGCGGCCGGAGGCTCGCTGACGACCAAGGAAAAGGGCGTCGTGTCGGAGTTTCTTTCGCCTGCCGCGTATTCGCCGCTGCGGTGACGGGGTGGCACGACGTAGACTGGTCCCTGATAATTGATTCGATCCATCCGCGGCAGCGGGTGCCCACGCGGAGGTGACCATGAGTCGTGCGATGATGATGGCGATGGTCGTGCTCGCCGGCTTTGCATCCGTGCGGGCCGAGGAGTTTCGGGTGCTCGCCTGGAACGTGGAGAGCAACCGGCCGGGCCAGTCGCAGGTGAGCGACGCCCACGTGATCGGCGGACAGCTCACCGAACTCCTGCGGTCACCCGCCACCCGGGCCCAGGTGATCGCCCTCTCCGAGGTGGAGCCGAAGACGGTGTGGACGTATCGGGCGGCGGTTGCCGAAGGCCTCGGCGGCGAGGTTGACTTCGTCACTTCAGCCAGCGGCGGCTACGCCGACGCCGACTCGCTGATGCTCGTCGTGGACGCGAAGCGATTTCGGATCGACGAGGTGATCGAACTCCACCGCTATGCCGGCATCCGGGCGAACTTCACCGTGGAGGATGAGACCTCCTCGGAGCACGGCAGCGTCCGCGGCCGCTCGCCGCTGATCGCCAGGCTCCACGACCTTTCGAGCGGCGACAACTTCTGGGTGATCGTCAACCATCTCGCCCGCGGTGAGAACGACCTGCGAACCGACCAGGCCCGGGCGCTTCGCCGCTGGGCCGCCGACCGCAGCGAACCGGTGATTGCGGCCGGCGACTTCAACTTCGACTACGAGTTCAGCTCTGCCAAGGGCAATCCCGCCTTCGACGCCATGCTGGAGGAGGGCACCTGGGCGTGGGTGAAGCCCGATCCGCTCATCGACTCCAACTGGTCTGAGGATCGGAAGCGGCTGGGGGCGGGCGTCGACAGCTACCCGGGTTCGATCCTCGATTTCGTGTTCGTCGCCAATGGCGCGAAGCAGTGGCAGGGCGAGTCGGACGTGATCGTGCGGGCCGGCGATTTTCCCGACGATGATCGGACCAGCGACCACCGGCCGATCATCGCGACGTTTCAGCCGACGCCGTAGGCGGGTGCAGGCGTGCACAGGTTGCTTTCACGTAGCCGCAGGTTGGTAACCTGCGGAAGCGCATCGCCGACCAGTGTTTCATGTGCAGGTAGCCAACCTGCACCTACGTG
>JBAXOU010000314.1:0-2901 GCA_037133115.1 Planctomycetota bacterium | reverse complement strand
AAGTGGTCGGAGCCGATGTCGGGGCCGACCTCGCGGCGGAGCACCGTCGCCTCGGGCGGCACGAGCACGTGG
The DNA here is from genome assembly GCA_037133115.1 of Planctomycetota bacterium. Lineage (GTDB taxonomy): Bacteria > Planctomycetota > Planctomycetia > Pirellulales > UBA1268 > QWPN01. The sequence goes on along the minus strand of JBAXOU010000314.1, from coordinate 2,829 downwards.
TCGATTGGGATTCGCGGTGCCGGCAGGTGCGCGTGATATGTGGACTGCACGCCGCGGCCCAGGGCCGAATCGACGAGGCCACTCGTCGCCACGAGCCGGCGGAAAGGGCGTGACCAAGGGGTGGCGTTGAAGTCGCCTGCCACCAGGCACGGGAGCGACGAGGCCGCCGCGGCTTCGGCCACGCCGTCGAGATGGGTCACGAGCTGTGCGGTGGTGCGGGCGTTGAATGGTGGATAGGGATGCGTGGCGATGAATCGAAAGTCGCCAGCTGGTCGCCGCACCGTCGCCACGATGCTCGGAAAGCCGGTCTCGCTGAACGACACCAGTTCGACGTCGTCGAGCGGCCAGCGGGAGAGCAGCGCGATTCCGAAGTTGTCGGGCCGCGGGCGGATCACACGGTGCGGGAACACCTCGGCGAGGCTGTCGAGCGCGGCGGCCCAGTCGGCATCGACCTCCAGCACCGCCACCACGTCAGGTTGCCGATCACGGAGATACGCCACGGCGGCGGTCGTGTCGTCGTTCACGCGATGCACGTTCATCGAGATCACGAAAATCCGTCGGCCGTTGCGATCGACCACGGCCGTTGTCGGGCCTGTTTTCGGCAGCCAGTAGGGGAGGAGATCGCGCGTGTTTGCCAACGCGGCCAGTGCCAGGCAGGCCACGGCGGTCGGTCGCCGCCAGCGCAGGCACGCGATCAGGCCGCCGAGCGAGAGCACGAGCCAATACCAGCGGAAGTGGGTGGTGAGGTCGAGGAGCCAGTGCCACGACCCCGCCCACCCGGCCAGGCTGCCGGCGAGCACGCCGACGGCGACGGCATCGAGCCAGCGGCCGCTCGAGGGGCGGCGCGGCTCGGCCTCGGCGTTGGCGGCAACCATGTCGGCGGCGGGATCGGCAGCGGGCATCGCCACCTGTTGTAGCCCGGCGCGGTCAGATCGCGGGAGATGTCAGCCAGCCGGCCGCCAGCGAACCGGCAAGCAGGGCGGCCAATCCGAGTCGGTAGACGATGAACGGCCAGAGCGTGTGGCCCGTGAGCATGCTCAGGAGCCAGCGAACGGCCGCATAGCCCACGATGCCGGCGGTGATGGTTCCCACGGCGAGCGCGACCGCCTGCGGGCCGCTGCCGAGAATCTCGCTCCGTTGCTGCCAGGCCTCGAGGAGTGCCGCGGCCGCCACGGCGGGAAGCGAGAGCAGAAACGAGAATCTCGCGGCGGTCTGGCGATCGAGCCCGGCGAGCATGCCAGCAGAGATCGTGACGCCGCTCCGCGATGTGCCGGGGATGAGGGCAAACGCCTGAGCGAGCCCCATCGCGACGCCGTCGGTGGCGGTGACACGCTCGAGGCCATCGCGGCCGGCGGTGCCGCGGCGTCGTGCCCGGGCGAGGCAGGCGAGTTCGGCCACGGCCATGAGGGCGGTGGCGGCAAGGAGCGCGGCGACGACGACGTCGAGCCGGCGTGCTTCACCCCGGATGAGATCCTTGAACGCGAGCCCAGCCGCCACGATCGGGATCGTGCCCAGGATGATCAGCCAGCCGAGTCGGGCCTCGGGCGTGGAGAGCGGACGGCCCGCGAGGGCTGCCGCGAGCGTGCCCCGGAGGAGCGCGGCGATGTCGGTCCGCAGGGCGAGGCAGACCGCCACGAGCGTGCCGGTCTGGATCACCGCCGAGTAGGCGGCCCCGGGGTCGTTCCATCCCAAAAATGCGGGCACGACCCTGAGGTGGGCCGTGCTTGACACCGGCAGGAACTCCGTGAGTCCCTGCACGATGCCGAGCACGATCGCTTCGAGGATGGACATCGGCTGGGGTTCTTCCAAATGCGGCGGGCGTCAGTCATACTTCCCCGTCCACGACATTCCAACCGGGAGCTCCCAAAGGGGAGTCATAGACCGCATGTTTCGCAACCTCAGCACGATCGGCCTGCCCCTCTCCGGACGTCCCAGCGAGCTCATCGAACTGGCGCTGTCCTTCGGCTTTGACGCCATGGACATCGATATCCTCGATTTCCAGCAGCAGGCTGACGCGTTCGGCGTGCCCCACGCTCGGCGGCTGATGGTGAGCGCTCGTCTGAAGAGCGGCATCTTCCACCTGCCCGTGCAACTCGATGCCGACGAGGCCACGTTCAAGGAGCAGATCGCGGCCCTGCCGAAACGGCTGGAACTGGCCGCGGCTACCGAGTGCAAGCGGGCGGTGACGAGCATCGCGCCGGCATCCGACGAGCACTCGTTCAAGGACTTCTTCGAGCTCCACCGCTCCCGGCTCCACGACATCGGCGACCTGCTTGCCCAGCACGATCTCATGCTCGGTCTGACGATTCGCCCCGAGGCTGAGGCCCGGCAGGGGAAGTCCTCGCAGTTCATCCACACCTTCGAGGGCCTGCTCGGCCTGGTGATGGTGGCGCACGAGCGGATCGGTGCCGTGGCCGACGCCTGGGCCTTCCATGTGACGGGCGAGCCGCTCGAGCTGATGGCCAAGGTGCCGCAGGGCAGGCTCGTCGAGGTTCGCGTCTCCGATGCGCCCCGCGATGTGCCGCCCGCCGAACTGACCCACGCCCAGCGACTGATGCCGGGCGACACGGGTGTGATCAGCATCGCCGAGGTGCTGACCGCAGCGAAGGCGGCCGGCTTCGATGGTCCCGTCACGCCGTGGGCCGACCGGGCCACGCTCGTCGGTCGTGGTCGCGAGAAGATCGTGAAGCTCGCGGGCGACCGCCTCGAAGCCGCCTGGAAAGAGGCCGGCCTGCCGATCGTGCCGCGGTGGTTCACCCCGGTGCAGCGCGATCACTTTGGCCGGCCGATCGGTGAAGAGGCGAGCTTCATCGGCGCCGAGTAGGCGAG
>JBAXOU010000313.1:0-2911 GCA_037133115.1 Planctomycetota bacterium | reverse complement strand
TCGGTCAGCCAGATCTCGTAGTAGGCCCGCGTCCGCGGGGCGAGGTGCTTGGCCAGTTCGTCCACCTTGGCCTGCATCTCGTCGCGAACCGGGTTGCCGTGGATCGGGGCCGGGCAGCACATGATGTTTCGCTCGACGTCGCCGCAGGCGGCCAGCGAGGACATCTGGACGTCGTGGATTCGCCGCATGAAGGGCTTGAGATCTCCCTTCACCACCCCGTGATGCTGAATCGACTGCCGCGTGGTGAGCCGGATCGTGCCGTTGCCCACCTCGTCGCCCAGGTCGATCGCCGAGAGCAGCTGCGCCGCCGTCAGCTTCCCGCCGGGCACGCAGGTGCGGATCATGAACGAGACCTGCCGCTCGCTCTTCTTGCCGTCGACCGACTTCTTCCGGGTCTCGCGGTCGTCCTGCTGGTACGTGCCGTGGTTCTTGAGCAGCTGGATCGAGCCCTTGCCGAAACCGGCGGCGCCGTCAACAAGTTCCTTGGCGATGTCGCCCGCGAGATAGTTGCTCGCAGCCTTCGTTACCTCGACGGCAGACGGCTTTGCGGCGGCGGGGGTGTCGGTGGTTTCCGCGGTGGGTTCGGCGGTGGCCATGGTGCTGTCCGGGTTGGCGGAGAGGATTGGTCAGGACGATCGACACCAAAAAGAATAGGCAATCGGCCGATCTGGTGCGATATCGACGCGGATGGGGGATAATCCGTCGATTCCGAGAGGCCGAGGAGGAGCATCGCGATGGGCCACTTCCTGTTTTTCTTGTTTGCGGTGGTGGCGGGGCTGTTCTGGACAGCGGCCTGCACGGCGGCCGCGGCGCGGGTGAAGCGAGGCTGGCTCAAGGCCCTCCTGGCGGCGCTCGGCGCCGGCCTGCCGGTGATTGCCGTGCTGCCGATCGTGGCGGCAGCGTGGTGGCTCGCCTTTGGGATGCGGATCCAGTTCAACTGGTTTCCGCAGGCGATCACGGTGCTTCTGTCGCTCGTGATCGGCGGCGCGTGGATCGTGCGGGCCGGCCTCGCGCCGCGCGACGACCGCGAACCGTCGGCAACCCGCTGGCCGCTCATCGGCCTGACGGCGCTTGCCGTGATCGCAACGGCCGTGACCTTCGGGATCCTCCTGATCCTCGACAACGCCGTCGTCGCCCAGGCTCCCTACCTGCGGCTCGAGGCCGCAAACCTGATGCAGTCGAACCTGCCGCCGACCGTGGCCGACGACGAGAACGCCGCTCCGCTGCACCTGCAGGCCGGTGCGGCGATTGCGGCCGACAAGGAGTTCAATGCCGCGGAGTCGCCGATGAACGAGCAGGGCGACGTGCTGCGGGAGGAGGTGGCGACGTTTCTGGCCCGGCATGCGGTGACGCTGGACCTCGTTCGCGGGGCCGCCGATCGCGACACCTGCCGCTTCACCCGCGACTGGAGCCGGCCGTCGATGGACATGATCCTCTCGGAGGTTCAGACACTTCGGAGCGAGAGCCGGCTTCTGGCCCTTGCCGCACGGCGGGCCGCGGCCGAGGGGCGGCACGCCGACGCATTGGCCGACATCGTCCGGATCCAGCGACTCGGCCGCCACGCAGCGTCGGAATCGATCCTCGTGTTGTACCTCGTGGGCATCGCCCTCGATCACGTGGCTCTGGCGGAACTCGCCGACCTGCTGCCGAGGCTTGGGGCCGATGACGCGCCGCTGCTCGAATCGCCGGAGGTCCGCGATCTCGTCGGCCGGTCGCTCGACCTCCTGCCGGCGCTCTACGGCGAGGAGGCGTTTGGACTCGCAAGCTTCGCGGGATTCGCTGATGGGCGGATGGTGTCGAGCGAGGTTTTCGGACCTGATCAGGCGGACAAGGTGTCCAAGGTCTGCGACGTCGGGCCGATCTTCCGGGTGTTTTTCCTGCCGGGCGACCTCGACGGCTACCGGCGGCTGATGCACGGCTTTCAGCAACTCGCGGCCCGCCGTGAGGAACGCACGGACTACCCGCAGATGAAGCGAGAGGCTGAGGCCGTGGAAAAGAATCTGCTCGAGCATCCGCCCGGGATGCTCTCCCGGATGATGGTTCCCTCACTCACCAGTGTGTTTCAGGCCCGCGCTCGCAGCGAGGGCTTGCACCGGGTCGCGGCCGTGCTCGTGGCGGCCACGAAGCAGCGGCTGGCGACCGGCGTGCTCCCGCTCGAGCCGGCAGCGTTCGGGGCCACGCCACCATTCATGCTGCCCGCGGACCCCTTCGCCGAGGGCGGCACGCCGCTCGTGATGAAGCGGGGCGACGCAGGGCTCTCGGTCTACTCGATCGGGCCCGATGGCGGCGACGACGGCGGGCCTCCGCCGTGGCGAGATTCAGCCCCGGACGGCAACGACGACGTCGGCTTCGTGATGACGACCCCGTAGCACAGGTTTTCAACCTGTGCCTGATTGGCATCACCGCAGCCGGCCGGCGACATGCTCGGCGCCGGCGGGACGTGTGAGTTCTCTGCTCAAACGCTTCGGAGCGACCGCCGCGTGGCACACGTCTCACCGGCTTCTGCGCGTGCCTCCGATCCGGCTGCTCCCCCGTCCGGAATCCATGCGAGGGATGATGGTGCGAGGGGCTGCCCGTGCCCGGGAGCCGGGCTATGGGAGCAAGCGAAGCCAGGATGGCGAAGCGCAGCGGACATGCAGTGAGTCGAGGCCTGGAGGGCCGAGACGAACGTCCGGCGATGGGCACGGGTAGCCCCTCGCTGTCGCGCCTTGGTTAGGGCGGGCTCGTCAGGCGTCAAAATACAGGCAGAACTCATACGGATGCGGACGCAGCCGCATCGGGTCGATTTCCCGCTGCCGCTTCCACTTGAGCCACGTCGCGATCACGTCGTCCGTAAACACGTCGCCGCGAAGCAGGAAGCCGCTGTCTCGCTCCAGGGCATCGCAGGCCTCGTCGAGCGACGCGGGTGCCT
>JBAXOU010000312.1:0-2928 GCA_037133115.1 Planctomycetota bacterium | reverse complement strand
CACGATGCGCCTCGACGCTCACCACGCACTCGCTCGACGGTCCGATGGCGGCCGCACGCCGCGGATCACCGCCTGCCGGAAGTTCGCGAAACGCCTGTTCGATCCTGCCCCGGATGGCGATCGGCGTCGGACTCTCCCCCAGGTGCCAGGCGAGTTCGTCGCGGCGAAAGAGGTCGTATCGTGCGTCGGCCCAGGCAGCACCGCACGCGGCGATCGCGATACCGAGCAACGCGACGGCCGCTCGCGGGCGGCCCCACCACGACGCCATTCCCCAGGCGGCGAGCGATGCCACCGCCGCAGCCCACCACGCGACCGCCAGGCTTGTCTCAGGCCAGGGCTCGACCAGACGGGTAAGCCCACACCCGGCGGCGAGGCAGGCCGCTGCCACCACGGCCGGCCGGGCCGGTAGCGGCTCATCGCGACGGTGGCGGAGCAGCCAGCGAAGCACCGCACGAGGGCCCGAAAAGAGGCGGCCGCATGCGACGTGAATCCGCTCCCGTGCCGCGGTCCGGCAGGCTTCCCAGTACGTCAGTACTTCTGTCAGTACGTCTGGTAACGCGGGCATGGTTGTTCGTATGGGCGCTGGCACCGCGAGGCCGATCGGCCCCTACTTATTTGACGAGCGCACCAGCCGGCAGGGGCAACCACGCCCTGACCAATTGGGCGATGCGGGGAGGGCAGCGACACGCTATTCTTGACTCCATCCGGGGGGGACGCTCGTGCCACCGCCCCGCCAACCGCCAGGACCATTACCCTCAATGCTCCGTCGCACTCTTGTGCCTACGACCGCCACCGCGATCCTGGTGACCCTGGCATCGCTGGCCTGCCGGGCCGAGTCGCCAGCCGACCTCCCACTCGAACCGATCTTCAACGGCAAGGATCTCGCAGGCTGGACGCCGGCCGCGGGGCCGTTCTGGCGGGTCGAGGACGGCGTGCTTGTCGGCGAGAATGACGCTGCCCTGACTGGCTCGATGCTCCACACCGACCGCGGCTACGGCGACGTCGTCGTCGAGGTCGACTGCCGATTCTCCGGTGAGATCGACAGCGGCATCATGCTGCGGAAGCCGGAAGTTCAGGTCCAGATCGGCGTGTCGCGGAGTTTGAAGCGCGACATGACGTGCTCCTTCTACACCGGCACGTATCCCGAGGAGGCCCGGGCCACGAGGGCCGGCGAACTGCTCAAGCCCAACGACTGGAACCGCATTCGCGTCGAGGCGAAGGGCGACACGTTCACTGTGTGGCTCAACGGCGAGCAGGTCTCCCGATACACGAACGCGAAGTATGCCGAACCCGCCCCGATCGGTCTGCAGATTCACAAGGGCCTGCCGATGAAGGTCGAATACAAGAACATCCGCGCCCTCGCCCTCTGACACCTCGCCCTCTGACAACAGTCAGCCCATTTCCTGGAGAGTGATCCCCATGCCACGGAACGTCCGTTTCGACCCCACCCGCCGCGACTTCGTCGAGCAGGCACTGGCACTGGCCGGCGTCGCCCTGACGGGCACTGTCGCCCGCGCGGTCGACACGCCCGCCTCGGCCCCCACCGCGAAGCCCTCCGACAAGGTTCGCGTGGCCGTGATCGGCTGCAACGGCCAGGGAGGCGGCCACATTCGGGAATGGCTCGGCCTGCCCGAGGTTGAACTGGTCGCGATCTCCGACTGCGACCCGAATGCGTACGAGGCGCAGATGACGCGGCTGGAGAAGGGCGACGCCGATCATGCCGCCGTCCGCGGCACCAAGCCGGAGTACATCAAGGACTTCCGGGCGCTCCTCGACCGCAAGGACGTCGACGCCGTGTCGATCGCCACGCCCAACCACTGGCATGCCCTGATGGCCGTGATGGCGATGCAGGCGGGCAAGGACGTCTACGTCGAAAAGCCCTGCAGCCACAACGTGGAGGAAGGCCGGGTGATGACCCAGTGGGCCCGCAAACTCGGCCGCATGTGCCAGATGGGCGTGCAGAGCCGGAGCATGACGGGCACCCGGGAGATGATGGAGTTCGTGAAGTCGGGAAAGATCGGGCGAGTGAACGCGGCCCACGCGATCTGCTTCCGGCTGCGGGAGAGCATCGGCCTCGTCGACACGCCGGCCCCGATCCCACCGGGCCTCGACTTCGACCTCTGGGCCGGTCCGGCACCGAAGGAGATCCCGGTCCGCAAGCGGCTCCACTACGACTGGCACTGGAATCACGTCACGGGCAATGGCGACCTCGGCAACCAGAATCCGCACGAACTCGACAAGTGCCGCTGGGCCATCGGCAAGCAGGAGTTACCAAGGCGAGTGGTGAGCCTCGGCGGCCGGCTCGGGTACGTGGACAACGGCGACGTGGCCAACAGTCAGGTGACGATCTTCCGGTGGGACGATGCAGTGCTGATCTCCGACGTCCGCGGCCTGCCGATGAAAACGCCGACCACCTTCGGCCTCAAGGTCGCGAACCCGTTGGAAAAGGCTGCGGCCGTGATCTATGGCACCGAGGGCTTTGTGGTCTGCCCGAACTACACGTCGGGCGTGGCCTTCGACTACGATGGTCACGAACTCGGGCAATGGGATGGCGGTCACTACCGGCAGCACTTTGCCAACTTCGTGAAGGCGATCCGCAGCCGGCGTCACGAGGATCTCCATCTCGACATTGAAGACGGCCACCTCTCGAGCGCGCTGGCCCATCTCGGCAACGTGTCGTGGTCGCTCGGCGAGGCGGTGCCGATCGACGCCCGGCCGTCACTCGCCGCCGATGATCCCCACGTCAAGGCGTCGCTCGACACCTTCCAGACCTACCTAAAGGACAACGCGGTGGACGTGTCGAAGACGAAGCTCACGCTCGGCCGGGAGCTCACGATCGACCCGACGACGGAGAAGTCGACGGACGCCGACGCAAACCGGCTGTTCAACCGCGACTACCGCAAGGGCTACGAGTTGCCGCGGGTGTGA
>JBAXOU010000311.1:0-2938 GCA_037133115.1 Planctomycetota bacterium | reverse complement strand
GTAGCACAGGTTGCCAACCTGTGCCCAAGAATCGCAGGTTACCAACCTGCGGCTACGTGTCTTGTTCCTGAGTAGCACAGGTTGCCAACCTGTGCCCAAGAATCGCAGGTTAAAAACCTACGCTATTACTTGTGCCGAAACCTTACACGCCCAAGAGGCGGTTGCGTTTGGTGCGGCGCTCGGCGCGGAGGCGGGCGCGCCGCTTGGTCTCGCTCGGCTTCTCGAAGAACTCGCGGCGACGCATCTCCTTCTTGATGCCACTCCGCTCAACCAGTTTCCGAAAGCGGCGAACCGCCTCTTGGATGCTCTCACGCTCGCGAACCGTCAGCTTGACCATGCCTGCTCCCGACCTGTCGACCCCCGGCCGAGCGACCACCGCCCTACCGGCAAGTCCCGGAGAGTAGCCGATCCGGGCCCCGGAGTCCATCGCGGCTGGCCGGTTACGCGGCTTTTGCGGGGTGTTTGTCGACCAGACCGCCTCCCGGCACAATCCTCCGAGCGATTGCGTCTCCCTGTCCGACCGAACCGGTGCCCCCAATGCCCCTCCTGCAGATCCTCTTGCCAGGCGCTGCCGACTGGCCGCTTGACATCGATCTCCAGCGGAAGGCGGTCGTGGCGCTCATCGCCTGGGTGATCGCGGTGGCGTTGGTGCCCCGCCATCGCCGCTCGCTCACCGTCTGGCCCCTCGCGCTGTTGGTCGTGTCGCCGCTTCCCTTTCTGGTAGGCCAGCTCTTTCCGGAGTCGCCCGAGGCCCCGGCGCTGGCCCGCGACGGCTGTCGCTTCTTCCTGCTGGCGTCGCTGCTCCAGTCGGCACTGCTGATCGTGGCGGTGGGGATCTGGGAGCGTATCGCGCGGCCGTGGCCACGGATCTTTTTCGATGTCTTGCGCTGGGTGCTGTTCGCCACCGCATTCGTCGCCGTCCTCTACGAATCGGGTGTCAACGCGGGCAACCTGTTCACGGGCTCGGCGCTGGTGACGGCCTCGCTCGGCTTCGCCCTCAAAGACACGCTTGGCAACGTGTTCTCAGGTCTCGCGATCCACGCCGAGCATCCCTTCGAACTGGGCGACTGGATCCAGTACGACCAAAACACCGCCCACATCGGCAAGGTCGTGGAGATCAACTGGCGCGCCACGAAGGTGATCACGCTCGACGAAGCCTATGTGATCATCCCCAACGGCCAGCTCGCCCAGGCCTCGATCCGCAACTTCACCAAGCCTGATCCCTGGTCGCGGCGGTCGCTCTACGTGGTCACGCCCTACGGCGTGCCGCCGCAGCGGGTGCAGGCGATCATTCTCGAGGCGATCAAGGGGAGCTTCGGGGTGCTGGAGCATCCGGCCCCGTCGGTGGTCACCAACGCCTTCATGGAGCGGGGCGTCGAGCACTGGGTGCGGCTGTTCACGACCGAGTTTGACAAGCGCGACCGCGTGGACGGGATGGCCCGCGATCGGATCTGGTATGCCCTGGCCCGGTACGGCATCGAGATCCCCGTCGCCACGCACGCCGTCCGGCTCACCGAACTGCCGGCGTTGCCGGTCGAGCACCCCGAGGTCGCGGTCGGCCGGCGGATCGACTGCCTCGAGGGGGTTGGCCTGCTGGAACCACTCGGCCCGGACCTCGTCCGCCGTCTCGCGTTGGAAAACGTCGATCGGGTCTACGCGGCCGGCGAACAGGTGATCCGCCAGGGCGCGAATGGCGACAGCTTGTTCGTGATCATGCGGGGGAGCGTCGAGGTGACGGCCCGCGAGGGCGACAAACCCGTGGTGAAGCTCGCCGTGCTCGGTCCGGGCGACTACTTCGGCGAGATGTCGCTGATGACGGGAGCCTCGCGTGTGGCGACGGTCACCGCGCTCGAGGAGACCCTGCTCCTGGAGGTGGGCAAGGAGTCTTTTCGGGCGATCCTGTCGGCCCATCCTGGACTGGTCGAGGAACTCGGCGAGTCACTTCGGCTGCGGCTGGCCGAGCGGACCCAGGCGATTGCGGGCGTCGAGCGGGCGACTCCCGAGATCCAGGATATCTTCCGGAAGATCCGCGACTTTTTCGTGGTCTAGTGTCGTGGTTTGTTTGATGGTCTGGGAGATTGGCTCGTCATGAAGGTCGAACTGCTGCCGTCGAGTATCCCGGTCACCGAGGCGCAGTTTCTCGTGTCGTTTCTCGTGAACGACGTGGTCGCCGTCGACGCCGGGCCGCTGGGACTGCTGTCGGACCTGGCGAGGCAGGAGCGGGTGCGGCACGTCTTCATCACGCACGAGCACCTCGACCACGTCGCGACGCTGCCGATCCTCCTGGAGAACGTCTACTCGCCGGGGCCCGACTGCATCGAACTGCTCGGCCTCCCGGACGTCCTTGACTTCATCCACCGAGACATCTTCAACGGTCGCGTGTGGCCCGACTTCTTCGAACTCTCGACCGGCGCCAACCGATTCGTGCGGAGCACGCCGCTGACGGTGCTCGAGCCGGTGGAGCGGGCGGGGCTCACGGTCACGCCGCTACCGGTCTCGCACTGCGTCGACACGTTGGGCTTCCTCGTAGACGACGGTCGGGCTGCGGTGGCCTTTCCGTCCGACACGGGGCCGACCGACGTGCTCTGGAAGCACCTCGCCGCCACGCCGCGGCTCGACGCGGTGTTTCTCGAGGTGAGCTTTCCCAACGCCCTCGCCGACCTCGCAACCACCACGGGCCATCACTGCCCGGCGACCTTCGCGAAGGAGCTCGCGAAGCTGGGCCGAGACGTCCGTTGGATCGTGGTGCACCGCAAGGCCCGGTTTGCGGCGGAGATCGCCCGCGAACTCGCGGCCCTGGGGCTGCCCAACGTGGAACTCGTGAAGCCCGGCGTGGCCTACGAGTTCTGACCGTTCCCCCGTCGCACAGGTTTCCAACCTGTGTGCGTTCCCTGTAGCACAGGTTGTCAACCTGTGTGAGTTCCCTCGTAGCACAGGT
>JBAXOU010000310.1:0-2965 GCA_037133115.1 Planctomycetota bacterium | reverse complement strand
CTGGTCGAGTCGAGTGAAAACCTCGATCAGCTCGACAAGGACCTGCTTGCGCTGGAGGCCGATCCGGCTGACCCACAGCGGATCGCGAGCGTGTTTCGCACGGTCCACACGATCAAGGGCAATAGCGGCTTCTTTGGGTTCTCGAAGCTTGGTGCTCTTGCCCACAGCGGCGAGCACCTACTCGGTAAGCTCCGTGACGGCAAGCTCCGACTCGATGATCGTGTCGCGGGCACGCTCTATTCGATGGTCGATGCCGTCCGGACCATTCTCCAGTCGATTGAGACGGCGGGCAACGAGGGAGACCACGACTACCGCGAGCTCTCGCGGACCCTCGCAGCGGTGGCGGAGCAGTCGCATGCCGCCGTCGAAGTTGCTGCTGCGCCATCGACCCCGGCCACCCCGGTCGAGACACCTCCTGCAAAGCCAGCCCCGGTGGAGTCACCGGCTTCAGAGCCAATCGTGGCGGCCGCGACGCCGACCACCGCAGCCGCTGCGTCGCCCGCGCCATCCCCTCCGGCGACCGTCGCTGCCACGGAAACCACGGTCCGCGTCGATGTGGAACTGCTCGCCTCGATCCTCGATCTGGTGGGCGAACTCGTGCTCGCCCGCAACCAGCTGCGGAGCGTCGATAGCGACGATGTGACGGTGCAGGCGTGCGCCCAGCGGATCAACGTGGTCACCAACGCGCTGCAGGAGACGGCGGTCAAGACGCGGCTGCAGCCCGTCGAACACGTCTTCAGCCGGTTTCCCCGGACCGTCCGCGACCTCGCGGTGTCGTGCGGCAAAGAAGTGCAGCTGGTCATCGACGGCGCCGACACCGAACTCGACCGCTCGCTGATCGAGAGCATCCGCGATCCGCTGACGCACCTGATCCGCAATGCCGTCGATCACGGCATCGAGCCGCCAGACGTGCGCGCCCAAGCGGGCAAGCCGCGGGCGGGCCGGCTGTCGCTGCGGGCTTTCAACGAGAGCGGCCGAGTCACGATCGAGGTTTCCGACGACGGGGGCGGCATCGCCTTCGAGAAGGTCAGGGAGAAGGCGATTGCCCGGGGGCTCGTGTCGGCTGCCGAGGCGGCGGCGCTGTCACCGGAGCGGGTCTTGCAGTTCATCTTCGAACCCGGGTTCTCGACCGCCGCCCAGGTGACGAGCGTCTCAGGCCGCGGTGTCGGCATGGACGTCGTTCGCACCAACATCGAGGCCATTGGCGGCACGATCGACATCCACAGCGTGCCCGGCAGGGGCACCACCGTCCGCGTGCATGTGCCCCTGACGCTGGCGATCATGCCGGCGCTCGTCGTCCGCTGCGGCAGCGAACGGTTCGCCATCCCGCAGTCGGCCGTCGGCGAACTGATGCCCGTCTCTCGCGATCGCAGCGGCCCGCGGATCGAGGGTCTGGCTGATGCCCCGGTGATGCGGGTTCGCGGCAGGCTCGTGCCGATCCTGTTCCTCGACCAGTTTCTCGGCATCCGCGAGACGACCGCCTGCCGCGATGAGGGGACCGTGGTGCTCGTGCGCGTCGATGACCACGAGTTTGGCATCGTGGTCGATGGCATGCAGTCGGCCGCCGACCAGTTTCGCTGCCGCGACTTGCTCGACGCCGCCAGCCTGTCGACCATCGTGGTCAAGCCGATCGGCGGACTCCTCGCGGGCCTCGGCCTCTACTCGGGGGCGACCGTCCTCGGCGACGGCGGCGTGGTGCTGATCCTCGATCTTCGCGGCCTGCAACGCATCGCCCGACTGCCACCCGTCGCCCGCGAGCCCGAGGCGGCCCTGGTGCCGTCGGCGGAGATTGCTGACCGGTATCTCATCTGCGGCACGCCCACGGGTCGCCGGGTGGCCGTGCCGCTGGCCGAGGTGGTGCGGCTCGAGCAGTATGCCCGCGACAAGGTGCAGGTCGTCGCCGACCGGGCCGTCGTCCGTCGCGGCGAAGGGTTCACGCCCCTTGCCGACATCGACGAGGTGATGGGGCGGCCGCCCGGCACGGCACCGCAGACGGTGAGCGTGGTCGTCATCGACGGGGGCGACGGCGGTGTGGGCCTCGCGGTCGGGGCGATCCTCGACGTGCTCGCCGCCGAGTCGCCGATGCAGCCCGTGGCTGCGACTGGCGTCTCCGGCATCCTCTCGCTCGGAGGGGTTGCAACCGAGGTGGTCGATCTCCGTGCGGCGCGGCGACACGTGGCGATCGAGGCCTGAGATGAGCGAACCCACCATCCAGCGCTGCTGCACCTTTCGCGTCGGTGAAGCCTGCTTCGCGCTACCCGCCGATGGCGTCGTCGAAGTGCTGCGCGGCGGCAGCCTGGCGCGGGTGCCTCGCGCGCCGGAGGGTGTGCTCGGGCTGTTGCACCTCCGCGGACGGATCGTACCCATCATCGACCCCGCGGCCCAACTCGGCATCAGCCGCATCGCCGACGTGCGGGCGACTCATTTGGTGATCGAGCTCCAGGACGACTGGTACGGCCTCGTGATCGACGAGATGCTCGACGTGGTCGAGATTCCGGCCGATCGCGTCGAGCAGGCGACCGCGCCCGCCACTGAAGCGAGCGGTGACGCCCTGATCGGCGTTTTCGCCGCGCAGGACCGGCTCGTGCACCTGCTCGATCCCCATCGCATGATTCATTCACTCACGCGGCTCCGGCCGCAGGCACCCGAGAGACAGGGAGTTTCACATGGCAGACCGTGATCAGGCCGCCGTCGGCGGCTGGCGTTCGTTTCTCACCAATCCCCTCCTGCTCGCGCTGCTTGGGGTGTCGTTGATCCCCATGGCGTTCATGGGGATCATGAACTACCGCACGTCGTCATCGGCCCTCCGCGAGCAGGCCTTCAAGCAACTCGACACCGTCAACGCGATCACGGCGAAGGCGGTGGAGCGGTATTTTGGGACGTTGCGGCAGGAACTCTCCGTGCTGGCCGAGGGGCGAATCTGCGTGGAGTCGCTCGAGAAGTTCACTGCCGGCATGGCATCGCT
>JBAXOU010000309.1:0-2971 GCA_037133115.1 Planctomycetota bacterium | reverse complement strand
GCCGTGGCGCCGGCCCTCGTCACACAGCAGGCCGCGGTGGCAGCGCCGAGCCGGCCGGCGGTCTCGGCGGGCATCCCGCGGACCAAGCCTGCCAGGAGCCCAGCGAGGAACGAGTCGCCGGCTCCCGTGGTGTCGACGACCGGCCCCGGGGCCGCGATGCACGGGATGTCGACTATGACGTCGGGCGTCGGACTGAGCACGATGCCGCGAGAGCCGCACTTCACCCCCACGATGCCGGCCGCACCATGGCGACGGTAGCAGGCGATGATCTCCTTCGGGTTGTCGCAGCCCGTCTGGCTCCGCGCTTCATCGAGGCTCGGCACAAACACGTCGGTGGCCGGCAGTGCGGCGGCGACATCCGCAAGCGATCCGCCGGCGCCACCTGTCTCCAGCACCACCCGACAGCCGGCCGCTCTGAGCACGCCCACCGCCTCGGCGAGCTGCGGCTCGAGGGTGGGAAGCAGCCCAACATAGCCGAGCACGGCGTACCGGCTGCGGGCGAATACCGCGGCGTGGCGACGCAGGAATGCGACGTCGAGCAGACCCGCCGCTCCGATGTGGTGAGCGAAACTCCGCTCACCGCTGGCGTCGATGAGCGCTGCGGTCGTGCTGGTGGTCGCCCCGGGCCGCGACTCAATCGCGGCGGTGCCGACGCCTGCCGCGGCGAGCCGCGACCGGATCTCACCGGCCCAGAGGTCGTCTCCTACGACGGCGGCCGCCTCCACGCTCGCCCCGAGCCGCCGCAGCGCCACGCCGGTGTTGCAGACGATGCCGCCCGTCGTGACTTCGACCGGATCGACGTGAAAGAGCCGGCCGCCCCCGATCGGAGCCTCCAAAGGCACCGGTCGCACGAGGATGTCGGCCACACACGTACCAGCCACAACGCAGTCGAAAAGCTTGCTCATGAGGAATGTGTCATCCCAGGGAGGTCCGCCTCACGCAGCGGTGGCGACGACTCGGTCAAGCGGCGTTCGACGATCCGGAGTCGGGCGGGCGTCGTGCCGGTATGGCGATGCAGAAAGGTCGTCATGTATTGCACGGACCTGAATCCTGCCCGCGCTGCGATGGTCTTCAACGGGAGGTCTGTCTGCGTGATCAGCTTGCGGATCGCAGCCACGCGAAGGCGGACTGACTCGTCGCGGATCGACCGTCCCATGACGGCCTTGAACCGCGATTCGAGAGCAGGACGGGAGATGCAGAGTTCCTCCACCAGCGCGGAAACATCGGGCTTCCTCAGCGGACTTGTCCGCAGCCGTTCGATCGCGACCACGACGGCCTCGTCGGATGTCGCCATCGCGTCGGTGCTCGTCCGCGAGATGATACCGATCGGCGGAACGACGACCCGCGCATCGGCCGCCGCAGCGACGCCCCTTCTGATCATCCGATCGAGCAGCGTCGCTGCCTCGTAGCCGATCCGCCGCGCCGCCTGGTCGATGCTGGAGAGCGGCGGATTCGTCAACTCACAGATCATCTCGTCATTGTCGACACCCAGCACCGCCACATCGTGCGGAACGCGGAGGCCGAGCGTGCGGCAGGCCTCGAGCACATGCCTCGCCCGGACATCATTGCAGGCCATCAGGCCGACCGGCTTGGGCAGGTCGCGAATCCAATCGCACAGATCCCGCTGGAGTTCCTGCCAACGGCGGGCATCGGCATGCCGGCCGGTGTGGACGTGGCAGGGGCGGCCAGCCTGCCCGCACGCTTCGGCGAACGCCTCCGCCCGCTCCTCCGACCAGCCGGCCGTCGCCGTCTTCGGATAGCCGTAGTAGGCGAGCGTACGGAACCCGCAGGCAAGCAGGTGCGCTGCGCCGACTCGTCCGATCGCGGCATTGTCGGTGAACACATACGGGATCGCCGACGCGGGATCGAACCAGCCATACCCGCCACCCACGCCAACGATCGGAATGGAGAGCCCGCCGATCGCTGTCGCCACCCGCTTGTCGTCGAAGCTTGCGATGATCCCCTGACCGTGCCAGCGCTTCAGGTCAGGCAACTTCTGGAGTGGGTCCTCCTCGACGTACAGGCTCCATTCTGATGCGTGTTCGCGGACATATCTCGCAATCCCTCCGATGATCAACCTGTCATATGGCCGCGCCGCGTCGAGGATCACGGCGATCAGAGGGGCATCAGCCATGGGGCACCAGCGTGGGCACGATCAGGCGGCGAGCAGGTGCTCCAGCACGAGCCGCTCCAACGACTCGTAGTCGCGGCTCGCGATGCATTCGGCGGCAGCCTTTTCCGGAAATGACCTTACCTTGGCAACGAGCATCTCGAAGATTCGCTTGCTGGTGGCGAGGTGGGCGGTCGCAGCTCCGGCCCGCTGCGTTCTCTGCGCCTTCACGTCGAACCCGATGAAGCGGCCCGTTTCCGCGTAGCCCGCCGTCTCCAGGATGCGGACCTGATCGAACGCGCCCCGCAGGTTCGCGGCACCGAAGACCTTGTCCTGGTCAAACTTCAGGCCATTTTGGTCGTTGAGGTGCACGCTCCAGAGCTTGCCGGCGGCGAGCGCGAAGCCCATCTCATCAGCCGGGTCGAGCCCCGCGAGGATCGCGTGGGCCGTCTCGATGAGGACGCCCACCCGCGCTGGATCGGACGAACGCGCCCCGAGCGCCAGGGCGTGGCCGATGGTCGGCACAAAGGCGTGATCAACTGGTTCGTTGGGCTTCGGCTCGATGGCGATCCGCACGTTCGGCGCGGCCGAGAGGATCGCGTCGATCGCCTCGAGCATCTGCCGAGATGCCTCGATGGGGTTCTTGCTCTCCCGCACGTTCGTACCCTCGCGGGCGGGCCACATCACGATCAGATCGCAGCCGAGCGCGAGGGCAACGTCAACGGCCCGCTTCGACCGCTCGATGGCCCACGTCCGGGCTTTGGAACAGTTGCTGGTGTAACCGCCGTCGATCCCGTGGGTGTGCTCCCATAACCGCGGGGCGACGAACTCGGGCACGAGGCCTCGGTCGTCGAGTCGCTT
>JBAXOU010000308.1:0-2980 GCA_037133115.1 Planctomycetota bacterium | reverse complement strand
GTCGTGGTGCTGGTGCAGGTTGCCAACCTGCACCTACGGGGCGGTCAACGTAGCCGCAGGTTGGTAACCTGCGGAACAACCCGTTGCTCGTTCGTCACAACCGTACGCGGCCGTCGATCACCGCCTCCAGAAACTCGCGGTTGCCCGATAGCAGCGTCGGCTCCTCCAGCATCTCGTCGAGCGTGAGCCAGAGGATCTCGTCTACCTCCACCGGGTGCGGCACAAGATCGCCGTCGGCGAGCTGCACCGTCCACCACGCCAGCGACGTGCCCCAGGCCGTGACGCTGCGATGAACGCATTCCGCCGGTTCGACGACGGCCGCCAACTCCTCGTGGCACTCGCGAACCACCGCCTCGTGCTCCTCCTCGCCCGGCTCGATGTGACCGCCCGGAAAGCAGACGCGCCCGCCGGCGGCCACCGCCCTGCCCCGCCGGATCGCCAGAAACAGGCCGCCGCGGCGGGCCACGGCCACGACGCCCCTTTTCACTGGCCGTCCTGCCGAAAGGTCCTGCTGCATCTCGCTCCCTCGACCTTCTCTGCCGGCCGCGACACACGGGCCGCAACGCCACACCTGGCTGCACTCATACAGTAGACTAATCGGCCCTGCCGGAAATTCCGCAGCTCGCGGTCCGCCGGCCCACCTTCGCTCCGGAGACGACCGCGTCCATGGATTCCGCCCCGCGCCCCAAGGGTCCGTCCAACACGCCCTCCATGCTCGGACGCCCGGGCTTGCCGATGGTGATTCTCCTGATCCTCGGGGCCGTGGCTCTGGCCACCGTGCTCACCGGCAACGCGGCCACGGTCCGCAACGCGATCTCCTACGACGAGTTCGTGTCGCAGGTGAAGGGGGGCAACGTCACCCGCATCGTGCTCTCAGGCGACCATCTCGAGGGCGAGTTCGCCAAGGAACTCCCCGAGACGGCCCCGGGCGGCAAGCCGCAGAAGACCTTCTCGCTCGATCTCAACCCCTACCTCCGCGAGGGCTTCGACCGGCTCATGCAGGAGCACGACGACATCAAGAAGCTCACGCAGACGCCCACCGACGGCACCGGCTTCCTGATGGGCCTCTACATGCTCGTGCCGCTCTTGCTGATGGCCGGGTTCTGGATGACGCTTCGGAAGGCCCGCGATCCGCTCGGTAACACCGGGTTCCTCGGTGGGTTCTCCAAGTCGCCCGCCAAGCGGTATGCCGCAGACGACAAGCAGGTGACGTTCGCCGACGTGGCCGGACTCGAGCAGGTGAAGGCCGACCTTCAGGAGATCGTGGAGTTTCTCAAGGACCCGCAGAAGTTTCAGCGGCTCGGCGGCCGCGTGCCCAAGGGCGTGCTTCTGATGGGCCCGCCGGGCACGGGCAAGACGCTCCTGGCGCGGGCCGTGGCCGGCGAGGCGGGCGTGCCCTTCTTCTCGATCTCGGGCAGCGAGTTCATCCAGATGTTCGTGGGCGTGGGCGCGTCGCGGGTTCGCGACATGTTCAAAACCGCCAAGGACGCCTCCCCCGCGATCCTGTTCGTGGACGAGATCGACGCCGTGGGCCGCGTCCGCGGTGCCGGCCTCGGCGGCGGCCACGACGAGCGAGAGCAGACGCTCAACCAGATTCTTTCCGAGATGGACGGCTTCAGTCAGTCGGAGAGTGTGATCGTGCTCGCCGCCACGAATCGGCCCGACGTGCTCGATCCCGCGCTCTTGCGGCCCGGCCGCTTCGACCGCCATGTGACGGTCGATCGCCCCAACCAGAAGGCCCGCCTGGCCCTCTTCAAGGTGCACACGCGAAACGTGCCACTCGCTCCCGACGTCGATCTCGACCGGTTTGCGAGCGCCACCGTCGGCCTCACCGGCGCCGACATCCGCAACCTCGTCAACGAGGCCGCCCTCTGGGCCACGCGGCACGACAAGAATGCCGTCGACTCCTCCGACTTCGACTACGCCCGCGACAAGGTGCTGATGGGACCAAAGCGGGAAGAGGTGCTCACCGGCCGCGAGAAGAAAATGACGGCCTACCACGAGGCCGGCCACGCGCTGGGCGCCTGGCTGCTCCCCGACGTGGACAAGCTCCACAAGGTGACGATCATTCCCCGTGGCCGGGCCCTCGGCGTGACGCAGCTCGTGCCCGAGGAAGACCGGATGAACATCGGCGAGTCGGCGCTGATGAACCGACTCGTTCTCGGACTGGCAGGCCGGGCCGCCGAGAAGATCGTGTTCGGGGAATACACGGCCGGCGCCGAGAACGACCTCCAGAACGCCACGCGGATCGCCCGCAAGATGGTGGCCACCTGGGGCATGAGCGAACGGGTGGGCCCGGTGGCCTGCTCCACCTCCAATGAGCATCCCTTCCTCGGCCGCGATGTCTACGAACACCGCGAGTTCAGCGAACGGACGGCGCAGATCATCGACGAGGAGGTGACTCGGATCCTCAACGAGGCCGCCGTGCGGGCCGTCAAGCTCCTCTCCGACAACCGTGACAAACTCGACCGTCTCGCCAGCGCCCTCGAGACCCGCGAGATGCTCGACGACACCGAGGTGGCGGAGATCATCGGCCCCGCCACGCCCCGCCGTGCCGGCGAGTCGATGCCCGGCTCCGACCCCGCACCGGTGCAAGCGGCTCGCGACTCGAATCCCGCCTGACCGCACCACTCCCCATGCCCCATCTCTCCCACGCCGTCTACTTCACGCTCAAGAACCGCACGCCCGAGGCCGCCGCGAAGCTTGTGGAGTCGTGCCAGAAACACCTCACCGGGCACCCGGGCACGGTGTTTTTCTCGGTGGGCACCTGCGCGGCAGAGTACGACCGTCAGGTGAACGACCGCGACTACGACGTGGCGCTCACGATCGTGTTCGAATCGCACGCCGCCCACGACGTGTATCAGACGGCGCCACGGCACGAGCAGTTCATCGCCGAGAACGCCACGGACTGGGCGAAGGTCCGCGTGTTCGACGCCAACCTGGCGTAACGCCACGTAGGTGCAGGTTGGCAACCTGCACC
>JBAXOU010000307.1:0-2996 GCA_037133115.1 Planctomycetota bacterium | reverse complement strand
GGCTCGCCTCACGAGATGCGAAGCTTGTGCTCGCGGTATGCCGTGGGCGTCAACTGGAGCCGCTGCTTGAACCGCTTGCTGAAGTGGTAGAGGTCGCAGAACCCGCACAGGACGGCGATCTCCTTGAGCCCGAGTGAGCGGTCATGAAGCATCTCGCAGGCCGCCTCCAACCGCCGCGCGAGCAGATAGTTGGCCGGCGTGGTGCCGGTGAACTGCTTGAACTTTTTTCGAAATCGGTCGTGCGAGATCCCCATCTTCTTGGCGAGAGCGTTCCACTCCACCGGCGCGGCGATGGAGTGCTTGTCGAGGAGCGCCGTCGCCTGGGCCAGCCAGAGGTTCTGCGGCGGGCCGACCTTCTGTTCGCGGCTGTGGGCGATGGCATCGGCCAGCACGTCGAGAAATCGACAGGTCTGCAGCAACGGGTCGACTGTCCGCTGTCTGGGCCGCAGGCGGGCCACCGACTCGAATCGCTCGAGCCAGGCATCGACAGGGGCGAGCCGGAAGATGGGCCTCGCGGGATCGATGACGCCCTGTTTCTGCAGGAGGTCGAACACCGGCCCCTGGAACTGGAGCCAGAACTCGCTCCACGGCTGCTCCGGATCGGGGTCGTAGTGGTAGCCGTGCCCGGGGAACATCAGGAGCAGATCCCCAGGCCCCATGGGCAGATCCACTCCGTTGACGTCGTGGAACCGTGCCCGGCCGGCGAGCACGTAGACGATCGCGAAGGTGTCCCAGAATCGCAGCGGCATCGGCGTTCTGGAACGGAGGCCGAAATGAAAGCCCGCCAACGTCAGCCGGCCGAACGGATGCGTCGCCGTCTGCCGCAGAACCACGCCGGACTTCCGTCGCTTCGCCATCGGCCACCTGTCTCCTCGGCAATCGCTCACCGACCACGCCAGTCTATCGGCTGCCACCGGCGGCGTCGGCCAGGCTCGTGGCCGTATGCCCAGAATATACAAGGAATGTCTGTTTCATTCTGATTGTTTGAACCGCCATGGCGTGGAATACTCACGACACTACTTGGGTCTCGGCGGCGACAGGAGGTGTTCCATGAAAGTCATGGGCGAGATGAACCGCATCAACGCCGTGAACGATCACCACGGCCGGCGTCTGGGTGTCGGTCGCGGCCCGCGGGCCAAGGGCCTCCGCAGGCTTCGCGGTTTTACGCTGGTAGAACTTTTGGCCGTGATCGCCATCATCGGCACGCTTGTCGGCCTGCTCTTGCCGGCTGTGCAGTCGGCCCGCGAAGCGAGCCGACTGGCCACCTGCTCGAACAACCTCAAACAGATCGGCGTGGCGATGCACACCTACCACGACGCCCAGAAGACGCTGCCGCCGGGCTTTGCGCAGGGCGGATATGGCACATGGTTTCCCCTGGTCATGCCTTTCATCGAGGAGGCTCGTGCTAGCACCCTTTGGCAAGGCTGGGGCAACACATACTACGACTACCAAGCCTCGTACGTTTCATTTGGTCAAATGCGATTCTCATCGTTCTCCTGCCCGAGCGACACGCCGGCCACGTGCAAGCTCGGTTCTAACTTGTGGACAAAACACAACTACGTAACCAACAACGGCAATACCGCCACCAACAACGCAAACTCGACTACCGGGCAGACGATGACCCAGTCGCTCAACGGCGTGACGTTTGGTGGGGCTCCGTTCGTCGTGGTCGATCACAACAAAGGAATCCGGCCCGGCGTGGCTTTCAAACAGGTGATCGACGGGTTGAGCAAAACACTGATGGCCTCGGAGACGATTCAAGGCAAGGAAACGAGCACGAAGATCGACGTTCGCGGGATTGTTTTCTGGGGAAACGGATCGGGATTCACCGCGTATTCCACCCCCAACACGTCTGACCCCGATCTCTATTGGGACTCGTCGGCCTGCAACGTGCTCTTCCCCGACAATCCTCCATGCGGCGGACTGAGTGCCAGTAACCCCGGCCGGCAGTCGGCCCGCAGCCGACATCGGGGAGGGGTGAACGCCGTTATGTGCGACGGAGCGGTGCGGTTTTTCGAAAACGGAATCTTCGTCGATACCTGGCGGGCCCTGAGCACCACGCAGGGTGGAGAGACCGTCGATGTTCCGTAAGTCGCTTTACGGGTTGCTGGCGACCGTGTTGGCGGTCGCTTCGATCGCCGGATGCGGCCGAACCGACGGCCGCTTTGGTCTGTCCGGCGTGGTTCGCCTCGACGGGGCTCCGGTCGATCGCGGCTCGATCAACTTTGATCCGGCCAGCGTTCCGGCTCGCACGTCCACCGGGGCGATGATCATCGACGGCCGCTACGCCGTTGCCGCCGGACAAGGTCTCTTGCCGGGCACGTATCGGGTGCGAGTGTTCTGGCCTCAATCAGCCGAGTCGAAGCCGGATGGTCTCGGGCCGCCCCGCGGCGCATTCGCTCCGCCTCCGCAGGAGCGGATTCCTGATCGTTACAACTCGAAGAGTGAACTCACGGTCGAGATCCAGGCGAACGCCGCCAACCGGTTCGACTTCGACCTGTCCACTGCGGCCCGGTAGCGGCGCCTGCTCCGCCGCTCAGGCGGGAGCCTATGCTCCCCGGGCGTTGCGGGTCATCCTGCTGGCGGACCGGACGACCATCCACAACGTATTTTTTGATCGTGACTATTTGGGAGGCGGGAGATGAAGGTCAGGTATTTTGAAGACACCGACACGGCGCTCGTCGAAATCGGCACGACCGCCGCTCACGAGACGAGAGAACTCACCCCCGACGTATACGTCGACCTCGACGCCGAAGGGCGGGTGGTGTCGATCACGATCGAACACGCCAGCCGACAGGGCGACTCAAGCGAGTTCACGTTCGAAAGGGTCGCCGCCAGCCCGTCGGTGCTGCGACAGCACTGAATCAGCCGCCGCCCGAACACGATTAGCTCGAGCCCTCGCCGACCAGACCGCGGACGCGTGCTCGTTCACGCCTTGTAGCGGTCGCGGCCCGTGTCGGGCTTCACGCCCTCGGGGGTCTCGTCGCTCGCGATGT
>JBAXOU010000306.1:0-2999 GCA_037133115.1 Planctomycetota bacterium | reverse complement strand
AGCGTACTCGCACATGCCGCCGGCTCCGAGCATGCCTCCCGCCGGCCGCGGGGCCCTGCTCGCGAGTTCGCCAACGAAACGCCCGGACCGACTGACCCGACCCGCGATCGACCCGCTCAGAAAATCCCGAGCGCCTCGAGTGAGTATCGCACGATCAGGCCGGCCACCACCACGCTCACCATGCTCATGAGTTTCACGAGGATGTTGAGGCTCGGGCCGCTGGTGTCCTTGAAGGGATCGCCCACGGTGTCGCCCACCACGGCCGCCTTGTGGGCATCGCTGCCCTTGCCGCCGTGCACGCCGCTCTCGATGTGCTTCTTGGCGTTGTCCCAGGCACCGCCCGCGTTGGCCATGAACACCGCCACGCAGAAGCCCGTGGTCAGGCCGCCGACCAGGAGGCCGAGCACGCCGCCCACGCCGAGGAGGAGTCCGGTGACAACCGGCACGGCGAGGGCCAGCACCGAGGGGAGCACCATTTCCTTCTGGGCGGCCTTGGTGCTGATCGCCACCGGCGTTGCGTAGTCGGGGAGTTCGGTTCCCTCCATGATGCCCGGCTTCTCGCGGAACTGGCGGCGGACCTCCTCCACCATGCCCTTCGCGGCCCGGCCCACGGCCTTCATCGTCAGGGCGCAGAACACGAACACGCTCATCGCCCCCACGAACATGCCCACGATCACCTTGGGGTTCATGAGCGTGACGTCGTAGAACCGCATGTAGTCCTGCATCGTGGCCGACTTGACGTTCACGATCCGACCCTCGGCGACCAGCCGCGAGACCACGTCCGGCGAGGGAGCCGTCTTGGCCACCGCGTTGCGGACGGCGCCCGAGAGACCCTCGACGGCGGGCGCGAGAATCTCCTTGCCTTTGCTTCGGCGGCCGTCAAGGACCGCCGGATCGAGCACCATGTAGAGGCGGTTATTTTCGGCCCGATCGCCGACGGACACGACGAGCCGGTCGGCGAGTTTCATCCAGTCGCCGGCGGCGAGTTTGGCACCGCCCGCGGCCACCTCCTGCACGCCGTCGCGGGTGACGACGGCGGAGTGGCCCCAGCGATCGAACCCGATTCGCACCTCCTCGACGTAGGCCGCGAGCAGGGCGAGCGCCGTCAGGGCTGCCGAGCCGATTGCGAAGCCCTTCCCCGTGGCGGCGGTCGTGTTGCCCAGGGCGTCGAGGGCGTCGGTCCGCTCGCGGACGATCTCGGGCAACCCGGCCATCTGGGCGTTGCCGCCGGCGTTGTCCGCGATCGGTCCGTAGGCGTCGGTGGCCAGCGTGATGCCCAGCGTGGAGAGCATCCCGACCGCCGCGATGCCCACGCCGTAGAGGCCGAGGGCGAACTGGTCGGGATCGGAGAAGTTGAAGCCGTTGGCGAACCCGAAGGCGAGGAGCGTGGCGCCGCCCGTGATCAGCACCGGTGCCCAGGTGGAGAGCATGCCCTCCGCGATGCCGCCGATGATGATCGTGGCGGGGCCGGTCAGGGCCTGGTCGGCCAGTTCCTTGGTCGGGGCGTATTCGTTGCTGGTGGAATATTCGGTCCACTTCCCGATCAGCCAGCCGGCAACGAGGCCCACGATCACCGACACGGCGATGCCAAGGTGGGAGAAGCCGCGCATCAGGAGGAACGTGATGGCGAACGTGGCGACCACGATCGCCACGGTCGAGAAGTTGATCCCCTTGGCGAGGGCGGCAAGGAGGGCCTTCTGTGACGAATCCTCTTGCGTGCGAACCTGGTAGATGCCCCAGACGGAGAGGAGCGTGCCGACCGCCGCGATGGTGATCGGCAAAAAAACGGCGTTGAGTTGCATCGCTCCGTCGCCCGCGAAGGCAGCCACCCCCAGAGCGGCGGTTGCCAGGATCGAGCCGCAGTAGCTTTCGTAGAGATCGGCGCCCATGCCGGCGACGTCGCCCACGTTGTCGCCCACGTTGTCGGCAATCGTGGCCGGATTCCGCGGGTCATCCTCCGGAATGGAATGCTCCACCTTGCCCACGAGGTCGGCGCCGACGTCGGCCGCCTTGGTGAAGATGCCCCCGCCGACGCGGGCGAAGAGAGCCTGCGTGCTCGCTCCCATTCCGAAGCAGAGCATCGTGACCGTGATCTCCTCGAGCGAGAGGGGATGGAAGCCAAGCATTGGCACCAGCCAGTAGAGGATGAAAAACCACAGCAGGATGTCGAGCAGGCCGAGGCCGACGACTGTGAGCCCCATCACGGCGCCCGAGCGAAAGGCGATCTGGAGCCCTTCATTCAGCGAACGCTCGGCACCAGCGGCGGTGCGGTTGCTCGCCAGCGTGGCCGTCTTCATGCCGAACCAACCGGCGAGGCCGGAGAAGAACCCGCCCGAGAGGAAAGCGAACGGCACCCAGAGACTCTGGACACCGAGGCCAAGGGCCATCCAGAGCAGCAGGATGCAAATGGCGAGGAACGCCCAGCCCACGACTTTGTACTGCTGCTTGAGATAGGCGTCGGCGCCCGTCCGGACATACCCCGCGATGTCGATCATCTTCTGCGTACCGGCCGGCTGCGCCTCCATCCACTGGAAGAACTGCCACGCCTGAAAGAGGGCGAGGGCGGAGCTGCCCATCCCGACGAGCCACCAGAGCACATAGAAGAAGTTGCCCGCAATGCCGGAGGGCGGAGCTTCGGGATTGACGGGAGCACCGCCGCAGCCAGCGAGCGAGACGAGGGCGAGAATCGAGACGGCGATGGACGCGTGGACGACAGGTCGCTTCACGATCAAGACGCTCCGGAATAATGATGGAAAGGGGCCGGAACTCGGCCTGGACGGCGAACGCGGGGACGAATCGCCAGGAATGTTCCCATGCGCGAAGATTGAACCCTGCCCCACCGGGCGTGTCAAACTACCGTGAAGGATCCCGCCCACGGGCCTGACGGCCTGTCGGCATGCTGCTGCCGTACAGGCGAAACGCCGAAAGGCGTGGGGCGCACCGCCCAAGGACGCCGTGTCCAGCGTGGGACGCCCGCGGCCTTACGGCCGGTCGGCTTG
>JBAXOU010000305.1:0-3029 GCA_037133115.1 Planctomycetota bacterium | reverse complement strand
GCGACACGACCACGCTCGAAGACTACACGGTGCTCGCGAAGCTCCGCGGCAACGAGGAATGATCGGGGGCTCGGGACTGACCGTTCCCCGTCGCCGGACTGTCGCGAGGCTCGGGACTGACCATGCCCCGTCGCCGGACGTTCGCGGATGCCATCGTGGCATCCGCTCACTCCGCGCTGGCTGCGCTTCGCCATCCTGGCTGCGCTGGCCAGCGAGGCCGGCTCCCGGGGCACGGTCAGCCCCTCGCTGAGTTCATTCCTGGTGGGTGGGGCACGGTCAGTCCCTCGCGGATCCTTTCCCAGTGGCTTGACCCTCTTGACGGCGAGCAGCCGGATCGGAGGCACGCGCAGAAGCCGGTGACACTTGTGGACGCCGGACGTCGACATTCCGTTGGCGCCTTGAACTCACAAGTGCCGCCGGCGCCGAGCATGTCTCCGGCCGGCTGCGGGGCTGACGAAACCTGCGCAGATGCCGACGTCGGCGGACCTATAATCACCCGGGCCATGCCCGATGCCCCTGCCGCCCTCCGATCCGCCCCCGAACTGCTCGCGCCGGCCGGCGACTGGGAGTGCGTTCGTGCCGCGATCGAAAACGGTGCCGATGCCATCTACTTCGGGCTCGACACCGGCTTCAACGCCCGGGCGCGAGCGACGAACTTCACGCCGGCCGACCTGCCGCGGCTCATGGAGATGCTTCACCTCCGCGGCCTCAGGGGCTATGCCACGCTCAACACGCTCGTCTTCTCGGACGAACTCGAGGCATTCGGCCGCACCGTGGAGGCGGTCGCCGATGCGGG
Source organism: Planctomycetota bacterium (assembly GCA_037133115.1). Classification (GTDB taxonomy): domain Bacteria; phylum Planctomycetota; class Planctomycetia; order Pirellulales; family UBA1268; genus QWPN01. Next base: position 2,233 of record JBAXOU010000305.1, on the reverse strand, counting down.
TGTCGATGCGGTGCTCGTGCAGGACGTCGGTGCGGCCCGTGTGGTCCGAGAGCGGCGGCCCGAGCTGTCGATGCACGCCTCGACCCAGATGACGCTCACGAGCGCTGAAACGATCGCCCTGGCTGAGGAACTGGGGATGGACCGGGTCGTCGTCGCGCGGGAGCTCTCCATCGAGGAGATCACGGCGATCCGCCGGCAGACTGCGATGCCGCTCGAGGTGTTCGTGCACGGGGCCCTCTGCGTGGCCTACTCAGGGCAGTGCCTGACGAGCGAATCGCTCGGCGGCCGCAGCGCCAATCGCGGCCAGTGCGCGCAGGCCTGCCGGCTGCCCTACGACCTCGTCTGCGACGGCAAGGACGTCGATCTCGGCGACAAGAAATACCTGCTGTCGCCACAGGATCTGGCCGCCTACGCGCTGGCTCCGGAACTCATCGAGGCGGGCGTGGCGTCGTTCAAGATTGAGGGCCGTCTCAAGACGCCGGAGTACGTCGCCAACATCACGCGGCACTACCGGCAGGCGATCGACACGGCCGCTGCGGGCCGGCCCGTGAGCTTCACGCCCCGCGAGGTCGAGGAGATGGAACTCTCCTTCTCCCGCGGCTTCTCGCCTGGCTGGCTCCATGGCTGCGACCACAAGATGCTCGTGCCGGCGACCACGAGCGCGAAGCGGGGGGTGCGGCTGGGCACCGTGGCCGAGGTCCGCCGCGACCGGGTGGCGGTCGACCTTGTGGCCAGCGTAAAGCGGGGCGACGGGATCGCGATCGACTGCGGCGAAACCAGCGACCACGCCGCGGGCGGCCGCGTGTACGAGGTTTTCGTCGCGGGGAGGTCGCTGACCGAGCCGGTGGCCGAAGGCCGCGTGGAACTCGCATTTGCCCACGGCGCGATCGACATGACGCGGCTCAAGCCGGGCCAGGCGGTCTGGAAGACCGACGACCAAGAGCTGACCGCGCGGCTGCGGAAGACGTTCGGGGGCGATGGTCTCCGGCGACGGCAGCCCGTTGATCTGCACGTGATGGCGACCGTCGGCGAGCCACTGCGCGTGATGGCTCGCACGGCCCTCGGGGCGAGCTGCGAGGTGGCGTCGGCCGAGCCGGCCCGTGCGGCAACCAAGCACGCGCTTTCCGTTGAGACGCTTCGCGACCAACTCGGGCGGCTCGGCGGCACGCCGTTTGAGCTTCGCGGCCTCACGGCCGAGATCACCGGCTCGCCGATGCTCCCCTTCAGCCTACTCGGTGCGGTGCGGCACGACCTCATCGCGGCTCTCGAGCGGGCCGTCGCGCGATCATCCGCACCGGATCGCCGCGGGCGTGAGCGAGGGATTATCGGCAACGATACACGCGGCCTCAACGTCCCGCAGCCCACGACGACCGTCCCCACGCTCCACATCCTCGTCCGCTCGCTTGACCAGCTCCGTCGCGTGCTGGAACTGGGCGAACGGCGGATTCAGGTGGAGTTTGCCGACATCCGCCAATACCGCGACGCGGTTGATCACTGCCGGGCCGCCGGAGCGACCCTTCTCTTGGCGACACCGCGGATCCAGAAGCCCGACGAACTGGGCATCTTCCGGCTCATGGCAAAGCAGGAGCCCGACGGCGTGCTCGTTCGCAACTGGGCGGCCCTCCAGTTTTTTCGCGCGGCGGGCCTGCCGGTCGTCGGTGATTTTTCGCTCAACGTGACCAACGAACGCACCGCCGAGTTCTTCATGGCCGCCGGCTGTGGTCGCGTGACCGCCTCCTACGACTGCAACCGCGAGCAGTTGCTCACGCTCGTCGATGCGGTGCCGCCGGAGTGGCTGGAGGTGGTGGTCCATCAGCACATGCCGATGTTTCACATGGAGCATTGCGTGTTCTGCGCCGTGCTCTCGCCGGGCACCAACAAGACCAACTGCGGCCGGCCCTGCGACGACCATGCCGTGAAGCTGCGAGATCGCATTGGGGTGGAGCATCCGCTCACAGCCGACGTCGGCTGCCGCAACACGCTCTACAACGCGGTCGCCCAGAGCGGTGCGGAGGCCGTGCCGGCCCTGCTGGCGAAGAGTGTGCGGCATCTCCGCGTCGAACTGCTCGACGAGGACGACGTGGCGATCGGCAAGGTGATCGCCGCCTACCGCGAGCTCATGGCTGGCGTGACGACCGGCCGAGACGTCTGGACGGCACTCAAGGCGACCAACCGGGTGGGCGTCACCCGCGGCACGCTCGAAGAGAAGCGAAACCCGCTGGCCATTCTCTGA
>JBAXOU010000304.1:0-3045 GCA_037133115.1 Planctomycetota bacterium | reverse complement strand
CAACGTGATCGCGATCTGCGACGTCGACCGCAACACGCTCGAGAGCAAGGGCAAGTCGGAGAAGTTCAAGGCTGCGGAGCGGTTCACCGACTTCCGTGAGCTCTTCGCCAAGCACGGCAAAGACATCGACATGTGCACCGTGTCGACGCCCGACCACATGCACGGTCCGGTGACGCTCGAGGCCATGCGGCAGGGCATCTCCTGCTACACGCAGAAGCCGCTCACCCGCACGATCTACGAAGCCCGCTTGCTCACGAACCTGGCCAAAGAGATGGCCGACAAGGGCGTGGTCACGCAGATGGGCAACCAGGGCACCGCCCTCGATTCGTCCCGCGAGGCGATCGCCCAGATCAAGACTGGTGTGCTCGGCCCCCTCAAGGAGGTCTACGCCTGGTCGAACCGGCCGGTCTGGGCCCAGGGCCCCGGCCGCCGCATGAACGTCCGCAAGTATCAGACGCAGGCGATGAAGGAGGTGGACGAGCAGGAGGATGCCTCGATCACCGCCGAGGAGGTCTCGGAGATCGTCGCCGACCTCGTGAAGAAGAAACAGCAGGAGATCGGCAAGGCGCTGGAGCGGGTCGACTGGAAGGCCTGGCTGGGCGTGTCCCCGTCGCGAGAGTTCTGGCCCGGCCTTTACCACTCATTCCAGCACCGCGGCTGGTGGGACTTCGGCACCGGCGCCCTGGGCGACATGGCCTGCCACCAGCTCACCGTGCCGTTTGCCGCCTGCGGCCTGCGGGATCCGATCTCCGTGGTCGCCCGCACCACGGGGCACGACTTCGACAGCTTCCCGGCGAGCTCCATCATCAAGTTCGAGTTCCCCGAAACGGCCGAGCGACCGGCGATCCCGTTCTGGTGGTACGACCGTAAGGGCAACAAGCCGCCGATGGAGGTGTTCTCGAAGTGGGGCATCGACACGGTGTCCGACAGCGGCGTGCTCGTCGTGGGTGAGAAGGGGGCCTTCTACAGCACCGACGACTACTGCGGGAAGTACGAACTCAAAGGCGTGAAGCCGGTGACAGCCGACTATGAGAAGGCCGAAGACCAGGGCAAGGGCTTCGACGTCAACAACATGTACGAGTTCTTCCGCGCCAAGCGGGAGGGCAACTACGCGATCGCGAAGTCCAACTTCATCGACCGGGCCGGCCCGCTCACCGAAACCATCCTGCTCGGCAACCTCGCGGTCTGGGCGGCGGCCCAGGGAGGCGCCGACGGCGAGATGGGCGACTGGGGCGAGAAGGTCGAGTGGGATGCCAAGAACCTGAAGGTCACCAACCTCGACTCGCTCAAGACGCCGCGGGTCGCCGACCTGATCAAGCCCGTCTATCGCACCGGTTACCGCCTCGACTGAACCCACCCCCACATGAAACATCCTGCCTGTCTCGGCCGGCCGTTCGCGGCCTGCCTCGCCCTCATTCTGATCGTATCGGCAGCCGCCCGGGCCGCCGATCCCGCTACGGTGGCCGCTGCCAGGAAGCGGGTCGAGGCGGTCGGCGCCGGGGCAGCCTGCGTCGTCGATGCGTCGGGCACGGTGAAGGAGATCGTGATCGCCGACGGCTCGGGCGTGACGGCCGACGACGTCACGCTCTTTGGCCGCCTCGATGGTCTCGAGAAGTTGCAGATCCTCAACTGCCGGGAGTTCGACGATGCGATGGTGGCGCAGCTCACGGGCCTGTCCCGCCTGTCGTCGCTGGCGATCACCAACAGCGGGATCACCGACGCTGCCGTTGAGACGATCGCGGCGTCATTTCCGAATCTTGTTGAGCTCGACCTCTCGAGCAACACCAACCTCACCGGTGCGGCCATGAAGTCGATCGCATCGCTCGCGAAGCTCGAGCGACTCGCGCTCGTGCAGACGCGGTTCAACGACCTCAACACGCGGCGGCTCTCGAAGCTCGGCGAACTCAAGGCCCTCGACCTCCGCGGCAACATGGAGGCGGGCGACATGACGCTCGGCGTGGTCGGGGCGCTGCCGAAGCTGCGGGCCTTCAAGCACCGCAGCACGGTGGTCACCGACGAGGGAATGGCCCAGCTCGCCGCCAGCCCGGCGCTCGACTCCCTCCTCGCCCAAGACTTCGCGATCACGAATGCCTCAGGGCAGCACCTGGCCGCCATGAGAAACCTCGCCTCGCTCGAGATCTTTCGCTGCCAGGGCTTCGGCTCCGAGGGGGTGCTCGCCCTCGCGCCCCTCGACAAGCTCTCGCGGCTCACGCTCCGCGACCTGCCCGAGGTGGGCGATGCGGGCCTCGCCGTGCTGGCCGAACTGCCGGCGTTGAAGCGGCTCTACCTGCACGAACTGGCGTCAGTGGGCGACGCGGGCCTCGCGCATCTTGCCGCCGCGAAGGATCTCGAAGTGCTCGACATCTGGAGCGTTCCGAAGATGACCGACGCCACAGTGGCGGTGATCGCCGGGCTGCCCAATCTCAAGGAACTCTCGATCCGCGAGACCGGCTGCACGGAAAAGGCGCTCGAGTCGCTTGCCGCCATGCCGAAGCTCGAGTCGCTGACATTCAAGAACGGTGCCGTAGCACCGGCGGTCGCCGCGAAGGCGAAGGCCGCGAAGGCCTGGAAGAAACTCGACCTCGGCAAGTAGCGCAGGGACGGTTTGGTACCGCAGGTTACCAACCTGCGGCTACGTAGGTGCAGGTTGGCAACCTGCACATGAACCGCGCCCGACGCCGCGTGACCGCAGGTTACCAACCTGCGGCTACGGTACATGCCCGGGAAGGGCGTGATGCTCAGGGTCCGGGCAGCGGGCCGGCAGTCGCGAGTCGGACGCGACACAGAAGCGAGTCGGCCGTCATGTAGAGCGTGGAACCGTCGTCGCCAAACCCGCAGTTGGCCGTCGCCTGACCCGTGAGAATCGTTCCCAGGTGCGTGCCGTCGGGCGCGAACACGAGCACACCGCCGGGCCCCGTGGCAAACACATTGCCCGCCCGATCGACTTTGAGGCCGTCGGGCAGTCCCTGCCGGCGTTCCCGGAAGAGTTTGGTGCCATCGAAAAACGTCCGCCCCGCATCGAGCGTGCCGTCGGCCTGCACCGCA
>JBAXOU010000303.1:0-3060 GCA_037133115.1 Planctomycetota bacterium | reverse complement strand
CCCGTCAAACGTCGCAGGCTGCCCACCAGGTCGTTGAGGGATTCGGCATGGGCAGCGAGTTCTTCGGCGGCACTCGCGCTCTCCTCGGCCCCTGAGGCATTGCCCTGCGTCACCTGCTCCATCTGGAGGATGGCCCGGTTGATCTGATCGATTCCCACGGCCTGCTCCCCGGCGGCCGCCGCGATGTCCGCCACGAGGCTGTCGGTGGCGGCGATCTTGTTGGCAATGTCGCGCAGCGACTCGCCCACCCTGGTGCAACTCGAGGAACCCACGCGGCATGTCGCTGCGCCAGTGCGACTGCTGGCGATGGCGGCCTCAATCTTGGATGCGGTCTCCTTGGCGGCTGTGGCGCTGCGGAGCGCCAGCGAGCGGACTTCTTCAGCCACGACGGCGAATCCAGCCCCCGCCTCCCCCGCCCGCGCGGCCTCCACGGCGGCGTTGAGGGCGAGGATGTTGGTCTGGAAGGCGATCTCGTCGATGCCCTTCACAATCTTGGCCACCTGGCCGCTGCTCCACTCGATCGCCACCATCGACTCGTTCATCTCCTTCATGGTGCGATCCATTTCCAGCATCGACTGGCACCCCGCATCGACGACGAGCCGCGCTTCCACCGCCAGCGACTTGGCCTTCTTGGCGTTCTCCGCCGTTCCGCGGATCATACTGGTCATCTCTTCCAGCGAGGCGCTCGTCTCTTCGACGGAGGCAGCCTGCTGGATCGCGCCAGACGAGAGCGAGGCACTTGATTCGGAGACGTTGCGGGCCGCGGAGGCGGTTTCGGTCGCGCTCCGATCGAGGTCGACGATGGCCGTGGTGATGCTGGCCATCGTCCGCTTCCATTCCCGGTCGATGACCTGGAGGGCCCGCTTGTTGGCCTGCATCACCCACCACGCCAGGCCGGCCACGAGCAGGAATCCGCCGAGGAGCACCGCAAACAGCAGCTTCTCCCGCCGCCACACGTCACTGGCCGCAGACTTCTCGAGCGCGGCACTGGTCTGCGTGGCCAAAACGACCGCCTGATCGATCCCCTTGCGGTGGAGGAGATACGCCGCCTTCAGCTTGCCGTTGGCGACCGCGGCAGCCGCCGCCTTGTCGTTTCGCTGGATGGCCGGAAGGAGCTCGTTCTCCACCGTCGCGAACACTTCCCAGGCCGCCGGCTGCGACTCCTCCACCAAAACGCGTCCCACGTCGGTGCCGGCCAGCGGTTTGATCCAGTAGTCGCACCGGGTGGCGAAGTCGTTCTTGAGCGCACGGATTCTCGCGGCGTCAGCCTTCAACTCGTTGGGGTCGTCCTCGTCGAGCATCTGCAGGGCGGTCATGTAGGTTTCGAGCACGTACATGGGGGGCGGCAGGATGTCCGCCACCAGATCCTTCTGCTCGACGATTCCGGCGTAGATCGGGCCGTTCACCTTGAGCTTGAAGAGGGTCTGGAAGGTGACGACGCCCACAATGAGCATCACCGTGAGAACCACGCCGACAAGGAGCAGGAACCGGGCGGCCACTCCCAGCGTCAGTGTGCCGACATCGGAGGAGGAGCCCTGACGCGATGAAACCAGGTCATTCATGATGCGATTCGATTCGGGAGTCGAGAAAACGGACCGGGCGAAGCGACGCGGATCGGGGCCGCGTGAACGTCGTTGTTGGGAGTGTAGTTCGCACCTGACGGCCATGCGCACGGCGCGATTGGGAAGGTCGTAGCGGTAAAACGCCCGAAACCTTCTCCTCGCGTCAGTCCCGCTCACCGCCCCGGATCGGCCTGTTCTTGGGGTTGTCGCGGGCCCGGATCCGCTCGGCGTACTTCTCGTCTCGTGGCTCGATCACCCCCCGTTCGACGAGCGTCTCAACGTCGAGTTGCCCGAGCTCGCCACAGTGCTCGATCCACTGCCGACAGGCCTCGCGGAGTTCGGCGAGTTTGGCCGCATGGGCCGGGTCGCCGGCGAGGTTTGTCACCTCCCAGGGGTCGGCCTGCGTGTCGAAGAGGAGTTCTTTGTCGCGCGTCGGGGCGACGAAGAGCGACTGCACGGCATCGAGCCGGCCGGCGGCCTCTTCCCGGCGGATCACCTTCATGATCGGCCCGTTCTCCGCGGTGGTCACATACCCCGCATCCGACCGGTCGGTCGTGGCATTGAGCACATAGCGGTATCGACTGTCGCGGACGGACCGCACCTGATCGCAGTCCTCGTCCATGCAGTCGCGGAAGGAGTAGGCGTAGCGGGGCGGATTGGCGGCCGTGGGGAGAAACACGTGCCCGTCGTACTCCGGCGGAACCGGCACGCCGGCCAGCGCGAGCGCCGTGGGGGCGAAGTCGATCCAGCCAGCGATGTCGTCGCGGACGCTCCCGGGGGCGATTTTTGCGGGCCAGCGAACGACGAGCGGCACCCGCGTGCCGGTGTCTCTCACCGACCGCTTGAAGCGGGGCATCCCGCGGCCGTGGTCGCCGGTGACGATCACCACCGTGTTTTCCGCGAGGCCGTGCGTGTCGAGCCACTCCATCACCCGGCCCACCTCGCCATCGACCACCGTGACCAGCTCGTGATAGCGGGCCAGGGCCTGACGAACCTCAGGATCATCGGGATAGAACGGCGGAACTTCGATCTTGGCCGGATCGCGACGCTGATCCGCCGTGAGTTCGGGAATCCGTTCGGCATGGCTCGCCATGTCGGCGTTGACCTTGCCCTCGTGGCTGACGGAGAGATTCAGGAACGCGAAGAACGGCTCCTGGGGCGTGGGGCCACCGAGCCACTCCTGGCGGGAGTCGGCCAGTTTGTCCATCGGCACGCCGTTGAAATCGGTCTTGCCGGGCCACAACACGTGGTAGCCGGCATCCCGAAGCCTCTCCGTGAACGGCCGCGGCGGCTTCACCACCACCGACCGCATGTTCTGCCCGCCATAGCAGAGCGGATAGCGGCCGGTGATCATCCCGCTCCGCGACGGGGCGCAGACGCCGCAGTGGGTGAAGGCCCGGGTGAAGATCGCGCCTTCGCGGGCCAGCCGGTCGATGTTGGGCGTGATCGCGTCCTTGCAGCCGTAGGCACCCAGGTCGGGCCCCATGTCTTCGCCCAC
>JBAXOU010000302.1:0-3127 GCA_037133115.1 Planctomycetota bacterium | reverse complement strand
GCTTCGGCACAGGTTGGCAACCTGTGCTACTCCAACAGGCAGCCCCGCCGATCAGTTCGTCTCTTTCGCCCGCTGCTCCTTCTTGGCGGGAAACTCGACCACGACGAGTTTCTTTGACGCCGGGTCGAACGCGTATTCCTGGTAGTACGGCAGCATCGGCAGCGAGACCTCATCGGGCGTGCCCGGGGCGATGATCTTCGCCATGAACTCCTTGTGCGTCGCGGGTACCTCGTTGTGCTCCGCCTGATAGAGCTTCATCTTCTGCTGCACGGCGAGACCACCAATCGTGGCCACGCTGTGGCGGTAGGCCTGCGAGTAGGCGCCGAGGCCTCCCTCCTCAGCCTCCCCTGCGTTGTCGACCACGACGCCGCCCTGCGCCTTGGCGTCGGCGAGGTCGAGCACGTTTTGGGTCGTCTTACCCACGGTCTTTCGCGTCTGGATCTTCGGGGCCTCGGCCTGGGTGGGCGGAGGGGGCTCCGCGGGCTTCTGCTCGGCCGGCCCACCAATCATGAGCAGGCCGATCACCACCGCGAGTCCGGCCAGAATCACCTTCCACACATGCTTCGCCATCGCTCGTGCCTCCTGGATACTGACCCACTGATCATAACGCGATCCATCGGTCGGCGCCCCAACGGCTCGCGCCGCTGGGCCCCCTGCTGGAGGCCTGCTGCTACACTTTCGCCGGCGTTCCGCTGACGTCCGCCGCCGATGGTCCGAGGGATTCCCGTCCCATGCCGCGAAATCGTGACGGCCACGACCGACCGCGTTCCCGTTCCTCCTCAGCGGGCGGCAGCCGCGACGAGGGTGTCGTGGGCGTCTTCCGCCGGGCCGCCGCCGGCTACGGCTTCGTGCGGCCCCGCGATGCGGCCGCGGGCGACCGGTCGACCGACATTCATATCCCCGCAGTCTCTGCGCTCGATGCCGTCTCGGGCGACACCGTCCGCGTCCGGATGTCGCAGGCCCGCGACGTGGGCCGCCCCGGTTTTGCCGGCGAGATCGTGGAGATCGTGAAGCGGCGGACCACGCGGTTCGTCGGCTCCTACTTCGAGGCTGCCGGCCAGGGCTGGGTGCAGGTCGACGGCACGGTGCTCCCGCGGGCGATCTCGGTCGGCGACCCCGGCGCGAAAGGCGTGCACCCCAAGGACAAGGTCGTCGTGGAGATGGTGCGATTCCCCACGCACCTCCGTGACGGCGAGGGTGTGGTGGTGGAGGTGCTCGGCAAGGCGGGCGACGTCGGCGTCGACACGCAGACGGTGATCCACGAGTTCGGCCTGCCGGGCCCGTTTCCCGCGGAGGTGCTCGACGACGCGCGGGCGCAGGCCGACCGGTTCGACGTGTCGATTCCCGCCGGCCGCCGGGACCTCACCGACCGCGTGATCGTGACGATCGACCCGGTTGACGCCCGCGACTTCGACGATGCGATCTCACTGGAGCGGGTGGAGCGGGGCCACTGGCTGCTCGGGGTGCACATCGCCGACGTCTCGTACTTCGTCCGCGAAGGGTCGCCACTCGATCAGGAGGCGCGGAACCGCGGCACGAGCGTCTACCTGCCCGACCGCGTGATCCCGATGATTCCTGAGGTCGTCTCCAACAACCTGGCCAGTCTGCAGCCAGGGAAGGTCCGCTACGCGCGAACCTGCTGGATCGAGTTCTCACCAGACGGGATTCCCGTGCATGCGGCGGTGGAATCGACCGCGATCAAGAGCCGGCGGCGGTTCACCTACGAGGAGGTCGACGTGTTTCTCGGCGACCCCGACACGCCGGCCATCGAGATGACGCCCGAGGTGCGGGCCCTGCTCGGGAGGATGCGCGACCTCGCCCGGATCCTGCGCTCACGGCGGATGGGCCGCGGGGCCCTCCAACTCGAGATGCCGGAGGTGAAAATCGACCTCGACCGCGACGGCCGCGTGTCGGGGGCCCACGTGGTGGAGAACACCGAGAGTCACCAGATCATCGAGGAGTTCATGCTCGCCGCCAACGAGGCGGTGGCCGAGTCGCTCAAGGCGGCCGAGGCTCCCTTCCTGAGGCGAATCCACCCGGCGCCCGATCCGCGGAAGCTCCGGCAACTCACCGAGTTCGTGGCTGAACTCGGCTTCGAAGTTGATTCGCTCGAGAGCCGGTTCGAGCTCCAGCGGCTGCTCGACATGGCCCGCGGCAAGCCCGAGGAGCACGCCGTCCACTACGCCGTGCTCCGCAGCCTCACCCGCGCTGCGTACGGGCCGCAAGAGGACGGCCACTACGCCCTCGCCAGCGACTGCTACTGCCACTTCACCTCGCCGATCCGCCGCTACCCCGACCTCACGGTGCACCGTGCGCTCGAGGCGATCGCTCATGGCCGGCGCCCCCCCGCCGACGGCCTCGTGCACCTTGGCGGCGAATGCTCCGACCTCGAGCGACGGGCCGAGACCGCGGAGCGGGAGCTCGTGAAGCTCAAGCTCCTCAACTTCCTGAAGTCGCGGATCGGCGAGGAGATGGACGCCGTGGTGACCGGCGTCGAGCCCTTCGGACTCTTCGTGCAAGGGCTCGCGCTGCCCGCCGAGGGCCTCGTGCCGCTCGACACGCTCCCCGACGACACCTACCGCTACGACCGCGCCAGCCACACGCTCTCCGGCCGTCGTCCTGGGCAGACCTTCCGGCTTGGCGACCGCGTCCGCGTGGCGGTGGCCCGCGTCGACACCGACCGCCGCGAACTCAACTTCCGGCTCGTGGGTCGAGGCCGGCGGCCCAAGGCTGGCATCCGCGACCGCCGCGAGCCCCCGCGCGGCAAGGGCCGCGCTGGCAAGCCGAAGCGGCCGGCAAAAGGCAAGCCGTCGAAACGCCGCCGGGGGCGGTGAGGCTTCTTTCGTTGCGAGGCCTGCGAGGATTGCCCTGGCCGCGCCGCACCGCGCCTTGCCTGAGTCTCTGGTGCAAAGACTGCGACCGGGAAGGTGGCCCAGAAAGGCACACAGGTTGACAACCTGTGCTACGTCAGGCGAGCGAGGGGCTGTCCGTGCCCCGGGAGCCGGCGTTACTTCCGACGCGCAGCCACGACCAATCCGCCCGCGGCGGATCGGTGCCCGGCGAAGCGGAGGAAGCATCGAGAGAGCGTAGGGCAGGATGCCCGCAGCGAACGTCCGGAGACGGGGCA
>JBAXOU010000301.1:0-3144 GCA_037133115.1 Planctomycetota bacterium | reverse complement strand
GCCCGCTTCCCGCACAAGGTCACCTACCACGACGGCTGCCACGGGCTCCGCGAACTGCGGATCAAGGAGGCGCCCCGGAAACTATTGCAGGCGGTCAAGGATCTGGAACTCGTCGAGTGCGACGAGCCGGAGAGTTGCTGCGGCTTCGGCGGCCTCTTCAGCGTGAAGTATCCGATGATCTCCACCGCGATGGCCGAAGTGAAGGCCGGGTCGCTGGCCCGCACCGAGTGCGACTACATCGTGTCGAGTGACCCCAGCTGCCAGCTGCAGCTCGACGGCTGGCTGTCGCGGAACGGCAAGCAGCCGCGAACGATCCACCTCGCGGAAGTGCTCGCGGGAGCCGACGCATGACGCCCGGCTCACCCACCGCCGATCCGCATCCGATTCACGAGGCCGAGGACCCGCACCTCGCCAAGAAGAAGTTTCTTCACGACGCGGCCGAGCACGTCCGCGACACCGGTCACCGGGCGTTTGTCCGCAAGGCGCTCGGCGGCTACTACGCCAGCCGCGACACGCAAAAAGCCCGCTACCGCGACTGGGAGCAGGCCCGTGACGCCGCCAGCCTCGCCAAGTGGTCGGCCGTGAACCGGCTCGACGAACTCCTGCCGCAGTTCGTGGTCAACTTCGAGGCCAACGGCGGGAAGGTGCACTGGGCGCGAACCGCCGAGGAGGCCCGCGACATCATCCTCGGCCTGCTCCGGGCCGCAAAGGCGAAAGCGGTCATCAAGAGCAAGTGCATGACCAGCGAGGAGATCCACCTCAACGCCGCCATGGAAGCCGATGGCTACGGCGTGGTGGAGAGCGACCTCGGCGAGTTCATCCAGCAACTCCGCGGCGAGCCGCCGTATCACTTCGTCTTCCCGTGCATGCACGTCCGCCGCGAGGAGATCAGCGACCTCTTTGGCAAGCACCTCGGCACCGCGCCGACCGACAGCCCCGAGGAGCTGACGATGATCGCCCGCCGGCACATGCGGCGGCTCTACATCGACGCCGACGTGGGGATCACCGGTGCCAACTTCCTCGTCGCCGAGACAGGCCAGATCTCGATCACGGAAAACGAGGGTAACGCCCGGCTGACCGCCGCGCTGCCCCGCATGCACATCTCGATCTCGGGCATCGAGAAGGTGGTGGCGAACCTCGACGACCTTGCCGTGCTCCTGCCGATGCTCGCCACGGCCGGGGCTGGCCAGCCGATGACCTGCTACAACACGCTCTACGCGGGCCCGCGGAAGCCGGGGGAGTGCGACGGCCCGGAGGAGATGCACCTCGTCCTCATCGACAACCAGCGGACGGCGATCCTCGCCGACCCCGAGCAGCGGGACAGCCTCCACTGCATCCGCTGCGGCGCCTGCCTCAACGTCTGCCCGATCTTCAAGAACGTCGGGGGCTTCACCTACGGGACGACCTACCAGGGCCCGATCGGCTCGGTGATCACGCCCCATCTCCGGGGACTGGCCGACTGGAACCATCTCTCCGGGGCGAGTTCGCTCTGCGGGGCCTGCACCGACGCCTGCCCGGTGCGAATCGACATCCACCATCACCTGCTCCACAACCGCCGCAACGCGGCCAAGACCGCCCCCAACCGCTGGGAAAAGCTCGGCCACCGGCTGTTCGTGATGGTGGCGAGCCGGCCGTGGCTCTTCGCAGCCGGCGGCGCGGCCTTCCGTCACACGCTTTGGCTCATGAAAAAACTCCGGCCGCCGCTGCTCCGCGACTGGCTCGCCACCCGCGATCTCCCCGCCGCACCGCGGGCGAGCTTCCGTAGCCAGTGGAGGGCCAGGTCGTGAGCGTGAGCACGAGCACCACCTCGTCGGCCCGCGACACGATCCTCGGCAGGATCCGCGAGGCCCTCCGCATGCCTGCCCCGCTCCCGCACATGAAGTCGCACGCGGCGGAGGAGTCGGCCACTGGCGGCCCTAAAGGGCTCACGATCCTGCCGGCCGACGTCGCCCGCGCCTGGCTCCCCGATGGCGGCGACACGCCGGAGGAGCGGCTGGCGCTGCTCACAGAGAACCTTGGGAAACTGCGGGCGGAGGTGCATCGCGTGGCCGACACTGCTGCGGCGGCGGCCCTCCTAGCCGGAATCGCCCACGACCGCGGCTGGCGGACGGTCGCCTGGCACGGCCATCCCGCCATCGAGCCCTTGGCGGCGGCCGTCGGCTGCGAGGCGCACCGCGTTGACGGCACCGCGTTCGACAAAAACGCCCTCGAGGCCTGCGACGCTGGGATCACCGCCTGCGACGCGGCGGTCGCCCAGACCGGCTCGATCCTGGTGTCGAGCGGTCACTGCGGCGGCCGGGCACTGTCGATCCTGCCGCACGTGCACGTGGTGATCGTGTCGCTCGACCAGATCGTGGCCACGCTCGGCGACGCCCTCGACCTCGTGCGGAGCCGCTACGCCGGCAGGCCGCCGAGCATGCTCTCGTTCATCACCGGCCCCAGCCGGACCGGTGACATCGAGCGAATCCTGGTGCTCGGCGCCCACGGGCCGAAAGAACTCATCGTGATCCTCGTCGGCTGACGGCGAACGGCGACCACGTGTCCGTGTTCCCGTGCTCGGCGTTTTCGCCGTTCGCGGTGGTCGCCGGCCGACGGAGCGAGCCCGGTCGTAGCATCGTGCAGACGGGGACGGCCGGTTCGCCGGTCGCTCATCCGGTTTGCATGGTCGGGCGGATGACGAGCCTGGGCCTCCCCCGCGGGGTGGCCTCGGCCAACGGGAGTGAGGGTCCCATGTCGGCGACTGTGGCACGTACGGGGTCGGGCCGGCCGGAGGCGACGACCGGACGATTCACCGTGCGCGTGACCCACACGCTCCCGTTCCCCGCCGCCGCGGCCATGGCCCCGGACGTCTGCGATGACTGCACCACCCACTTTTCGCAGGGTGGTCCGCTGGCCTGCCGCATGGGCGAAAACCCCACGCGCGGCGGCCCACGGGCAGCAGGAACCGCGGCCGCCGTCGCCTCAACCCACTGCTGCGGTTCGCACTTCGGTGCGATCCCATGCATGCCGACGGGCGGATCACCCGCCGACCGCATGCCGCCACGCAGCGTGGCCGATGCAGGCGACGGCGTTCCATACACGGTCGGTGCGCTTGAACACGAACTCCTACGTGCGGGGGCCCGCGGCCTTACGGCCGGTCGGCTT
>JBAXOU010000300.1:0-3146 GCA_037133115.1 Planctomycetota bacterium | reverse complement strand
CGTCCCTCCACGTAGCCGCAGGTTGGTAACCTGCGGTGCACCCGCGCCGTTCCTACCGCCTGGTGCAGGTTGACAACCTGCATCTACGTTGGAGTTTGAAACCCGCGTCGCGCCGCCCTGACCCCTTGCCTTGGAGAAAGCCCCTCATGCGCGACCCACGCGACGACTGGCGGCGTTTCGACGCCGCAGCGATTCCGAGCAAGGAATCGACGCCGCACCTTGACGCATTCCTGCGGGAGATGAAGACCGAGGCAGCGAATCGGCCGCTCACACTCCTCGATGTCGGCTGCGGCAGCGGGCGGCTGAGCCGGCGGCTCTTCGAGCAGGGGTTCTCCGTGCTCGGTGTGGACATCAACCCAGACGCGATTCACGCCGCGCAGCACAAAGCCGCGTCGGCCGATGCTGCGGGCCGCCGGCTCTTGTTCGAGGTGGCCGACTTCGCTGAGGACGCCTCGCCGCAGCTGCACGGTGGGCCATTCGACGTGGTCGTCTGCCAGCTCGTGATCTCGATCATCGGCGATGTGTGTCACCGGGCAAACCTCCTCCGGCATGTGCGAGAGAACCTCCGGCCCGGTGGTCGGCTCTTCCTGTCAGCCTCGGGCGTCTCCGACACGATCAACGCCGGCTACGCGCGGCTCTACGCCGATGACCTTCCCCTCACCGGCGAGCGACACACCTACCTCTCGCGAAACGACCGCGGCGAGGTCCTCTACATGACCCATCACTTCACGCCGGACGAACTCGCGAGCCTCCTCGAGGCGGCGGGGTTCGACGAAGTCAACGTGGCGACGGAAAGGGAAACAAGCAGCCGCCGGCCGGACGAGGCGGCCTACTTCCTCTACGCAACCTGCCGCTCGGTGCCCTGACGCACGCGGTCACCAGATCCGTAGCCGCAGGTTGGCAACCTGCGGTGAACCATGCACAGGTTAAAAACCTGTGCTACGACCTGCTCCTCCGTAGTGCAGGTTTTCAACCTGCGGCACATCGAAACCGGTCACGCTGCCTGGTGCAGGTTGCCAACCTGCACCTGCACAGGAATTGCGCGACGTCCTCCACGTAGCCGCAGGTTGGTAACCTGCGGTGAACCATGCACAGGTTAAAAACCCGTGCTACGACTTG
Source organism: Planctomycetota bacterium (assembly GCA_037133115.1). Lineage (GTDB taxonomy): Bacteria > Planctomycetota > Planctomycetia > Pirellulales > UBA1268 > QWPN01. The sequence continues at coordinate 2,027 of JBAXOU010000300.1, read as the reverse complement.
CTCCTCCGGAGCGCAGGTTTTCAACCTGCGGCGCAACGAGACCGGTCTCGCTTCCGGTGCAGGTTGCCAACCTGCACCTACGAGAGGGCACGAACTCGGCGAGGGGCTGCCCGTGCCCTGGAGCCGGCGTATGCCGACAAGCGCAGCCAGGATGGCGAAGCGCAGTCGGCATCCGAGTGAGCGGATGCCACGACGGCATCCGCGAACGTCCGGCGACGGGGCATGGGCAGCCCCGAGCCTTCACGAGACCCATGGTGCAGGTTGCCAACCTGCACCTACGTGGGAATAGAAACCTGGGCTACGGAAGCGGGTGCTTCTCGAAAAACGCCCAGATGATGGCGTTCGCGTCGAGCGACGGCACCGCCGGTCCGAGCAAAAACGAATCGGGCGTGCGGCCAGGCCAAACGTGGCCGCCCCCGACGATGCGGTAGAACACGACCTCACTGCCGGCGTCGCCCGGGCCCCATGTCAGCCGCTCAATCGCGAGGCCTGGATCGCTGCAGGGGATCGCATCACGGCGGGGTACCTCGGGGCAGCCGTCGGCCAGCACCCACTCGTAGAGGCCTTCAAGCACCGGTCGGTGGCTCACCCGCGTCACGCTCCGCCGCCCGATGCCGCCCTCGAGCGGCGTGAACTGGTCGAGCGAGCCGTGGAAGTGGAGCACCGGCACCGGCCGTGACGGCGCGATCGACGCCACCGCCAGCGGTCCGGCGACCGGCGCGATCGACGCCACCAGATCGGCCGCCTCGGCGCCGACCCGATACGCCATCATCGCGCCGTTCGACATCCCGGTGGCATGCACGCGGCGAGCGTCGATCGGCAGCCGCCGCGCGATGTCGGCGACCAGCGCACGGGCGAAGCCCACGTCGTCCGAGCCGGTGTCGCGCGCCTCGCCGCAGCAGTTGCCACCGTTCCAGGTGAAGAGGCCGTCGCGGGAGCCGGTGCCGGCCGGATAGGCAACGACGGCCCGCCCCTCCGCGGCCAGCGCATCGAGCCCGGAAAACCGCCGCATCATCTCCGGGTGGCTCTGGCCGCCGTGGAAGGCGAGCACGAGGGGCCAGCCAGCCGGCGGCGGCGGAACGTCGGGCATGCAGACCACGGCCTGCCGTTGCCGCGCAGCGACTGGGAGGTCGAGTTGCATCGTGCTGAACCGACCTGGCAACTCCACGTCGCGGCGGCTGATCGAGTCCATGGCGATCTCACTCACCGGCAGACCGGCCAAACCGGGCCGCGTTTTCGATCAGCCGGAGCATGTGCTGGTCCTTGAAGATCGGAAACGTCTCGTGGCCGGGCCGGATGTAGACAACCCGGCCCTTCCCCAGGTTCCACACCATCACGCTGCGAAACCATTCGCCCAGCTCCCAGCACTCCTCCACGAGCACGCGATCGGGCGCGGGCACATGAAACGGCTCGTCGTACATCTCCGTCCGCGGCAGTGAGAATGTCGCGGGGAGGCCGGCGGTGAGCGGGTGGCTGGCGTCGAGCACGCGGAGGTGGCTGGGCTTGCCGTCGGTGCGGTAGCCGGGAAAGCAGCAGTTAGGCAGATGGAGCCGTATCGCCACGCGACCGTCGGGAAACTTCTGCACATCGCAGGTGGGCGTGAGCCGGGCGTCGCGGGCGGGGGCCTTGTAGTGCTGCGCGGGCACCTCCTCCACCGTGAGTTTGTCGGCCGGCACACCGGCCCACTCGGCCTGAACATCGAGCCGAGCCCGCTCGTTCATCGCCTCGATGAATGGCGTCGCCCAGTGGGCCGAGTGCAGGGCCACCAGCGTCAGCCTGCCTGCCTTGACCCGCTCCACGATCGCCTTGCCCACCTCGGGCTTCACGGCGGCCTGCTTCTGGTGGCCCCACCAGAACATCACCTCGGCGAAATCGAGGATCTCCTTGGAGAGTCCCTGCTCGGCGTCGTTGATGCTGAGCGACCGCACGTCAAACCCTGGCTGGGCCCGCAGGTGGTCGGCGATGCAGTTACCGAGGAAGTTGTCGTAGGCCTCCTTCTGGCTGGGCTGCTGCTCATCCCACACCAC
>JBAXOU010000299.1:0-3158 GCA_037133115.1 Planctomycetota bacterium | reverse complement strand
GCCTCACCGGTGAGGTGCATCGAGAGGAGGTCGTCCTTGAGGGAGACCGTGCCAACCGTGCGATCGACCCGATACGGGAAGCGGTAGTAGGTCAGTGAGACGTTGCGACACCGCAGCGACACGTCGGGCGTCACCGTACCGGCACGCCGCACGAGATGGGCCCGCACGTCGACCTCCCCCGCCGGAAGCAACTTGCTCCAGTGCGACGCCACCGACTCGGGCAGAAGACCTTCCCAGTGATGGCCCACGAGCATGCGTTCCGCCTCCACGGTGACGTCGTAGTCGGCCGCGGCATCCCAGCCGGCGAAGCGGCCGGCACCGCGCACCAGCGTCGAGCCCGAGTGGGCCTCGACCCGCTCCACTCTCACGCCGCTCCGGTCGGCGGTGAACGCGGCCGACACGTCGCTGATCGTGAACGGCAGCCCGGGGTACTCGAAGTGGCCCGATTCGAGCCGGCCGGCGACGGTGAAGGCTGAGCGGTCGAGCGTGGCGAGGTCGCCCGATGTCCGCCACTCCACGTCGAGGCGGCCCCGCAGCCCAGCGAGCCACTCGGGAGCCGTGGCGGCGGCTTGCACCAGGCCCCGCAGCCGCGGCGAGAGCTCGAGCGACTCGACCTGACCAGCGAGTTCGAAGCCACCGGCGGCGAGGATCCGTCCTTCGAACACCGCGCGGTCGAAGAGGTCGCCTCCCACCGCACCGCGAACGAGGATGGCCGGCCCACCGTCGAGCCCGGCCGCCGGCCGGAGGTCGATGCCGATGTTGCGCAGGGTCAGGCGACCACCCACTCCCTCGGCATCAACGAGGAGTGTCGCATCCTCGATGGCCACCGGCATCGCGAGGTCGCCACGGCCGCGTTTCCCGACGAGCGAAGCGAGGCTCCAGCCACCGTCGGCGCCGCGACGGGCATGCACGACGGGCCGCACGACCCGCAGGGATGTGATCTGCGGATCGCCCGCCAGCAGATCCTTGATCCCGGTGCCACACGCGACCCGCGCCTCCTCGATCGTGAGCAGCGTATTCCTGTCGGATGGCTGGGCGGGATCAACAACCGAGATGCGCCGCACGACGATCCCCTCGCCCTCGACGAGACTCGCACCCCCGACGTGGACGGCGAGATTCGGGAGCATGGCCTGCAGTCGCGCCTCCACGCGGCGGCGGACCTCCTCGCCGACGCGGTTGGAGCCCAGCACGACCGCCACCACGACCGCCGCGACTGAGAGCGGCAGCGTCCAGCGAACGATCGTCCAGAGTAGGTCGGCGAGGGATCTCATGGGTCGGCGCGCGGAAACACCAAGGCTGACAAGCGGGGCGGGAAGGTACGGGCCGCAGCCGCGAGGGGTCAAGCCACGGCCGCGGCCGCCAAGCGACGGAAAACCCCCCCGTTTCACCAGGCTGCGCGGGTTGCTATAGTGCCGCAGCATCGCCGGGTTCCGGGGGGAGTCGGCCCCGCCACACCGCCGGTATTTTCTCCAGTCGCACCACCCTCGAGTTACCAGCGCATGGCCGCCACCCGCACCAACCATTCATCCGACGACCTTGCCGGCGCCTATCCCAACGCCCAGCGCCTCCTCTGGGCCGGATTTATGGCGATCCTTGCTGCCGGCGTGGGCTTCGCGATCCGCGGCGGCATCCTCGACAACTGGCGGGAGCAGTTCGGCTTCACCGCCTCGCAAGTGGGCCAGATCACCGGCGCCGGGCTCACGGGCTTCTGCTTCGGGATCATCATTGGCGGCGTGATCGTCGACAAGATCGGGTACGGCAAACTCGTGGCGCTCGCGCTCGCCGGCCACATCCTCTCGGCGCTCGTCACGTTCAGCGCATCGTCGCCAGACAATGCGTATCAGATGCTCTTTTGGGGATCGTTCATCTTCGCGTTCGCCAACGGCACGCTCGAGGCCGTGGCGAATCCCCTCGTCTCGACGGTGTTCCCGCACAACCGCACGCACTATCTCAATATCCTCCACGCCAGTTGGCCGGCGGGCATGGTGCTGGGAACCGTGGCGGGATGGTTTCTCGACGACAGGCTTCACCTTGACTGGAAGTACCAGCTGGCGCTCTACCTCATCCCGACGGCGATCTACGCCCTGATGTTCCTGGGTCAGACGTTTCCGAAGTCGGAGGCGGCGGCGAAGGGGGCGAGCTTCGTCGACATGTTCCGCGACGTCGGCATCCTTGGCGCCGCCGTGGCCTGCTACCTGCTCTCGTTGTTCTTTGGTGACATCCTTAAGAACTTCATCCCCGACAACGCGGCCGCGATCGGCTATGCCCTCGGCGGCCTGCTCCTGCTCGCCGTCGCGGCGATGACGAAGTTCTCGCTCGGCTCCGTGATGCTGTTCATTCTGTTCGTCACGCATGCCCTGGTCGGGGCCGTGGAACTGGGCACGGACAGTTGGATCCAAAACATCACCGGCAACCTGTTCTCCTCTGAGCAGGGCAAGGCACTGTTCATCTGGACCTCGGCGATCATGTTCGGCCTGCGGTTCTGTGCCCACTTCATCGAGACGAGGCTCGGTCTCTCGCCGATCGGCCTGCTGTTGGTCTCGTCGATCCTGGCATTCGTCGGCCTGCGGTTCGCCAGCGGCATGGACACGTTCCCGGCGGCGCTGGCCGCGCTCGGCATCTACGCCGTCGGCAAGACGTTCTTCTGGCCGACCATGCTCGCTGTGGTCGGCGATCGGTTCCCGCAGACCGGTGCCGTCGCCATGTCGATCATGGGCGGCATCGGCATGCTCTCGGCCGGCCTGCTTGGCGGCCCGGGGCTCGGCTACTCCAAGGACCGCTTCGCCGGCGAGACGCTGCAGACGACCAACCAGGCGGTCTACGAGCAGTACCGGTCGGAAACCCCCAGTCGGTTCCTCAATATCCCCAGTTCGCAGGTCTTTGGCCTCGATGGTGCGAAGGTCAAGGCGGCTCGGGATGCCGGCAGTGCAGCCACCGCGGAACAGAAGCAGGCGGTGCAGGCGGACCAGCAGGGTGACCGCGAGACGCTCAAGGCCGATTCCTACATCCCAGCCACGATGGCGGTGATCTACCTCGGGCTCATGCTCTACTTCGCGAGCATCGGCGGCTACAAGCGGGTCCAGATGTCGCCCTGAGTTCGGCTGCGGCCAGCTCATTCGGCTCACACGTGATGCTCTCGCGTGTATCAGGCTCGGGGC
>JBAXOU010000298.1:0-3177 GCA_037133115.1 Planctomycetota bacterium | reverse complement strand
GCCACGCCCACCGGCGCGATGTCGCTCATCACGCCATACTGCCAGTAGCCGCCGGTGCCGCTCTTCGTGGGGTCGTAGTAGGCGGCCTTATAAAATTCGTTTTCGCTCGGCAGGAAGATCGTCGCCCCGGGCGCCCGCGTCGGTGGCGTGGCGAAGCCGCTCGTCAACACCGACATGTTATAGACGCCGCTCTCCGTGCTGCCCGAGCCCTGGCCGTTGGCAAGCCAGTTCACCATCCGCGCCCCGGAGTCCCACCGGATCCAGGTGGCGGGAAAGTTCTCCTGGCCTGCCTTGACGCTGTATTTCGAACCACTCGTGGCGGCGACGTTGAAGTTGATGCCGCCGGTGTAGGCCAGCCCGTTGTTGTTGGTCGACATCCGCGTGTCGTAGAGTTTCGTAGTGTTTGAACCACTCGGATCGGCGGCGTTGAGGAACTGCGTGTACTGCGCGTTGGTGACGTCGTACTTCGAGATCTGGTACGTGTAACCGACTGAGCCGTAGCCCGTGGTGTAGTCGGCCGCCGACCCCTTGTTCATCACGAGCGTGTCGGGGGCGTTGCCCGGGTTGCCGACGGTCGCCCAGTCGAAGGTCACTTGAGCCGTTACCGGCCGGCCGGCCCACACCGACATCGCCGCCACCAGCATGGCGGCGGCTAGCCGCCGGACGACGTCAACGTTTCGCTTGCTCATGTCAGGGATGCTCCTGTGAAAATCGCGTTTCTGTCTCGCCGTCACTCGTCTTCCTTCACCTCGACGCCCACCTTCCCCAGCGCCTCGATGAGCTTCGCTTCCTGGGCGCCCACGAAGGCCGCCGCCACTCTGCCCTCGCGGTCGATGACATAGAGCGTCGGCAGCCCCGGCACGTTGTACTTCTGCCCGGCCACGCTCTCCGCGGAACCTTTCTCCGCCGGATCGAAGGCAAACGTGAAGTTGTATTTCGTGCCGCGGTTCGCGGCGATCCACTCGTCGAACGAGTCCTTCTCATCGTAGACGTTGAGGCTCAGTACCTCGACATTCTGGTCTTTCACCTTTTGGTAGAGCTTCTCCAGCCCCGGCATCGACGACAGGCAGGGCCCGCACCAGGTGGCCCAGAAGTCGAGAATCACGACCTTGCCCTTGAAGTCGGCGAGGCTCAGCGGCTTGCCCTCGGGCGTTTCGACGGTGAACGCCGGCGCGGGCATGCCGGGCTCCAGGAGCGGCCGCACCTCGACCGGCTTCTGAAGCGAGGCCACGTCGCTGCCAGGGGGAGCGACGGGCGTGATCATGAGTTCGGCCCCGCTGATCGAGGGGCGGGCCGTGTACCACTGGCCATCGATCCGGAAGGGATCAGCGAGGTTGAACCGCTCGGGCGAGCGAAACTCCTTATCGCCCTCCTTCGACATCAGTCCCTTGAAGGTGCCATCGCCGTCGAGGTCCACGCAAAGCTCCACCATCCGCCGTGTGAGATCGCCCTTCGCGGGCACCGTGAACAGGCCGTCGTTCGTGTGTTCCTTGAGCACGATCGGGTATTCCTTGCCGTCGGCCTCGGGGGTTTCGCCGAGTTCGACCTTCCCTTCGCGGCCCGAGATCGCGGCGTAGGAAAAGCCGGGCATGTCGGGGCGACGGAAGATGAACAACCGATAGTCGCCGCTCTCCGTCTCCTCCATCGGCGTGCCCCACGACACCCGCACGGGCCGCGTGGCGAACTCCACGTTGGTGCCGTTGATGTCCCGGGTGACGTCCCACTCGCCGGAGCCATCATCGGAGAGATCGCCGTTCTGGTTGGAGTCGATGTAGAGCCGGCTGCCCGCCTCGCGGACGTCCACCGCGACAAGCGTGTCGCTCTTCGGACCGTTGCCCACCCGGATGATGCCGTAGCGGGGCGTGCCCTCGTAGGCAGGCTCCTTCGCCACGCCGGCGGGCTTGTCCGCGACGAGTTTCAGGGCCGCGGGCATGTAGCCCATTCGGCTCGCCTTGAGCCGGTCCATGTCGAGGGCGGTGGGGTTGAGCGTGAGCCGCACCTTGACGGGCTCGCGGAGATCTTCGTCGGCGTCCGCCGGCGGGGCGGCGAGCGCCGCGGTCGCCGTGATGACTCCGGCGAGGCCGCAGGCGAATCGCCAGAGCGAAGAGCGAACTGAAGGGTGATACATGCGATCCTCTGTGCGGATGCCGTTACGGGCCGTTATTGGCATGGATGGATACCGACACGACGCGGGCCTCGAAGCCGCTGATCAGCCTCGAGGCCCGCTGTCGTCTGGACGAGACGATGCGTGCGTCAGGCCTCAAGCTGGTTGCGACGCCGACGCCGCCATGCGATCGCGCCTCCGATGATGGCTGACGCCCCGAGGACGGAGACCGTCGGCTCGGGGACGGCGGAGACCGTCACGAGGTCAAACCGCACCTGACCACCAGATGCGCCGGATGTGATGTAGCCGTTCACTGCGTTCGTCGAGTCGGTTCCGGCGTAAGAAGAGACCAGGCCCGTTGTCCCGCTCGTCGCCGAGGGATTGTTCGGATCCCAGATGCCCACAATCGCAAACGCAAAGTTCGGATTCCCTTCAAAACCCTGCCCCGCAGGAAGCGTAAACGTGAGGTTGTCTACGAAACCCGCAGCGAAGTTTGACGGAGTAATGGGAGTCGGAGCATAGACGTTGGCTCCGGTGGAAGTCACCGCGAGATTGATCCAGTTATTGTCGATCGTTCGGAAATCGATGACCCCATTGCTGCTCACTGTTGCGGTCGCTGTGCCGCTGATAGACGAAGTGCCGGAGTTGTAGCCGTTTACAAATTGCGAGACGCTTGACCCGATACCGCCCGTCACGGGCAAGAACGGCCCACTCGTACCCGACGTGCTCGTCAGCACCTGGTAGTAGCGACTTGCCCGCCAACCGGCCGTTTGGCTCCATGAGAGTTGAACCTGCTGACCAGGTGAAACACTTGCCGTCGAGACCGTGAATGCCGAGCCGGCGGACTTGTTGGCGGCCGAGATCGCGGGTAGCGAGGAAGTCAGAGACCGATTATACGTGTACGTGCCAACGGGCGAACTCGTATTCGTGATCACCATGCCAGAATCCGACGACGCCCCGTTGGTGATGACGCTACTGAGAGAACTGGCGGCGCTCATCGTTGAAAAGTTTCGGGCGAGGGCCACCGACCCCGTCACAAGGCCGGACGAACCGGCGGCGTAGGCATTATTCCC
>JBAXOU010000297.1:0-3373 GCA_037133115.1 Planctomycetota bacterium | reverse complement strand
CTCGCCTCCGTCGCCGACTCCTTCCTCCGCCACTGCCGCACCAGGATGCCGAACACGTCGGAGAAGTGCTCGTTCAGGGCACCCGACTGCCCGCGGTAGAGGAGGTTGCTCGTGAACGACTGCACGCCGTGGGTGAGCTCGTGCCCCACCACGTCGAGCGACCGCGTGAAGCACTGAAACACCTGCCCGTCGCCGTCGCCGTAGGCCATCTGCGAGCCGTCCCAGAAGGCGTTGTTCATCGGCTGGAAGCGGTCGCCGCCGTCGGCCTCCCCCACGTGCACGCTCGAGATCAGCGACATGCCGCCGTCGTCGAGCGAGTTGCGGCCAAACACCTCGAAGAAGAAGTCAAACGTGTCGCCGGAGTAGTCGTAGGCCTCGTTGACCGCCACGTCGGCCGACTTTGCCTCCCCCTCGCTCCGCACGAGCTTCCCCGGAAGCACGTCTTTCTTGCGGGCGTCGTAGACCAGCCGGTTTTTCTTGCCCGTGGGCGAGGCCGACACCATCATCGCCGGCATCTGCTGGGCGAATGACCGCACCGCCCGGATCGCCGCCGCCCGGGCGAGGTGCACCAGCGCCCACTCGCGGAGCCGCTCGTCGGCGGACCGCGCCATGTGCTCCACCATGTAGGGCGGCACGATGCACTGGATCGATCGACGACATCCCTCGCTCATGGCTCCCCCTCCTGGAAAGGTGCGCAAACTGGCGGCGATTTCCTCACGCTCGCCGCCTCTGCTCAAACGATCGGCCGCCGCCGCCGATTCTCTTGAGGGGTAGACCCCTCTCTTACACCGGCACCGGAGGATCCGTGCCATGCGCCATGTTGCCGTCTTTGCCCGAGCCGCCGCCCTCGTGGGCCTCGTCCTGCCGACCGCCCACGCCCGCGAGTTCGGCCACGTTTTCCGCACGCTCGCCGCGCCGCTGCAAGCCGCGCACCGCATCACGCCGCCCCCGTCGGGCGACCCGTGCCTCGAAGACCTCGCCAAGCAGATCGACTGGCTCGAGCATCATCTCGCCTGCTACGGCACGGTGGTCGCCAAGCAGCCCGACGTCTGGGGCCAGAGCCGGCTGACGCGGGCCCGGCTCGAATACGAAGAGGAGATGCGGAAGCAGCTTGGCCTGTTCACCGAGCGGACCACCGCTTCGATCCGCCGCAGCGATCAGGCCTACCTGGGCATGGCCCTCGCCCTGCAGTCGGCCTCCGGCCGCCGCCGCACCACGCAAGACGTGGCCGTGCCCGATGCCGGCGGCTCCGCGAGCGTGATCAACACGATCCAGGGACTGATTCCCTCAGGGAACGAGTCGGCTGGCCGCGCTGATCCAATCGTGATCGCCCGCACAGCGCCCTTTGCGATGCCGCCCAACCCCGCCGGATTCCAGTTTGACGACGCCCCGCTGTCGCTCGAACCAACCGTGCACCTCGACCAGCTTTCCCGCTACCTGAACCATCTCAACGAACTGCGGCGCGTGAACGAAGGAGACGACTCGTCCGACGCGCCCGGCTACTCGCTCAACTTGGTACGGATCCCGGTGTCGGTCATGCCAGGCAGCCGGACGCGGAAGGGGCACGGCGCCGAGATCACCGTGATCGCCGAGCCCTGCCTCGGCGACGACCTGCTGCCGACCACGTTTCGCAGCCTCGTGATCAACGACCTCGTGGACGTAATCGCGCCGGCGCTCACGTGGGCAGTGAACGACCGCGACTGCCTCGCGTGGGCGGAGACGATCACGAGCGGCGGGCTCGGGCCTCGCAGCGTTGGGCTGGTCGCAGACGAGCCGTCTCAGCCGAACGACGCACGCCGTCGGGCGACCCTCGCGCTGGACTCGAGCCCTCCACCGGCTTCCCGCCAGGGCGTGATGGCGGCGATGCAGTCGCTCCGTGCCAAACTCCCCACGATCGCGCCTTCGTCGGCCCCGAGCATGAAAACCCGCCGCTCGCGGCTGCCGATCCCATCGTCGCAGCTGGCCGACGTCGCCGGGATCGGGCAGATGGCGATCCTCATTCACGACACCCACGCGGCGCTCGTGAACCATCCCGACAGCCGCCCCTGCATCGGTTACCTGGAGGTCCGCGGCCACCTCGCCGAGGAACTCGAGGCGGCCTACGACTTCCTCGCCCTCGACGCCATGCAGCACGTGTGGCAGGAACTGCCTGGCTGGAATCTTGCCGCGCTCGTCCGCGGCCGACAGGCCCGCGACCTCGCCGCCGCCCGCTGCCGCTTCTTCTCGGCGATCGGCACCGGCGGGGAGGACGGCATCGAACTGATCGGCCACGTCGCCGACAGTCCCGACACTGACCAGTCGGGCATCTGCTGCGAAGACCCGCAGCCCACCACGCCGATCTGCCGGACCACCACGGCCGTGCTCGCCTGGGCGATCCTCGTGGAATCGTCGCTGCTCAACGAGCGGCTCCTCGCCGACACCCGCGAGGCGGCCACGGCCCGGGGCCACGCGGCCGGACATGGCGGCTGCGGCAGCCCCTTCTACGGCCCCGATCCGCCGCCCGATGCCCGGGCGGCCTTCGCCGACTACGTCCGCACGCGGTGGCCGATCCGCGTATTCGCCCTCGATCCGGTGAGTGACGAACAGAACGTAGACGACTCCTACGCCCGCCGCCGCGAGCTGCAGATCGCGATGGCCATGGCCTCGGCCAGCGGCCGGCTCAACGCCCAGGCGATGCAGCGATACACGCGACGGCTGGAGCTCGACATGGCCACCGTCGCCCTCAACAAGACTGCCGTCGGCTTCGCGCACGGCTCCGACACCTTTGGCTGGCGGTTCTATCCCCGCGTGCAGACGCCGCCCACGCGGGGCACGCTCGCCACCCTCGGCGAGACGGTCTGCGGCGGGCCGTCGAGCGACGCCGACCTCGCCCAGAGGCAGATCGAGCCGGGCCAGCGGGAGTGCGCCGCGATCATCGTCATGCCCGCGTTCGTGCCCTGGATCACACTCGACGTCCGCACGAGCTGGTTTTCGCTCACGCATCCCAAGCAGATCGACCCGGGCATCTCGCAAACGCTCACGCTCTCGCGCGCTGTCCAGTCGATGCGGACGACGGCCCACGCCTGCGGCCGCTGCGCCGGCCCGCACGCCTCCGGCTCCCTGCCGCAGATGCTGCGACTCGTCGATCAGCTGGAGCGGCGGTTGCCCATGCAGACGCTGCAGGCGCAGATCCCCCACGAGAACACTGCCGGCGGATTCGAACTCTTCAACGCCGGCATCACCGACCTCGCCCCCGAACTGCTCGGCTGGTACGGCGCTCCGGGCGTCGATCCCACGGCGGTCACGTCGCTGTTCCTGATCGGCAAGGGTTTTAGCGTGCACGACACCCGTGTGATCGCAGGCGGCCGGCCCGCGCGGTTCCGACTGCTTTCCC
>JBAXOU010000296.1:0-3452 GCA_037133115.1 Planctomycetota bacterium | reverse complement strand
GAACCTACAACCTAGCGGTTAACAGCCGCTCGCTCTACCGTTGAGCTATCGGGGATCGAGATTTCGAGAGTAGCGTATTTTTTTGGAGGAATCGATATCCCGCGGCGGCAGCCGCAAGGCGTCAGGATTCGACCGGACCCCGGACTTTCTCCAGCATGACGGCGTTGCCCGCCGCGTTGTATTCGATGCTCGTCATAAACGACCGCATCAGCATCACGCCGCGGCCGCTCGGGGCCTCGAGCCGTTCCTCGGCCGTGCAGTCAGGGACGCTCGCCGGATCGAATCCCGGCCCTTCGTCGGTAATGGCGACCCGCACGCGATCGGCAGATACCTCGCACTCGACGTGCACCTTCTTGGAAGCATCGAGTTTGTTGCCGTGAACGATCGCGTTGACGATCGCCTCCTCGACCGCCAGATGGACGGCGAAGACATCGGCCGGCGGCCAGCCGTGGGCCCCGAGTTGCGTGAGCAGCTCGTCGGTGACCCGACGATTCGACCCACGCTCGCTCGGCAGGTCGATTGCCAGCTGCCACACGCCAGGGGAGGTTTGGTCTGACATGGTGTTCACCTTCACACTCGTCCGACGGACTGATAGACGGCCGGGCCGCGATGTCAGCCCGACGTCAGAAAGCCGAGATCGCCTCGGCCTCCTCGCCGCGGATATCGAACACCTTGTTGAGCTTCGTGATCTGGAAGACTTCGAGGATCTCGGGGCGGATGTTGCACATCTTCAGCCGGCCCTGAACCGACTTAACCTTGCGGTCAAAGGTGATGAGCTTGCCGAGGGCGGCACTCGAGAGGAAGTCGACGTTGTCGAAGTTGACGAGGATGCTGCGGCGGTTGTCGTGCTCGACGACGGAGAACAACTCGGCGCCGAGTTCCTGGATGCCGGCTTCGTCGAGGATCTTCCTGTCGACGAACTTCACGACCGTGACGTCACCCACCTTGGAGACATCGATCCGCTTATGGCTTGGCATGGGAGACCTGGTGGGAAGCCGGGGAGGCTGCTGCTGCGCGACGCTCTCCGAAGCCTAGCCGGTGGGAAGGGGCTTTTCCATGCGATGGCCCGGCGGCCGGGAGTCTCGGGGGCATGACCCGGCGTATGGGTGTCACCGGCCTGACGGTGGAAAGCCCCCGAGGCCTCGCCGGCCCCGTCTGCTGCCATTCTGGCAGCGGCGGCGATGGAGAGGCAGAATGCTCCGAAACCGCTTGAACCGGCGGAAACCCGCTGGGAAACTGAGACTCGGTTTGTCGGGAGTGCATCCGGCGCGCCAGTTGCTTGCCAAGGACCAACGGTCCGCTTGAGGTCGAATTGGGCAGGCGTTTATCCGCCCGACTCGACCGGCGGCCAACGACCCCGCGCCGCCGCGCGGGCCGCGTCGTCCCGTCCGAACTTTGAAGAGAGGTGCCCCAACCATGTCCGCAGCCGCCACGAAGCCCGCAAAAAAGAAGTCGACGCTGATCCCCCTTGGCGACCGCGTGGTCGTGGAGCGGGAGCAGAGCGAGCAGAAGACCTCCGGCGGCATCCTGCTGCCCGACTCCGCCAAGGACAAGCCGGCCCGCGGCGTTGTGGTCAGCGTCGGCGAAGGCCGCCTCGATTCGAAGGGCGCTCGGCATCCGCTTCAGGTCAAGCCCGGCGACCGGGTCGTGTTCACCAGCTACGCCGGCGAGCCCTTCAAGGTCGGCGACGACGAACTGCTTCTGATGCGCGAGGACGACATCCTCGCCATCTTCGGCTGATCGCCTCCGGCAAGCCGCTCACCAGGTTCACGAACTTTCACCCGCTTTCACAAGACCCGCTTTCACCAGAGGAGAACAGAACCATGGCCAAGATGATGGCATTCGACCAGGAGGCCCGTGAGGCGATGCGGCGCGGCGTCGCCAAACTCGCCCGTGCGGTCAAGGTGACGCTCGGCCCCAAGGGCCGCAACGTTATTCTTCAAAAGAGCTTCGGCTCCCCGACGGTCACCAAGGACGGCGTCACTGTCGCCAAGGAGATCGACCTCGAGGATGTCTACGAGAACATGGGCGCCCGGATGGTTCGCGAGGTCGCCAGCAAGACGAGCGACGTGGCCGGTGACGGCACCACCACCGCCACGGTCCTTGCCGAGGCAGTCTTTAACGAGGGCCTCAAGGCCGTCGTCGCCGGAGTGAATCCGATCCAGATGAAGGCGGGCATCGAAAAGGCCGTGGCCGACATCGCCGCCAAGCTCAAGGAGATGGCAATCCCCGTGAAGGGGAAGAAGGAGATGGCCCAGGTTGCGGCCATCGCCGCCAATAACGACGCTGAGATCGGCGACCTGCTCGCCGAGGCCATGGACAAGGTGGGCAAAGACGGCGTGATCACGGTTGACGAGGGGAAGAGCCTCAAGACTGAGATCGAGTTCGTGGAGGGCATGCAGTTCGACCGCGGCTACCTCTCCCCCTACTTCGTGACGAACCCCACGCAGATGCAGTGCGTTCTCGAGGACTGCTACATCCTCGTGTTCGAGAAGAAGATCTCGAGCGTCAAGGACATCGTCCCGCTGCTCGAGGCGGTGGTGAACGCGGGCAAGCCGCTGCTGATCGTCTCCGAGGAAGTCGACGGCGAGGCTCTGGCCACGCTGGTCATCAACCGGCTTCGCGGCACCTTCCAGGTGTGTGCGGTCAAGGCTCCTGGCTACGGCGACCGCCGCAAGGCGATGCTCGAGGACATCGCGATCCTCACCGGTGCCACCCCGGTGTTCGAGAACCTCGGCATGAAGCTCGAGAGCCTCGGCCTCGCCGAACTCGGCCGCGCCAAAAAGGTGATCGTCGACAAGGACAACACGACGATCATCGAGGGCGCCGGAAAGTCGGCGGACATCAAGTCGCGGATCGAGCAGATCCGCCGCGAGATCGAGGCCGCCACGAGCGACTACGACCGCGAGAAGCTCGAAGAGCGGCTGGCGAAGCTTTCCGGTGGTGTGGCGAAGATCAACGTCGGCGCCGCAACCGAGAGCGAGATGAAGGAGAAGAAGGCCCGTGTCGAGGACGCGCTCCATGCGACTCGGGCAGCCGTTGAGGAGGGTATCCTGCCCGGCGGTGGCGTGGCCCTCTTGAGGGCCAGTTCGCAGGTGAAGCCCAAGGGCCTTTCCGACGACGAGACGGTGGGGTACCAGATCGTGGTGCGGGCGGCTCGCGCACCGGTCACGATGATCTCATCCAACGCGGGCCAGGACGGCTCGATCGTCTGCGAGAAGGTGCTCGGCGGCAGCGGTAACTTCGGCTACAACGCCGCCACCAACGAGTACGAAGACCTCGTCAAGGCGGGGGTCATCGACCCGGCGAAGGTGACGCGGACGGCGCTGCAGAACGCCACCAGCGTGTCCACGCTCCTGCTCACGAGCGATGCCCTGATCGCCGAGAAGCCGAAGGATCAGAAGGCCAAGGCCGGCGGCGGCGGTCATGGCGGCGACTACGACATGTACTGA
>JBAXOU010000295.1:0-3471 GCA_037133115.1 Planctomycetota bacterium | reverse complement strand
CGGCGGTGCTTGCGGCGGGCCTGCTTGGCGGGCCGCGGCGGGGCCGCGACCGCCGCAGCAGGGGCGGCAGACGCTCGCTCACGGCCTGAAGCGCGGCCGCCTTCGTGGTTCGACCCCCGGCCTGGCCGGCCGCGGCCCCGCGTCCGCTGCGCCGAGTTTGGCCGCCGCGACTCCGACCGCTCCCGCTCAGGGGCTGCCTCGGTCTCGGGGAAATCACCAGCCGGTGCTTCGTTGCGGGCCGGGATCGACCGCTTGAGCAGTCGCTCAATCGCCACCAGCCGCGGCCGTTCCTCGGCGTCGCAGAAGCTCACCGCGGCCCCGGTCTGTCCGGCGCGGCCCGTGCGGCCGATCCGGTGGACGTAGGTCTCGGGCTCATGGGGCAGTTCGTAGTTGACCACGTGCGCGACGTCGTCCACGTCGATGCCGCGGGCGGCGATGTCGGTGGCCACGAGCACGGGCGGCCGGGGCGACTTGAAGGCGGCGAGCGCCTTCTCCCGCTGGGCCTGCGACTTGTTGCCGTGGATGGCGGCCGCGTTGATGCCGGCCTTCTCGAGGTCGCGGTGGAGCTTATCGGCGCCGTGCTTCGTCCGTGCGAACACGATCACGCGGCCCGTGGCCTCATCTCGCAGGAGCCGCAGCAAGAGCGCCTTCTTTTCGCGCTTCGGCACGAAGAACACCGACTGGGTCACCGTCTCCGCGGGCGTCGATCGCGGGGTGGTTCGCACTTCGAGTGGATTGCGAAGCATCGAATCGGCAAGGTCACGAACCTCGCCGGGAAGCGTGGCGGAGAAGAAGAGCGTCTGCCGGTCGCGGGGCAACTGACCCACGATCTTCCGCACGTCATGGATGAAGCCCATGTCGAGCATCCGATCAGCCTCGTCGAGCACGAGGAACTCGACCGAGCGGATGTCGACGAGCCGCTGGCTGACGAGGTCGAGCAGCCGGCCCGGGGTGGCTACGAGCACGTCCACGCCATGCATCATCGCGCGGGCCTGCGGCTGCTGGCCGACGCCGCCGTAGATCACCGCGGCGCGGAGGCCCGAGTGGCGTCCGTAGGCCAGAAAACTCTGGTGGATCTGGGCGGCGAGTTCGCGGGTGGGAGCGAGCACGAGCACGCGGCAGCGGCGCGGCTCCGGCTTTCGCGGCGTCTCGCGGAGGCGGTCGATGAGCGGGAGCGCAAAGGCCGCCGTCTTGCCGGTGCCGGTCTGGGCGCAGCCGAAGAGGTCGCGGCCGGCGAGCACGTGCGGGATCGCCTTCGCCTGGATCGGCGTGGGCGTGGCGTAGCCCTCGTCGGCGAGGGCCCGCAGCAGGGCTTCCGACAGGCCGAGGTTGGCGAAGGACGTTGCGACGACGGCGTCGGGGGTCGTGGAGTCGTGGGAACTGGTCATGGAGATTCCTGTGGATACGAGATGCCCTGCGGGCCGAGGCGTGATGCCTGATTCGAGCCTGCAGAACTGGGACGCCGAATGGGCTGACCGCGGCCCCGTCAGGCTGACGGGAATGGACCGCAGGCGTGGCGATGGATCACTGCCTGCCCGGCGAGAAGGCCGCCGCGGAGCCCGAACGGGGCTTTTTCCGCTGGCGACAGCCACTTCGAGAGATGGCGATCGCGGTGACCGTGGTTCGACGCAATGCCGAATGGCCACCTTCATCACTGCTTCCGACAACAGGACTCTACCACGCATCGCAGCGCGGGGCAATCGAAGTTATGCACTGGAGGCGTCAGTCGTGGCTCGGGGCCACCCGCGGCTTACACGCCCACGAGCGCCCGCAGATCCTTCTCGACGGCGTCGAGTTGCGTCACGAGCCTCGCCTTCGTTGCCGCAAGCTCGGCCGCGGGTGCCGGTGGTGCTACGGCGAAGAGATAGAACTTGATCTTCGGCTCCGTGCCCGAAGGCCGCGCGGCCACGGCGTTGCCAAGCGGCGGGAAGCGGCCGTCCGAAAGCAGCATGCCATTGCCGGGGCCGGCGAGGTCGAAGAGCACCACGTCACTCTTCACGCCGGCATACATCGTCGGGCTGCCGCCCGGCGTCCACGTCTGCAGGCTCGCCTGATCGCGCGTACGAACAACGTCGAGGCCGGCGAACGCCTTGGGCGGCGTGGCCCGCAAGGCGGCCATGATCTCCTTCATCCGCCCCATGCCGCTGGCACCTGGCAGCATCACGTTGATCTGCCGTTCGACGTGGCAGCCGTGCTTCACAAACAGCTCGTCGAGCAACTGGTGTGGCGAGCGGCCCGCCGATTTGAGGGCCGCCGTCTGCTCAGCCATGAGCAGCGCCGCCACGGCGGCGTCCTTGTCGCGGACGTGGGTGCCGGCCACGTAGCCGTGCGACTCCTCGGTGCCAAACACGAACCGTTCGGGGCCGTGCGTGTCGACCGCCGAACAGATCCACTTGAAGCCGACGAGCTGCGTGTCGTCCACGACGAGGCCGTGTGCCTCCGCGATCCGTCGCACGAGGCCGCTCGTCACGATCGTGGTCACGACATAGTCGCCGGGCTTGGCCTCGCCGCGGATCTTGCGGCCGTGGATCGCCTGCTCGCAGAGCAGGGCGCAGAGTTGGTTCCCGGTGAACGTGGCCCAGGCCGCGCCAGGGGCGAGCGTGAGTGGCGCCGCGGCGCCGAGCCGGTCGCAATCCGGGTCGCTGGCGAGCACCAGATCGTCGCCGCGCACCTTGGCCTCCTCAATCGGCCCGGTGAGCACCGCAGGGTTCTCTGGATTCGCCACGTGCCCGGGCACGTTCGGGAAATCGCCATCGGGCTTCTCGTGCGGGCCATAGAGCCGCAGCCGCTTGAAGCCCGCGCCCTCGAGCACCGGCACGACAGCCGTGGCTCCCACGCCGTGGAGCGGTGTGTAGAGGATCGAGATGTCCCGCGGGCCGGGGGCCGACTGGAGCAGCACCGCCTTCACGAATGCGGGATCGACCTCCTCCTCGACGAATACCACGCGGCCCGCGGCCACGCCCTCGTCGAACGACTGTCGCTCGACCGCGTCGACCTTCATCACGCGGTCGATGATTCCCTTGTCGTGCGGCGGCAACACCTGCACGCCGCCGGCCCAGTAGACCTTCACGGCGTTGTCGGTGGGCGGGTTGTGGCTCGCGGTCACCATGATGCCGCAGATGCTGTTCGTGTAACGGACCGCGAACGAGAGTTCCGGCGTGCTGCGGACGCCCCGCAGGAAAAACACCTTGAAGCCGGCTGCGAGGAGCACCTCCGTGCAGAGTTTCGCGAAGTGTTCGGAGCGGTGGCGGGTGTCGTGGGCGATCGCGCAGGTGGGCGTCTCACCGGAGGGGAGCGTGCTGCGGACGTACTCCGCGAGGCCCTGGGCGCTCTCGCCGATGGTGCGGTCGTTGATCGCGTTGGAGCCGACCGGATACATCGTGCCGCGGCGGCCGCCGGTGCCAAACGGGATCACGGTCCAGAAGGCGTCATCAAGCTCCTTCCACAAGCCCTTGTCGATCCGGGCCGCGA
>JBAXOU010000294.1:0-3483 GCA_037133115.1 Planctomycetota bacterium | reverse complement strand
GGGCGACCTGATTCAACCCGGCTTCACGCCCGTGATCAGAAGCGTGATGTGATAGAAGACCGGCGCGGCGAAGCACATCGAGTCGATCCGGTCGAGCACGCCTCCGTGGCCCACCACCAGCGTGCCGTAGTCCTTCACGCCGCGGTCGCGCTTGATCGCGCTCATCGTCATCCCGCCGGCGAAGCCCATCACCGCCACCACGAGGCCGGCGAGCGTGGCCTGCCAGAGTTGGAAGGGCGGCGCCGCCCACCAGAGCACGGCTGCGAGCAGGGCGGTGCTCGTGGCGCTGCCAAGCAGGCCTTCCCAGGTGCGGTTGGAACTCACCGCCGAGGCCACCAACCGCTGGCCGAGCATCCGGCTCCAGACATACTGCATGCAGTCGGCAAACTGCACGAGCAGGATCAGAAAGAAGAGCAGGCGGAAGTTGCCGGTGCGGTCGGCGTCGGACGCCCCCTCGATCGGGATCTGGAGGAGGGCAGGGGCGAACGAGAGGCAGTAGACGCAGACCACCAGACCCGCCTGGATCTTGGCCGTCCGCTCCAGGAACCGCTTGTAGTCGCCGGCGAATGCGACTCTCGCGAGCACGAACAGCGTGGCGTAGACCGGCAGGAACACGCTGAAGACGTCGTAGCGGTTGAGCCCCACGAGCACGTAGTGGAGGGGCGTGAACAGGAAGAACACCCAGAACAGGGCGCGGTGGTCGCCCTTGCGGGTGGGCGTGAGCGTGATGAACTCGCGGAGCGCCCAGAACGACACGAGCCCGAAGAGGACGACCGTGGCCGTCGTGCCGAGCCAGAAGGCCGCGGCGAGCACCGTGCAGAGGATCCACCAGCCACGGAGCCGGTTGTTGAACGTGCGGATCGCGGCGGGATCGAGGCCGCGGTCGGGATGCCGCTTGAGGAACTGGCCCACGGCCGTGGCCGCGGTGAGCAGGGCGAGCACGCCGGCGACGAGCGCGATGGTGCGGTTGTCGTTCATGCCGGCGTCATTCCTTCAGGGCCAGCACGGCGCGGCGGGCACGGGCGAGGAAGTCGAGTTTGGCCTCGCCCCGTTCCAGCCACATCGGCGGACCGAAGCTGATGCAGGAGAGCAGCGGCACCGGCAGGAACTCGCCGCGGGGCAGCACGCGGTTGAGGTTGTCGATGTGCACCGGAATCAGTTCGAGGTCGGGCCGCTTCTTGGCGAGGTAGTAGAGCCCGCTCTTGAACTCGCCGACCTCGCCGGTGGAACTGCGGCCCCCCTCGGGGAACACGATCAACGAGTACGTGGTGCCCGCCTCGCGGAGCATCATGTCGACCGGGCTCTGGTGAACCTTGATGTCGGTGCGGTCGATGAGGATGGCGTCGAAAACCTCCTCCGCCAGCCAGCGGCGGACGAGCCCCCGCGACCAGTAGTCCTTCGCTGCCACGGGCCGCGTCAATTCGCGGACCGTCTGCGGCAGCGACGACCACACGATCAGCGCGTCGAGGTGGCTGGTGTGGTTGGCGAAGTAGACCCGCTGGCAGGTGTCGGGCTGGCTGGCGATCCAGCGGATGCTCGCGCCGGCGAGCAGGCGGGCGAGCCCCGCGAGCCCGAGGCCGGCGGCCCGGCAGAGCGGCGACCGGCCCGATGCTTTGCGGGGAGTCCCCGGCTCCTTCGCGGCGATGTCGGCGGGCGAGAGCATGAAGGCATCTTCGATCGGGGCAGCGGACGCGGTCAACGTGCGACCCCCGCGGGCACGAAGGGATTATGTCGTTTTTCGTGGCCAACCGTCGTGGGGCCCCCGTGGCCCGGAAACACGATCGTTTCGTCGGGGAGGGTGTACAACTGGCCGCGAATACCGGCCGCGAGGGCTGCGAAGTCGCCGTCGGGGAAGTCGCTTCGGCCCACGCCCTCCGCGAAGAGCACGTCGCCGCCGAAGACCACCGGCGGGGTGAGGGCTTCCGCGATGAAGACGACATGACCCCGGGAATGGCCCGGAATCTCGCGGACGGCCAGGTCGTGCCCCGCCAGCGAGATCGTCTCGCCGTGGTCGAGCAACCGGTCGGCCGGCGGGCTGACGAGATTCATCCCGAACGCAGCCGAGAGATTGCCGGCGGGGTTCGTGAGCTTCGCGGCGTCGTGCCTGCCAATGATGATCGGTAGCGACGGCCAGCGATCCCGGAGGGCGGCGTTGCCGGCGATGTGGTCGGAGTGGCCGTGGGTCAAGAGGATCGCCTCCGGCTCGAGACCGTGCGAGTCGAGCCATTCGATGATCGCCTGGGGCTCGAAACCCGGGTCGATGACGAGGCAGCGGTGGTCGCCGGCCCGCGACACGACGTAGGTGTTCTCGCCGAAGGGCTGCGACTCGACGCAGGCCACCTGGAGCGATTCTGCGGGTGAAAACAGACTGATGGAGGCCATCGGAGCGTGAATGCGAGGGCGGGAGACTGGAAAATGAGCATCGTTCGCGAACGCCCGGCCGACAAGGATGCCCGCTTTCCGGCAGGAAATGCGGCCTTTCGGGGTTGGAACTGCCATAGCAGCCACGCGGGAAGCACCTGTAGACTCCCCCCCTCCCCAGTCGATGACGTCGAAGGGGAATGCTCTTTCTTCAGCAGATCCATGGAGGGATCGATGGTCCGCAGTGCATGGATGGGTGTGTTTCAGGTGGCCACGATCCGCAGCATGGCGGCAGCGGTTCTGCTGACCGCGGTGGCGTCTGCCCAGGAGTTGGGGACCGGCCTCGTCCCCAATGGTGACGTCGCCAAGGGCAACATCGGTGCGGCCGACGCCCAGGCGGTGGCCGGCGGTGGCGCCCACCCACTGCAGCCCGCGCTCGAACTGGCCCAGAAGGGCCTCGCGCAGCTCCGCACCACGATGAAGGACTACTCGTGCACCGTCGTCAAGCGGGAGCGCATCGACGGCAAGCTCAAGGATCACGAGTACATGTTCGCCAAGGTCCGCCACGAGCCGTTCAGCGTCTACCTCTACTTTCTGGCACCCGATGACGTGAAGGGCCAGGAGGTGATCTGGGTCGAGGGACAGAACGACGGCAATATGCTCGCTCATGCAGGCAGCGGCGTGCGGGCGATGGTGGGCACGGTGTCGCTCAAGCCCAACGGGGCGCTGGCGATGCAGGGCAACCGCTACGCCGTCACCGAGATCGGCGTCGAAAACCTGGCCAAGCGGCTCGTCGAGGTGGCCGAGCACGACAAGCAGTTCGGTGAGTGCGAGGTGAACTTCTATCCCAACGCCAAGGTCAACGGCCGCGTCTGCACCTGCGTGCAGGTGGTGCACCCGGTGCCGCGGCGGAACTTCCGCTTCCATCTCGCGAGGGTGTTCATCGACGACGAATACCTGATCCCGGTTCGCTACGAGGCCTACGACTGGCCTCAGGAAGCGGGCGGCCAACCGGTGCTCATGGAGGAGTACACCTACATGAACGTGAAGATCAACAATGGCTTCACGGACGCCGACTTCGACCCCAAGAACGCCGCCTACAAGTTCGGCGCGAAGTGAACG
>JBAXOU010000293.1:0-3489 GCA_037133115.1 Planctomycetota bacterium | reverse complement strand
GGACACGAGCGTCTTGCCCGCAGGAACCTGGTAGGCGTAGCCGTAGACGTAGTTCGTCAGGCTGACGGCGTTGCCCACCTGGTTCACGCGCTGGGGTTGCGTCTGGATGATCGTTTCGCCGACGTTGTTCTGCGGGCTGCACCAGTCGCTGAACGATTGCGTCCAGATCGCCGTCGAGCCGTCGGAGAAGCGGAGCGTCAGTTGTTGGTTCGCCTGATTGCCGTTCGACCCCGCACCGGCGAGGTAGAGCCAGCCGAAAGGACTGTTGGGCATGCCGATCTGCTGCCCCGTCCCCTTGACGAAGTTGTTTTGGCCGCTGC
The DNA here is from genome assembly GCA_037133115.1 of Planctomycetota bacterium. GTDB lineage: Bacteria > Planctomycetota > Planctomycetia > Pirellulales > UBA1268 > QWPN01. The sequence goes on along the minus strand of JBAXOU010000293.1, from coordinate 3,169 downwards.
TCGAGTTCGGCACCGGACCGAAGGAGAACGTCGCCCCGCTCCAGGCGATCGTCGACTGCAGATTCCCCGAGTAGTAGTAATTCCCCTGACCGTCGAAGCCCTTTTGGTTGGCCACTTGGGTGCTGCCATTGGCGATGCCCCACTGGTTGTACGAGCCCGACAGATTCACCGCCGTCGAGTTCGTCATCTGGAGGTCGAGCAGGCGGACATTACTGTTGTTCGGCAGTGTGATGCTGGCGAGCGTCTTGCCGGCGGGCATCGTGTAGCTGTAACCGTAAACGCGGTTCGTGAACTGCTGCGAGCCACCAGAGGCTGTGTCACGGTAGTTCTGCGTGGCGATGATCGCCTCGTGGCCGTAATTCTGCGGGCTGCCCCAGTCGCTGAACGACTGCGTCCACGTGACGGTCGAGCCGTCGGTGAAGGTGAGCTTGATCTGCTGGTTCTGCTGCGAGCCGTTCACCGCCGCCCCGGCGAGATTGAGCTGCGTGTAGGCGCCCTGCGGCACGGCGATTGTCTGGCCCAGCCCAGGAACGCAGTCGGGCTGGCCGGGGCCGCCAAGCTGGAAGGTCACGCCGTTCCAGGCCAGCGTCGGCGAGGATCCGAGCGCCTGCCAGGAGTAGGCGTATCCGTTGCCGTCGAAGCCGCCGCCGGAGAACGCAACCCCGTCAGCGGCGATGCCGACGACCTTGTTCCCGATATCGACCGGATTGCCATCAGCCCCGAGCAGCAGCGACCCCGCGGGGCTCGTGCCGACGAAAGTGGTGGCCGTTACGGTGAAGTAGGTCGACTGACCCGCCGCGAGGCCGCTGAACGTACACGATGGCGACGTGGTCGTGATCGTCTGACTGGTGGTTCCCTGGAACACCGTAGCGGTGTAGGAGATGATCGGCGAGCCATTGTTGGATGGCGCCTTCCAGTTCAGCGTCGTCGTGCCCGGGGCGGGACCGGCGGTCGCGGAGAGATTCTGCGGCGCGGACGGGGCGATGCACACCTGCTGAACAAAACTCGCGGTGTTTGTCTGCCCCGATGTCTTCGGCAACGTACGGTAGCTCGTCACCCACGCCGAGCCGTCCTTGCCGGAGGTGAGTCCCACGGCGCTTTTACCCGTGCCGATGAGGCTGATCGCCGACTGGGCGGCCCAGGTTCCCCCGTTCCGCACGATCGGCTGGATCGTGTTGCTCATCTCGTTGATCACCCAGATGCCGTCCGGGCGGGCGGCCAGCCAGCTGGGACCCGAGCCGACGGCGATCGCCGACTTGGCCGTGGACGTGCCGTTGGAGTTCGTGACCTGCTGGACGGTGTTGCTTTGGTTGTTCGCAACCCAGACCGATCCATCGGTGCCGGGAGCGAGCCCAAAAGGCAGTTTGCCGACGGTGATCGCCGACTGGGGCGTCCACACCCCATTGACGCTCGAGATCTGCTGGACCGTGGTACCGAAAGCGAGCGAGGGAACTTGAATAGTGCCAATTGGCCCCGTAAAGAGAAAAGGGGAAAAAATCTTCCATGTTTCCATTCCCCATTGGCCGATCGATGAGGCCCATATCGATCCGTCCGAACTGGTGGTCAGCGCATACGCCTGCTGAGGGAGTGCTATCGGCGGCTGCGCTGTCCACGTGCCGCTCGTGTTCATGATCTGCCGGAGCGCGCTGTTGTTGTTCTCTGAAAAGCCTGAAGCGACCCAGACCGATCCGTCGAGGCCTGCGGTGATCGCATAGGGCGCGACTTCGCCATTGGGGCCGGTGAATCCGAGCGCGATCGAAGGCTGTGCCGTCCATACGCCATTGGCGTTGACGATCTGCTGCACCGCACTGCCGGTCACGTGGACGTAAGTGTAAAGGCCGACCGACTCATAGGTTATGTTACCGCCGAGTGTGACCCAGATCGAGCCATCCGTGGCGATGGCGATCATTTGTGGGTGCGGGCCGACGGGGATTGGCGACTGGGCCACCCATGCGTTATTGACGTTCACGATCTGCTGGATCGTGCTGCTCCCGTAGTTGGCGACCCAGAGGGAACCATCCGGGCCGGTCGTGATGCCGGAGGATTGAACGTTCTTGCCGAGTTGTATCAACGCCGCTGCCTGAAAGGACGTCGTGGCCACCGGCCCGGCGCCGCCGGCCGTGTTGGGGGTCACGGTGAAGGTGTATTGGCTCGTCGCGCTCAAGCCCGTGAACGACATGCTCGTGGCCGCCGTCGAGGAGGTCGTCGTCGAGGTCGTGGTTAACGAGTCTTTGTTGATCGAGATGGCGTTCATCAAGACGGTGTAACTCGTAGCGCCATCCGCCGGCGGATTCCACGAAAGCAGGAGGCTGCCGACGCCGGTGGCCGCGGCGGCGAGGTTTTGCACCGCCTCGGGCACGGCGGCCGCCGTCAGCGTCGCGGTGGTCGACCGGCCGAACTGCGGCTGCAGCACCGTGAACGTGCCGAAAAGTCCACGGTCGGCACCGAAGTCGCGGTAGGTCGCATCGAGGCGGAATTGGCTGGCGGCAACTCCCACGACCCGCTCGAGTTGGATGCGATTGTCAGCCCCGACCGAGTAGTCCACCGTGATCGTCCGGTTGCGGAAATTGACCAACTCAGGCAACGTCACCTGAAGCGCCAGCGTGCCGCGCTCGAGGACGCCGTCGTACGTGCCCGTCATGCTCCCGCTGCCACTGCCGCCGACGATCGACCCCTTGTACGTGTCGGTGGCCGGCGACTGCGGCGTGATCACGCCGGAGTCGAGCGACTCAACCCAGATATTCTTGCTCGCCTGTGCCCGAGGATTTTTGGCGACCGCCGCAGTCATGCTCACGGGCACGAGCTGGTCTCCGTCACGGCTGCCGTCCTGAAACGAGGCGAAAGACACCGACTGCGGCTGATTCCAGTTGGCCCGCGTGAAGCGCAACGGCGTGGAGGGCACGCCCACTTCGAGCGGCGAGGGGCTCTTGAACGTCACGGTGATCGCGCTGTCGGGCCTCCGCGTCAGCCGGACGCTCGCGGCGAGTTCGCTGCCCTCGGTGACCCCTGCCGTCGCCCCGGGAGCCAGCAGGCTATGGCTGTTGTCGCCCCGCACCACCGATACGAGCGTGCTGAGCAGGCCTGTCGCCAGCGCCAGCCGCGGCTCGAGCGACTCGATCTTCAGCCCCAGTTCTCGGCGACGGCGGGTCGCCTTGCGGGAGCCGCGGGC
>JBAXOU010000292.1:0-3491 GCA_037133115.1 Planctomycetota bacterium | reverse complement strand
GAGCCGCTGGTCCTCTTCGATCCGACTGCCGTGCCGGTGCGGACCGCCGCGCGGCTGGCATTCATGGTGCCGGCCTGGACGGGATGGACCGTGGCGGCCGATCCGCCCGGCCGCGTGCGGCTCGTCTCCCTGATCGATCCGGTCCTGGGCTACCATCGCGCCGGCTGGGCCACGGTGAGCGTCGCCGAGGGGGGGCCGCTGCGGCTGACCCGCACCTGGCAGTCGGTCCGACCGCAGGATCGCACGCTTGTAATCGCCGTCAGCGGCCATGGCCCGGCGACCGGGCCGCTCATGCTCCGCATCGATGGCTGGGAGTGGGAACTGGTGCCCCCGGGCCGGGATGGCGAGACCGCGGTCCCGTTCGTGCTGCCACTCGAGGGACGACCGGAGGGGCCGCTCACTGTGGAGATCGTCGCGCCCGTCGGCCAGCAGGTGCAGTGGCACGGGCTCGGCCTCGCCGGGCCGCTCGACGAGGGGTGGTTTCCGCTGGAGGCCGTGCAGGTGGAGTCGAGCGGTGGCACGACGTTTCAGCGCCGCGAGGACGGGGCCATCCTCGCGAGCATGCCGGCGCCGAACGAAGACGCCTACACGATCCAGCTCAAGAGCTCCCATGGGAGTATCCGCGCCCTGCGGATGGACGCCCTGCTCGACCCGACGCTCACGCCGCCGCACCTGGGTCCGGGCCGGGGGCACAACCACGGCCTGTTCGACGTCACCGGGCTGACCGTGTCGGTCGGCGATCCCGACGCCGCCGGAGCATCGCTGGAGGCCGTGGCGGGCTACAGTCATCCGCGCCATCCCCCGGGATTCGGGCCGCTCGCCCCGGTACAGCGAATTCCGGTTCCCAATAGCTATCCCCACTGGGGCGGAGCGCAAGGCATGCCGAACGTCGCGGTCCTGCACTTCCGCGAGGATCAGCCGGCGACGGAGGAACTCGGAGTCAAACTGGCGTTCAATACCGGCCCCATGTCGCTCGGCTGCTTCCGGTTCTACGGCTCCGCCGATCCGGGGGCCCGGCTGCCCGTGATGGCCGTGACCACGCTGGTCCGCGAGCCCGCCCCGGCCGGCGCCCCGCCCAAGCCGGTCGTCGTCGGCAAGCCGGTCGAGCCGCCGCCCGGGCCGTGAAGCCAACTGAACGCAGACGACTGCGTGCGGGCCGGAACGGTCCCGCGAACCCGCCGGTCCTGTCCGCAGCTGCTGGCCAACCGCCGCAGCTTGCGGGTAGCGCCGCCGGATCAGCGTGGCCGGCCGCCGGAAGCTCGACGAATACCTCGACAGCGTTCGCGACGTGGCGGCCTGGCGGCTCGACGCGATCCAGGAAGGGGAGCGGACGGCCCTCGACAACTCGATGGTGCTGAAGTGCTCGAGCATGATGGCCGGAGCCAACCACGACAACGACCAATTGCCGATGGTGATGCTCGGCCGTGCGGGGAGGGAAGGATCGAGACGGGCGGCGTGCTCGACTACTCGTGCCAGCCGGACCGGCAGATGTACCGGCTCTATCCCAAGTTACGCACTTCGAGACCGTTTTCCGGATTTTTGGGCCATTGATTGATCGTAAGTGCTGAAGCGATAACGCACCGTTCCCGGAATGGCGTTGTAGTGAAGACCTTGTTCTTGAGTTTTTGTCCTCACGTCTGCGATCTTCGAAGCATCCGAGCGACGGAGTGCTTCGATGTTCCTGCGACGATGCGAGCGACGAAAGAGCGGCAAGCGACACACGTATTGGGCGCTTGTCGAGTCGTATCGCACGGCCCGCGGATCGCGGCAGCGAGTCGTTGCGTATCTCGGCGACCTCGCGCCGAGCGAGCGGGACGGCTGGGCCAAGCTCGGCGCGCATCTCGAAGGTGATGACGCCGCGCGTCGTCCACAGCGGACACTCTTTGATCCTCCGAACATTGCGGACGTGGGCGGCGAAGAGCCGGTAAAGGTCCGTCTCAAGGACGTGCGACTGGAGCGGTTACGGGATTTTGGCGACGTCTGGCTGGCATGGGGCCTGTGGCGGATGCTTGGCCTGGATGGACTGCTGGCGAAGCTGATGCCAGAAGGCCGGGAGGACGTGCCGTGGGCCACGATGGCGGTGATTCTTTCGATCGCCCGGTTCTACGAGCCGTCGAGCGAACTGCACATCGAGGAGAAATGGTACCGACGCACGGCGCTGGAGGAACTCATCGGCGTGGCACCCGAGAAGGTGCATACCGATCGGCTCTATGCAGCGCTCGACCGGCTCCTGCTGCACAAGGAGGCGATCGAATCGCACCTCAAGCATCGGTTCGGCGAACTCTTCGAGCTCAAGTGCGATCTGCTGCTCTACGACGTCACGAGCACCTACTTCGCGGGCGACGTCGAGAACTGCGAGATCGCCAAGCGTGGCTATTCACGTGACTCCCGAGGCGATCGGCCGCAGATCTGCATTGGCCTGGTCGTCACCGAGGAGGGCTTCCCGCTGGGCTACGAGGTCTTCGCCGGCAACATGCACGATTCCCTGACCGTGAAGAGCGTTGTTGAATTGCTGGAACGTAAGCATGGGTCGCTCAACCGTGTCTGGGTCATGGACCGGGGCATGGTGAGCAACGACAACCTCGAGTTCCTGCGGGAGCGTGGCGCGAAGTACATCGTCGGCACGCCCAAGTCGAGGCTGCGGGCCTTCGAACGGGAGCTTGCCGAGCAGAACTGGGTCGTAGCCCAGGAGGGCGTCGACGTAAAGCTCGTGCCGAGCCCAGACGGGCAGGAGACGTTCCTACTGGCCAGGAGTGTGGATCGCCGCGCCAAGGAACTCGCGATGCACGAAAAGTTCATCGCCCACATGGAGACGGGGCTCGTGAAGCTCAGGACCGCTGCTGAGTCGGGCAGGCTCCGCGACGAGACGCTGGCTAGCGAGCGACTGGGGCGACTCAAAGAACGCTTCTGGCGGGCTTCCCGCGCCTTCGACATCACGATCAAGAAGCTGCCGAAGCCCGTGGGCAGGCAGCAGATCGAGATCCGCTGGGTCCGTAACGGGGCATTCCACGAGTGGTCGCAGCTCGTCGACGGCTGCTACCTGCTGCGGACGAATCTCACCGGTGTCGATCCGGCGACGCTCTGGCGGCGATACATCCAGCTGACCGAGGCGGAATGGGCCTTCCGGATTGCGAAAGACGAACTGGCGATCCGGCCTGTCTGGCACCAGAAGGAAGACCGCGTGCGGTCACACGTGCTCATCTGCTTCCTTGCCTACGCGATGTGGAAGACGCTCGCCGGCTGGATGAAGGGCGCCGGCTTGGGTGAAGCGCCACGCACCCTGCTGTACGAGATCGCCAAGATGAAAAGCGGCGACATCGTTCTGCCGGCCGAATCGGCGGAGGGTGTCCGCACGACGGTTCGATTACGGCACGTCACCGAACCAGAGGCGGAACAAAAAACGCTGCTCCAAAGGCGCGGACTCACGCTTCCTCGGCGGCTCAAGCGCATCGACAGGGCCGCACAAATGGAGTGAAGACTTCGACCCTCAA
>JBAXOU010000291.1:0-3505 GCA_037133115.1 Planctomycetota bacterium | reverse complement strand
CGCCCCACGCCTCACGGCGTTGGGCTTGGACGGCGGCCGCGCGAGGCTCTTGGACGATCCGTATCAGTCGCCTTGAGTGCCGCGGGGATCCGAGCGGAGTTCGACCAGGGCGTTGGAGGCGGCGCGCTGCTCCGCCTCCTTTTTGTTGCGGCCCCAGGCCGGGGAATACCGCCGCCCGCCAATCTGGGCCGACACGTGGAAGCTCTTGCTGTGGTCAGGGCCAACCTCTTCGAGCACCTCGTAGGTGGGCGTGATGCCGAAATCCCGCTGAGCCCACTGCTGGAGAAGAGACTTGTGGTTCGAGCCCATCTCGCCGCTCACCACCTTCTCGATCTCGGGCACGAGCATCCGCTCCACGAGCGGGCGAACGGCGTCCATCCCGCCGTCCAGATAGATGGCGGCGACGAGCGACTCGAAGAGGTCTGAGAGGACCGACGAGGGAACCGCGCGGCTGGGCGTGGAGAGGCCCTTCCCCACGATCAGGAAGTCGACCAGTTGGAGCTGATCGCTGATCCGGCTGCAGGTCTCACGGCTGACGACCACCGACTTGATGCGCGTCAGGTCGCCCTCGAGCGAGTCGGGGAACGTCCGATAGAGCCGCTCGCAGACGAGAAACCCGAGGATCGCATCGCCAAGAAACTCGAGCCGCTCGTTCGAGGCCAGCCGGTGCAGGGCGCCCGAGGCATGGGTGAGGGCGGAAATGAGCAGCGCCGGGTTGCGAAACTCGTAGCCGAGCCGCCGCTGGCACTCGGCCACGTCGATCCCGCACTCGGCCTCTGCCCGCTGTTGGTGCCCGGCCATGAATACTCCCGTGATCCGTACCCAGGGAAATATCGGGGATTTCGGGGGAGTGTCAACGCGGGACGCGGGCGCGGTGGCAGCGGATGAAACCGGCTCGGGAAACCGCACCGAACAACGCTCCACCAGCGTGCGTACAGGTGGGAACCGCGTTTCAGCGAGCACCGCCGGCCCCCGGGCCGGCCGGTGCCGTTTGCGCGTCTCGGGCCTACACTTTTCGTGCTTTGTTCGTCCACGACAGGAGTTTTCCCAATGACCACCCTGCTCTTCCGCTCCACCAGCACCTCCCGGTCTCCCCGCCGCGGCGTCCACAGGCCTGCAGCCTGCGTGTTCTGCGCCGCTGCCGTGGGGGCGGCCGCCATCGTCGCGGCGCTCGCGCCCATGGCCGTGCGTGCCGAGGCGGCCGCCGACGACCTCGTCCACGCCAACGCCCTCTCCAAGGCCTTCCGTCGGGCGGCTGAGGCCGCCACCCCGGCGGTGGTCGTCGTCCGCAGCCAGGCGAAGCCGAAGAAGGCCACCGGCCGCGGTCCGCAACGGCAACGGGGCGAGAATCCACTCAAGGGTACGCCGTTCGAGGGCATGTTTCCCGAAGGGCTTCCCGAGGGCTTCGAGTTCAACATGCCAGAAGGGGGCCAGATGCCCGGCCGCTCCGGCGTGGGCTCGGGCGTGATCGTCGACGCGTCAGGCGTGGTGATCACCAACAACCATGTGGTCGAGGGGGCCGACGAGGTCACCGTCGAACTCTCCGACGGCCGAGAGTTCAAGGCCGCCACGATCGAGACCGATCCCGAGAGCGACCTCGCCGTGGTCAAACTCGCCGACGCCAAGGACCTGCCCACCGCGAAGCTCGGCAACTCCGACACGCTCGAGATCGGCGACTGGGTGATCGCGATCGGTAATCCGTTCGAGTTGGAGACCACCGTCAGCGCCGGCATCATCAGCGGCAAGGGCCGCGAGCTCGGCGGCATCCGCCGCGCCCAGTTCCTTCAGACCGACGCCGCGATCAATCCCGGCAACTCGGGCGGCCCGCTGATCAACCTCGAGGGCGAGGTGGTGGGCATCAACACCGCCATCGCCTCCAACAGCGGCGGCTACCAGGGGATCGGCTTCGCGATCCCGGCCAACCTCGCCCGCTGGGTGACCGACCAGTTGATCGCCAAGGGGAAGGTGGAGCGGGCCTACATCGGCGTGCAGATGGGGCCGCTCGATGCCCGGATGGCCACGAAGCTCGGCGTGAAGGACCGCAACGGCGTGCTCGTGAACGACGTTGTTCCCGGTTCGCCAGCGGCGGCCGCCGGCGTGCAGGAACTCGACGTGATCACCGCCTTCGACGGCCAGCCCGTGAAGACCACGCGGTCGCTTCAGGAGATCGTCGAGCGGTCGGCGCTCGGCAAGCCCCACACGCTCACCGTGTTTCGCGACGGCGATCAGGAGACGCTCACCATCACGGTCAAGCCGCTCCCCTCGGATCTCGCGAAGGGCGGCCGACAGATGAAGCCGGAGGCCGAGAGCGGCGCCGAGACGTACTACTCGGAGGAGTTTGGCCTCGAGGTGCGCGACAAGGGCTCGATGGCCGAGGATGCCTACGCCGACTTCGACGGCGTGGTGATCGACCGCGTCGACGCCGATGGGGTGGCGGCAGCCGTGGGCCTCGGCCCGGGCGTGCTGATCCGCAAGGTGGGCAAGACGCCCGTGACGAGCATCGCGGAGTTTGAGCAGGCGCTCGCCAACGAGTCGGCGGCCGACGGCGTGGTGCTCGGCGTGCGGACGGCCCGCGGCAATGCCGTCGTGCTCTTGAAAAAAGAGTAGCCGGCGGTGAGGCTGATCCCCGCATGGCTACTCTCGGAGTCAACATCGATCACGTCGCCACCGTCCGGCAGGCCCGCCGGACGGTGGAGCCCGATCCCGTATGGGCGGCGGCGCTCGCCGAACTCGGCGGCGCCGACGCCATCACGGTGCACCTCCGCGAGGATCGCCGCCACATCCAGGACCGCGACGTGGACGTCCTGCGGCAGACGGTGCAGGTGAAGCTCAACCTGGAATGTGCCATTTCGCCGACGATGATCGACATCGCCTGCCGCGTGAAGCCCTGCCAGGTGACGCTCGTGCCCGAAAAGCGGGAGGAGGTGACCACCGAGGGAGGCCTCGACATCGTCGCCCATCGTGAGGCGACGGCCGAGGCGGTGCGGCGGCTCAAAGCCGCCGGCATCGCGGTGTCGATGTTCATCGACCCGTGTGCACAGCAGATCGACGCCTCGGTCGACCTCGGGGCCGCGGCTGCGGAGCTCCACACCGGCTGCTACGCCAACGCAACGACAGACGGCGACCGGCATGACGAACTCGTGAAGCTCGTCCGGGCAGGAGTGATGGTGCGGCAGGCCGGCCTCGAACTCAACGCCGGCCACGGGCTCACCTATCGCAACGTGCTGCCAGTGGCCCGGATCGAGGGCATGGGCGAGCTCAACATCGGCCACTCGATCGTGGCCCGCGCCGTGTTCGTCGGGCTCACGCAAGCCGTCCGCGAGATGAAGCAGCTGATCTCGTAGATCGCAATTGCTCAGTAGCCGTAGGTTGGCAACCTGCGGCGAAACACCGCCGGACGCCAATCCAGGTGCAGGTTACCAACCTGCACCTACGAAGGGCCCGGCCCTCGCACTGCCGAACGTAGCCGCAGGTTGGCGACCTGCGGTGAAGCACCGCCGGACGC
>JBAXOU010000290.1:0-3507 GCA_037133115.1 Planctomycetota bacterium | reverse complement strand
CAACCTGTGTCTGTCCAGCATGGCGGCTCGGGGTTGCCCCTCGCTGAGTTCTGCCTTCGTAGCACAGGTTGTCAACCTGTGCCTGTCCGCCTCGACACGGTTCGGTGCCGCGATGGCGATTTCAGAAAGCCCCGAGCGGGAGCGAGGGGGTGGGGTGTGGCGTCACGATTTGGCTGCGGGCTTCGTCGGCCGACGCTGCGGCGCTTGTGGCTTGAGGAGCGTGCGGACCGCGGCGAGCAGCCGGTCGGGATCGGCGGCCGTCGATTCGTGCACCGGCATCACGACCGTCTTCTGATCCACGATTCGCACGGTTCCGCCGCGGGTTCCGGCGGCGATGCGAAGCTTCTCCATGGCGGCGCGGTCGTGGTGGCCGATCACCACCAGGCCCGGGTGCCGCGTGATCGAGTCGATGCCGAGGCCCACGGCGAGGGTTTTGAGCCGCGTGAACTCGAGCAGCCGCCGGGCCTCGACGGGAACCGGGCCGAAGCGGTCGGCGAGTTCGGTGGCGAGTTCGTCGATCTGGCTCTCGGCCGTGGCCCGCGACAGCCGGCGGTAGACGTCGATCTTCGCGCGGAGGTCGGGGATGTAGTCGCGCGGCAGCCACGCCTCGCCCGGCAGGTCGACGTTCACCGGCGGCGGTTCCGCAGGCGGCAGAGCCTTCATCCCCCGGACCGCCTGCTCCAGGAGCCGGCAGTAGAGTTCGTAGCCGACCGTGGCGATGTGGCCGCTCTGCTGCGTGCCGAGGAGGTTGCCTGCGCCGCGGATCTCGAGGTCGCGCATGGCCAGCGAGAAGCCGGCCCCCATGCTGGAAAACTCCTGGATCGCCCGGAGCCGTTTCGCCGCGGTGGACGTAAGCCGTGCCGTCTCGTCCACGAGCAGGTAGCACCAGGCGCGATGGTGCGAGCGGCCCACACGGCCGCGGAGCTGGTGGAGGTCGGCGAGGCCGTAGGTGTCGGCCTCGTCGATGAAGATCGTGTTGGCGTTGGGGATGTCGAGGCCGCTCTCGATGATCGTGGTGGCGAGGAGGATGTCGGCCCGGCCGGCCACGAAGGCGACCATCTGCTCCTCGAGTTCCGTTTCTGAGAGCCGGCCGTGGACGATCGCGATCGTGGCTTCAGGCACGATCTGCTGGATGCGGTGCGACACCTTATGGATGTCGTGGATCCGGTTGTGCACGAAGAACACCTGGCCGCCGCGCGAGAGCTCCCGCTCGATCGCGTTTCGGACGAGCCCCGTGTCCCAGCGAGCCACGCGGGTCTCCACCGCCATCCGATTGGTGGGGGGCGTGGTCAGGTTCGAGATGTCGCGGATGCCGAGCATCGACATGTGGAGCGTTCGTGGGATCGGCGTGGCCGTCATCGTGAGCACGTCGACGCTCGCCCGCAGGGCCTTGAGCCGCTCTTTCACGTCGACGCCGAACCGCTGCTCCTCGTCGACGATCACGAGGCCGAGGTTGGCGAAGTGGATGTCGGCCTGGGCGAGGCGATGGGTGCCGATCACGATGTCAACGCTCTTACGGGCCAGGCCCTCGAGCGTGTCACGCTCTTCAGCGAGGGGGGTGAGCCGCGAGAGGCAGCGGACGGTGAACGGAAACTCCGCGAACCGCGCGGTGAAGGTGCGGCGGTGCTGCTCGGCCAGCACCGTGGTCGGCACGAGGACGGCCACCTGAGCCCCGGACTCCGCCGCCTTGAAGGCGGCGCGCATGGCCAGTTCGGTCTTGCCGTAGCCGACGTCACCGCAGAGCAGCCGGTCCATCGGTCGCGGCCGCTGCATGTCATCACGAATCGCCTCCATCGCCGTGAGTTGGTCGGGCGTCTCGTCGAAGGGAAACGACTCCTCGAACTGCCGTTGCCAGGGCGTGTCGGGCGGGAAGGGCATGCCGGGCCGGCTCTCCCGCATCGCCTGGAGGCGAATCATGTCGGCGGCCATGTCGGCCACCGCCTTCTGCACCGCCTGCTTCTGCTTCTCCCAGCTGGTGCCACCGATCTTGGCGAGCTTCGGCGCGAGCTTTGTACCGCCGACGTATTTCTGAACGAGCTCGATGCACGAGGCCGGCACGTAGATCCGCGTGCTCTCGGCAAACTCGATGTCGAGAAACTCCTCGGTCCGCCCGTGCTTCTCCAGGAGCTTGAGCCCCTTGTAGCGGCCGATTCCGTGCGAGACGTGGACGACGTAGTCGCCCTCGTGAAGATCGAGAAAGGTGTCGATCGCCCGAGTGAGTCGCTGCTTCGCAGGTCGGCGGACCGCATCCTCCCGGCGGAAGAGTTCGCCGCTCGAGACGATCACGAGCTTCTCCGGCACGAGCCGAAAGCCCGCCGACAGGTGGCCACGGGCGAAGTGGAGCCGCTTCCCGCGGGCGGGCGCCGAGTCGGCGAGGAGTTCTCCGAGCCTTTTCTCTTCAGCGTCGGACGGAGCGACCACCCAGACCTCCTGATCCTTGCCGACCGTCTCGAGTTCCTCCTTCACCCGGTCGAGCACCCCGGTGAATCGCTCCACGCTCTCCACGGCGAGTGTGGCCGAGGCGTCGAGGCTCGTGGTGGCGATTGCGGAGAGGGCCACGGAGGGCAGCCGGTGCATCCGGGCGAAGAGATCCTCCGGGTCGAAGAGGCCCGCCGCGACACCGAGCCGGTCGTGCAATCGCTTGGCCTCCTCGGTCACCTCGGCCGGCTCAACGATCACCCAGACCGACCCGGGAGGGAGCAGGTCGGCCAGATGCGTGTGCCTCGTGCCGGAGGCCACCGCCAGCGCGGTCAGATCGACGTGGTCGACGCTCGCCACGCTCCGTTGGGTGACCGTGTCGAACGTGCGAAGCGACTCGATCTCATCGCCAAACAACTCGATGCGAACGGGCCTGTCCCAGTCGGCGGCGAACAGATCGACGATGCCACCACGGCGGGCGAACGTGCCCGGTGTGTCGATCGCATCGACCAGTCGCCAGCCACGGGCGCCAAGCCAGTCGGCGAGCTCTTCCGGGTCGAGTCGGCCACCCAAGGCGAGTCGACGGGTACCGGCCTCGATCTCCCGTGGGTCGGCGAGCGGTGAGAGAAGTGCCTGGATGCTGGTCACCACGAGCGGTGGTCTTGGACCGTCGGGAGTGGTGAGCCGTTTGACGACGGCGAGCCGTTCGGCATCGGCGGGGTCGTCCGTCGGGCCATCGTCTTCGCCGAGGCTCTCGACCGCCGGGAGAAGCAGGGCCGGCAGATCGCTGAACAGGGCCACGTCATCGACGAAGTCGTCGGCCTCCGCCGCGTGTGGCAGGACGACGACGAGTGTGCCGGCCTCGGAGGCCCGGGCCCTCGCCACGGCCGCCACCGCGAGCGCAGACGCCGATCCCCAGGTTCCGCCGATCGTCCCGCCGTGTCCTTCGCGAAGGGCGGCGATCACATCGGCGAACCCGCGGTGAGCGTCGAGTGTTTCAGCCAGGCCAAGCAACCGCCTGGCTGGCCGGCGGGCGTCATGTGCCACGCGTGTGGTTGTACCCGATCTCCGTCCGGCTGACGCGTCATA
>JBAXOU010000289.1:0-3534 GCA_037133115.1 Planctomycetota bacterium | reverse complement strand
CACGACACCCGTGTGATCGCAGGCGGCCGGCCCGCGCGGTTCCGACTGCTTTCCCGCGAGATCATTCAGGTAGACATCCCGTCCGGGGCGGCGACCGTGCCTTGGTTACCGCCGAACGTCTCCACGGCCCGCTCGGCCACCCGCGGGCTCGTGCTCGCGTCGGCCGCCGAGCCGCTGCCCGAGCCCGCCACTGCACCATCGCTCCCCGGTGCGTGCGCGACGTGCGGCGATCCAGCGATTGACGCCTGCGAGAGCGACTGCAACCGCCGCGAGGCGGTGGAGGTGCACCTGGCGACGCCCTACGGCGTCACGGGCAGCCTGCTCGTGCCGGTGGCGCCGCGAACCGACGCCGGTGCATGCAACCTTGCGTTTGCCTCGTCCTGCACGATCGGCCTCACGTTCACGGTCACCAAGGCGACCGGCGCAAAGACGGAGGCAGCGAAGGTGGACGAGTTTTTCTCGTCGACGTGCGACGCGATCGAGATCGCCGTGCCCGAAGCGTTTATCCCACCGCCGAAGGCCGCGCTACGGCTCTTGCTGCGCGATACCTCCAGCGGCGCGACGGCCGCGACCTTCGCCTTCGACGATCCCTTCTTCGACGCCCGGCGGTCGCGATACGTGATCGCGGGGGCGCAGCTACGAAACTTCATCGGCGACACCTCGCGGCCCGCCACCGACAAGACGCTCCGCGGCGCCGTGAAGCCGTATCTCGACAGCCTCCTGCTCCAGGGCGACCTCGCCGACGACGGCGACGCCGTGCCGCTCGCCATGACCGCGGCACTCGTGTCGGGCGAGCACGAGGTGCCAATCGGCGGCGAGATCGCCGTCCAGGCCACTCGCCGCGGCAAGACGACGACCGAGCCGGTGCCGGACGCCACCCCGTAGAGCAGGTTGGCAACCTGCTCATGAGCCACGACAGGCGCCACTGCGGCACAGGTTACCAACCTGTGCTACTTCTCTCGTAGAGCAGGTTGGCAACCTGCTCATAATCCACGCCCCGCGCCGCCGCGGCACAGGTTGACAACCTGTGCTACTTCCGCAGTAGAGCAGGTTGGCAACCTGCTCATGAAGCACGCCCCGCGCCGCCGCGGCACAGGTTGCCAACCTGTGCTACGGGGAGCAAACGTTTGCGACCGAAAAACCGCGACTACGCGTTCACAACATTCTGCGGCTGGCCCACGGCAAACGCGGCGAGGTTTGCCGCTGTCACGTCGATCAATCGCCGGCGTGCGTCGCGCGTCGCCCAGGCCACGTGCGGCGTGATCACGCAGTTCTTCGCCGTGAGCAGCGGGTTCGACGCCGGCGGCGGCTCCACCGAGAGCACGTCGACGGCGGCGCCGGCGAGCTGACCCGCGTTCAAGGCCGCGGCGAGCGCCGCCTCGTCCACGAGCGGGCCGCGGGCCGTGTTCACGAGAAACGCCGTCGGCTTCATCATCGCCAGCCGCCGCGCATCGACCAAGCCCTTCGTCTCCGGCGTGAGCGGGCAGTGCAGGCTGACGACGTCGCTCTCGCGAAAGAGCGTGTCGAGGTCGACGCAGGCCGGATCGCCGCCCCCCTGCCGCCGGTGGTGGATCACTCGCATGCCGAAGGCCCGCCCCACCGTGGCCACCCCGCGACCGATCCGCCCATGACCCACGATGCCGAGCGTGCGGCCGGCGAGTTCTACGAGTTCGCCGTGCCAGTAACAAAAGTCGTGGCAGGCGGCCCAGTGGCCCTCGTGCACGGTACGGTCGTGGTGGCCCACGCGGTTGGCCAGTTCGAGGATCAGCGCCCAAGCGGCCTGCACCACGTTGGGCGTACTGTATTCCGGCACGTTGCACACCGGAATGCCTCGCTCGCGGGCCGCAGCCACGTCCACGATGTTGAAGCCCGTCGCCAGCACGCCCACATACTTCAGCTGCGGCAGCGCGGCGATCTGTTCGCGGCCCACGATCGCCTTGTTGGTGAGGATCGCGTCGGCGTCGGCGGCACGGGCCACCACGTCGCCGGGAGCGGTGCGGTCGAACACGGTGAGCGAGCCAAGCCGCTCGAGCGGCTCCCACGACACGTCGCCCGGGTTGGTGGTCAGTCCGTCGAGGATCACGATCCGCATGAACGGTCTCCAAGGGGTGGGAATGCGTCTGGTCCCCATCGCTTACGCGATTGGGCTTCCTGAAATCCACGGTCACTCATCGTCGCGGCGAAAGCGGTCGAGGGCGACCGCCGACACGATGATCACGCCGGTGACGATCTCCTGCACCCAGTTGGGTAGATCGAGCTTCGTGCAGCCGTTGGCCACGGCCGTCATGATCATCGCCCCCACGAGCGTGCCGGCCACCGAGCCCCGGCCGCCGGACAGGCTCGCCCCGCCGATCACCACCGCGGCGATGATGTCGAGCTCCATCCCGAGGGCCGTCGTAGGATCGCCCACCGTGAGGTAGGCGTATTGCAGGATGCCCGCCACGGCCGCGAGCGCCGAGGCGAGCGCGTAGACCGTGAGCTTCGTGCGATCGACCGACACCCCGCAGAGCCGGGCGGTCGATTCGTTGGAGCCCGTGGCGAGGATGTGGCGGCCGAGCCGCGTCGCCTGAAGCAGCACGGCCACCGCCACCGCGAGCAGGAGCGTCAGCCACACGCCAGGCGGCACGAGGAGCCAGCGGCGGTCCGGGGGCAGCGCGGTGAGCAGGTCGTTGAGCCAGGTGGTGGGCGCCACCACCATCGTCTCGCCCGCGAGCCCCTTGGCGAGGCCGCGGAGGCCGCCCCACATCCCAAGCGTGACGATGAAAGGAGGCAGCCGCAGGCCGGCGACGAGCCCGCCGATCAGGCAGCCGCAGGCCGCGCCGCCGGCGACCGTGGCCAGCAGGGCCGCGGCCGGCGACCAGCCCCGGGCGAGGAGCGTGGCGAGCGTGACGGTGGCCAGCGCGATCTGCGCGCCCACCGAGAGGTCGATGCCGCCGCTGGCGATCACAAGCGTCATGCCGAGCGCCGCCGTGGCCACGACCGCGGTCTGAAGCAGCATGATCTCGAGGTTGCCCGACGTGGCGAACTGCCCCGGCCGCAGCGCGGCGAAGAGCAGCACGACCACCGCGAGGCCCGCGAGGGGCCCGAGTCTTCGCAGCCTGAGTGTCATCCGTGTCCGATCGCCTCCTGCATGAGCGAGTGCTCGTCGATCTCGTCGACCGGCCGCGCCGGCCCGAGCCTACCTCGGCACATCACCGCCACGCGGTCGCACACCCCGAGCAGTTCGGGCACATGGCTGCTCACGAGCAGGATCGCCCTGCCCTGCATGGCGAGTTCGTCGATCAGCGCGTAGATCCGGGCCTTCGCGCCGACGTCGATGCCGCGGGTCGGCTCGTCGAGCAGGAGCACGTCCACATCGTGGTGAAGCAGCCGGGCCACGGCGACCTTCTGCTGATTGCCTCCCGAGAGCGCGGCGACCGGCTGGGAAACGTCGCGGCACTTGATCTGCAAGGGCTCGATCCAGCGTCGCGATGCGGCCGCCTGCCGGCTGGCAAGCACGAGCCCCGCGGGCCCGAGGCCGCTAAGCCGCGAGAG
>JBAXOU010000288.1:0-3557 GCA_037133115.1 Planctomycetota bacterium | reverse complement strand
TCGGCCGGCGGCGGGACCGCCGAACAGACGCTGTTCGCCATCAGCCGTGCTGGTATCGACCTCGTGGCCCTCGGAGCAAAGCTCCAAAAGGACGGGGCCGAATCATTCGTGAACAGCTGGCATGAGTTGCTCCAGGTGATCGAGACCAAGTCGCAGACGGCAGCCGCTGCCGGAGGAACAGCCCGATGACCGCTCAATCGCCCCCCAGTCGCGCGGCCTTGCCGCAGTGGCAACACGTCGCCGCGCACGCCGCCGCGATGGGCGGCACGCATCTCCGAGATCTCTTCGCGGCCGATGCCAGTCGCGGCGAACGGCTGGTGCTCGATACCTGCGGCCTGCATGTCGATTATTCGAAGCAGCGGATCACCGGCGAAACGCTGCCGCTGCTCCTCAAGCTGGCAGAAGCCTGCGGCCTACGGCAGCGGATCGACGCGATGTTCTCCGGTGAAAAAATCAACGCCACCGAACACCGCGCGGTGCTCCACGTGGCCCTCCGCGCCCCGCAGGGAGAGAAGATCTTCTGCGACGGCCATGATGTCGTGCCCGGCGTGCACGAGGTGCTTGGCCGGATGGCGGCATTCTGCCGGCAGATCCGCAGCGGCACCTGGAAGGGATATACCGGCCGGCCAATCCGCGCGGTCGTCAACGTCGGCATCGGCGGCTCTGATCTTGGGCCGGTGATGGCGTACGAGGCGCTGCGGCACGTGGCCGACCGGCAGTTGACGTTCCGGTTCATCTCCAATGTCGATGGCACCGACTTCGTCGAGGCCACCCGGGATCTCGACCCTGCCGAAACGCTCTTCGTGATCTCGTCGAAGACGTTCACGACGCTGGAGACCCTGACCAACGCGCATTCCGCGCGGGAGTGGTTGCTGGCAAAACTCGTCGACCCTGCCGCCGTGGCCCGGCACTTCGTCGCCGTCTCCACCAATGCTGCGGAAGTGTCAGCCTTCGGCATCGATACGGCGAACATGTTTGGCTTCTGGGACTGGGTTGGTGGCCGCTATTCGATGGACTCGGCGATCGGCCTGGCCACGATGCTGGCGATCGGGCCCGAGCTGTTCGAGGAGATGCTCGCCGGCTTCCATGCGATCGACGAGCACTTCCGTACCACCCCCTTCGAACGCAACCTGCCGGTGCTGCTCGGTCTGCTGGCGGTCTGGAACACCACCTTTCTGGGCGCCCACACCATCGCCGTGCTGCCCTACGACCAGTACCTGAAGCGGTTTCCGGCCTACCTCCAGCAGCTCACCATGGAATCCAACGGCAAGCGGGTGACGCTCGACGGCCGGGTGATCGACGACTACCAGACCAGCCCGATCTTCTGGGGCGAACCCGGCACCAACGGCCAGCACTCCTTCTATCAGCTGATCCATCAAGGCACGCGGATGATCCCATGCGACTTCATCGGCTTCGCCCGGTCGGCCAACTCGCTCGGCCGGCACCACGACCTGCTGATGGCAAACGTCTTCGCGCAGTCCGAGGCCCTGGCCTTCGGGAAGACGGCAGACATGGTCCGGGCCGAAGGAGTGCCCGAATCGCTCGTGCCGCATAAGACGTTTCCGGGAAACAGGCCGAGCACCACGATCCTTGCCGAGCGGCTCACCCCCCGTGTGCTCGGGAGCCTCGTAGCCCTCTACGAGCACAGCGTGTTCACGCAGGGCTGCCTCTGGGGCATCAACCCGTTCGACCAATGGGGCGTGGAGCTGGGCAAGGTGCTCGCCCAACGGATCGTGCCCGAACTGGAATCCGCGACGGAGCCGAAGCTCGAACACGACAGTTCCACCAATGCCCTGATCCGGTGGTATCGGCAGGCTTCGAGCTGAGCAGGGCGGCCCGCGAACTGACCTCTCCTGCGCCATCGTTGAGGTTGCGTCACGTTTGGACCAAAGACGGAAGACATCGTTCTGATCGCCCCAGAAACTCGTTTCGCCGCTGCGCTCTGTCTCGCGAAATCGCAAGGGTTCCATGAACACGAATGTTTCTCCTCGGCGGTCATCGTGCGGTGACAGCGGCATGGCCCCCACCATGTCGGCGATGCCCGTTCGCTACAGCGCATTTACGTTGATCGAGCTGCTCGTCGTGATCGCAATCATCGCGACGCTGATCGGCCTTCTCATTCCTGCCGTCCAGGGGGCGAGAGCGGCGGCCCGTCGCACCCAATGCGTCAACAACATGCGAAACGCAGGGACGGCGCTGCTCAATCACGAGTCTGCTCGGCGGTGGTTTCCTCCCGGGAACCACGCCCTCGACCGTCCAAACGGCAAAGGGCCGCGACTTCACGCCTGGTCGTCGCTGATCCTGCCCTACCTGGAGGAGAGCGCGACGGGAGCGTCGATTGACTACGAACTCGCCTACAACGAGGCCGGCAATCTTGCGGCGGCCAAAACCAAGCTGCCGATCTATCTCTGCCCCGATGCCGAGGTGAGCTTTGATGGCAAGCAGGATTACGGGGGCATCATCGGGTCGGCGGTGATTCCCAGCGGCGGCAGTGTCGCCGACCTGCGGCCCAACTGGGCCGTCAGCGGGATCCTGTATGCGATCCACGCCGATCATCCGCTGCCCACGCGGGTGGCCGATATCACCGACGGGCTGAGCAACACGCTGATCGTGGGTGAAGCGGTCGATCGTTATTCCGAACTGGCTTCTTCGGATCCCGTCGCCGAAGCCGATCCCGGCGCTCTGCGGAGCATGTGGGCGTGCGGCTTGAACTGCGTGCTCCACAATGCGGAAGTGATCAACTCCCCGTCCCACACCTCGTGTTTCCGCAGTCGCCACGATCACGGGTTGACGATGCTGTTTGCCGACGACCATGCCGTCTTCATGAACGACCAGATCGACTGGCGGGTGCTGGCTGCGCTGTGCACCAAAGCCGATCAGGAGCCTGTCTCGGCTGCCGACTACCGCTGACTGGCGAAAACGGGGACGGGAGCGATTTTCGGCGATTTGGTGGCGCGGGCGCCTATGCTTCCGATCTGCCCGCAATAGCTCTCGCGACTCAACGAGCCAGTGCCCCATGCAACGCCCTGTGGAATACATCCGCGTGTTTGCAGACGCTGCCGGCGAGTCGCACCTTGAAACGGCGACCATCACGGTGCAGACCGAGCAGTTTGCCCCGCCGGCACCGCCGCTCGATGTGTCCGCCATGAACCGGGCCACGGGATGGAGCCTCCTCAGATTCGCACCAGACTGGGTGGGCGGCTGGCATTGCACCCCCTCCAGGCAATGGATGTTTGTGACGGCCGGAGAGGCGACGGTCCGCACGAGCGATGGCAACCAGTGCGACCTCCGGGCGGGGAGTATCTGCCTGCTTGAAGACACGCAGGGCAAAGGTCACCTGACGATGATCATCGGGGGCCACGAGGTGCTGATGGTCGCCGTTCACATCCCGGATGACGAGCCCGCGGCCTAGCGGGGCGAATCGCTCCACGCATCTCCAAAATCGGGGCCGGGAGCAAACTCCGATCAAGCAGACCGGTCGGCTTCGTAGGTTGCAATCAACTCGTCGAGTTCGCGGACCGCGGGTTCCTCGAGCATCTGGCCGCTCCAATGACGGA
>JBAXOU010000287.1:0-3564 GCA_037133115.1 Planctomycetota bacterium | reverse complement strand
TCAGACATAGAGGTCGGCGAGCGTGCGGGCGGCGGCATCGTCGAGCTGATCGGCACGCCGCAGGGCATCGAACCGGTCGGCAAGGTCGTCGGGCGTAAGCCGCCGCTTGGCCGGCCCCGCGACGTCGAGTTCGATGCGGCCGCGGTGCACGAGGATCAGCCGATCGCCAAGCGAGGCGGCCTGGGCGAGCGAGTGGGTGACCATCAGCGCCGTCAACTGCCCCTCGCGGATCAGGCCGGCGGTGGCCTGCACGACGCGGTCGGCGGCGGCAGGGTCGAGGGCTGCGGTGTGCTCGTCGAGGAGCAGCAGTTCGGGCCGGTGCCACGTCGCCATCAGGAGCGTCACGATCTGCCGCTGGCCGCCCGACATCGACCCGATCGACTGATCGAGCCGCTGCTCGAGCCCCGGCACGATCTGGCCCAGTCGCCACGCCGCCTCCTCGCGAAGCCGCCGATCCGTGGCCCAGCCGAATCCGGGGAAGCGGCCGCGGCAGGCGGCGACGGCCAGGTTTTCCAGCACCGTGAGCGACCCTGCCGTGCCGGCACGCGGATCCTGAAACACGCGGCCGATCAGCCCCGCGCGGGCATGCTGCGACCAGTCGGTGATGTCGTGGCCGGCCAGCCGAATGCGGCCCGACGAGAGCCGCACCGTGCCCGCGATCGACCCCTGGAGCGTGCTCTTCCCGGAGCCGTTGGTGCCGATCACGACCACGAACTGCCCGGCCGGAACGTGCAACGACACTCCGTCGACGGCCCGCACGGCGGGCCCGGCCGCCGACTGAAACTGCACGGTCGCGTTGTCGAGATCGAGCACGTCAGGACTTCTTTCGTGAGCCGAGGAACCGCGGCGCAACAAGCGCCGCGAGTACCACGGCGGCCGTGGCCGCCTTGAGCCAGTCGGGATCGAGGCCGGCGCGGAGGGCCGTCGCCACCAGCAGCCGGAAGGTCACGCTCCCCGCCGCCGCCGCGGTGAGCGCCGTGCCGAGGCCGGCCGCGCCCACGAGGGCATTCCCCAGAAACACGCTCGCCATGCCCCACACGACCATGCCGATGCCCATCTGCACGTCGGCGAATCCCTGGTACTGCGCCACCAGGCTGCCGGCCGCCGCGGTGAGCGAGTTGGAGATCGCGAGTCCGCCGACCGTCAGCAGGCCGGTGTCGCGGCCGAGCGCCCGGGCCATCGTCGGCGTGTCGCCCCCGGCCCGCATCGCCGTGCCCAGCCGCGTGCGGAAGAAGACGTAGAGCGCCGTGGCGGCGGCGGCGACAACCAGCAGCACGAACCCGGTGCGGGCGAGTTCACCCGCCAGGGTGCGATCAATGCCCGCGCGAGCCAGCACCGGCCCCACCGTCCGTTCGACCGCGTCAAAGAGCGTGGTCACCTTGCCCAGCGGAACATTGCTGCGGCCGAGCACGACGAGGTTCACGCTCGCCAGCGCCGTGCTGACGAGGATGCCCGAGAGCAGCGGCTCGACCCCGAGGAAGGCATGGATCACCGCCGTCGTCGCACCGGCAGCGGCGCCGGCCGCCATCCCGGCCAGCGTGGCCACGGCCGGGTCGTAGCCGGCCACCATCAGCCCCGCCGCCACAACGGCCCCCAGCGTGAACGAGCCATCGGTGGTGATGTCGGGAAATGAAAACAGGCGATAGCTCACGAACACACCCAGCGCCACCAGCGCGAGCGCCAGGCCAAACGTCCATGTGGAGAGGAGGGTGATCATGCCGTCGCCTCCCCGCTGCCAAGATCCAGCGGCGCGAACCACACGCCACCGCGGGCCAGTTCCGACCGGCCACTCCCAAGCACTGGATGGGGATCGGCGACGAGGTGCAGCACGGCGAGCGGCGTGGAGGCGGCGAGATCGGCCACTGTCGCCGGGAGATCGAGGCCACCACGGCGCAGCGGGCGATATGGAAACACGACCGCATGGCAGTGGCTCGAAAAGCCACGGCCCGGCACCGGCCGCACGAAGTCGGCGAGCAGCGCGGATCCGCCCCCGCGGGTCACGACCCCGGCGATCACCGCGGTATGCCTGGCATAGACAGGCTCACGAGAAAAGCTCAGCCACGTGGCGGTGATGTCTCGGGATCCGGCCACCGGAGTGTCGCCTTCACGCGCCTCTGCCAGCGGACGAATCAGCTCGGCCCCCACCAGGCCGTGCACCTCGCCGGCAACCACGAGGGCGATCGTGGTTGCATCAGTCTGCGCGAGCACCGCCTCGATCAGGTCGTCGAGCCTGACGAACGGCTCATCCCCGGCAGGCTCAAACCCGGCGCGTCCGTTGGGAATGCCCTCCCAGATCAAGCCACACAACACGTTCACGTCGGCAAGCAGGTCGCCCGTCGGCACGACGTAGTCGACCGCGGCGTGCGGCTGCGGCGGCCGGTGAAACACCGCACCCGCAATGGCCGCCATCTCGCCGGCCCGCGCCGCGGCCGCCTGCCCGTCGGCGAGCGACGCCAGTCCTAGCCCACAGCCGTGCCGCGGGAGCGGTCGCGAAAAACCCTCCGCATTCCGCCCGGCGACCGCCTGCTTCGGCAGGCCCAGAATCTCCCCACGCACACCGCCCCCCGTGGGCCGCTCGACGCCGAGCAGTTTGACCGTGCCGCACGTCACGTCGGCCGCCACCGGCGCGGCGTGAACCGGCACGGGCTGCTCGGCTCGTGGCGGCTGCCCCTCCATGAGGATCGGCGTGAGCCGCGTGAGGTCGAGCACCCGCTTCACCACGGGGCTCGCCCGCCGGATGAAGCAACTGGCCCCGGCCGCCTTGGCTGACCGCTGGGTCTCGAACAGGCCACGAATGCCGGCCGAACTCAGGAAGGTTGTGGCGTCGAGATCGAGCCGAATCGCGTGGTAGCCGCGGCGAAGTTCATCCGCCACCGCACGGGCCAGTTCGTCGCCGGTCTCGGCATCGAGGCGACCGGTGCAGGCGAGCACCACGACGCCGTCGTGCTCGACCCGTTCGATGCTGAGGTCCATGGTGCAGTCCACCGCCGGCCGGAACTGGCCGCGTCAGGCACCGGCCTCGATCACCGGCAGCGCCGCCCCACCGGGCACCTCACCGGCGGCCGCCATGTCGCGGATCTCCTGAGAGATCTTCATCGAGCAGTACTTCGGACCGCACATGCTGCAGAAGTGGGCGCTCTTGAAGGTCTCCTGCGGCAGCGTCTCGTCGTGATACTTGCGGGCAGTTTCAGGATCGAGCGACAGCCGGAACTGCTCGTTCCAGTCAAAGGCAAACCGGGCCCGCGAAAGGGCGTCGTCGCGAACCCGGGCGTTCTTGCGATGCCGCGCGAGGTCGGCCGCGTGGGCCGCGATCTTGTAGGCGATCACGCCCTGCTTCACGTCCTCGGCGTCGGGCAGGCCGAGATGCTCCTTGGGCGTCACGTAGCAGAGCATCGCCGCCCCGCTCCAGCCGGCGAGCGCCGCGCCGATGGCACTGGTGATGTGGTCGTAGCCCGGCGCGATGTCGGTGACGAGCGGCCCAAGCACGTAGAAGGGCGCCTCGTCGCACTCCTCCATCTGCCGCTTCACGTTCATGTCGATCTGGTCCATCGGCACGTGGCCGGG
>JBAXOU010000286.1:0-3653 GCA_037133115.1 Planctomycetota bacterium | reverse complement strand
TCGGAGCGGAGAGATTCGAACTCTCGACCTCTTGGTCCCAAACCAAGCGCGCTACCAACTGCGCTACGCTCCGTTGCATCGGGAGTGTAGCACGACGCCGCCACCGCTGCTCGGCCGCCCCGCGGTCACTCGGTGATGTGGTCGAGAAGCCGCTGAAACTCGTCGAGGTCGGTAAACGGGATCACGATTCGGCCCGCCCCCTTACCGTTGGCGTGCACCACCACCTTCACCCCGAGCGCCTGCCGCAGCTGGCTCTCAACGGCCGCCACCTGGCTCGACCGCCGCGTGGCCGGTCGGCCCGGCTTCCGCTTCGGGGCCGACGGCATGCCGGCAGTTCCCGGCTCCACGATCGGCGTCGCGTCGTCGGCACCATCGTCTGCCGATTCCTCCCGCCGGATGATCTCCTGGATCTCGGACTCGACCGCCCGCACCGAGAGCCCCTCGGCGGCCACGCGATCCGCCAGCCGCACCTGTTCGTCCTCGTCGCCGAGCGGCAACAGCGCTCGGGCGTGGCCCATCGAGATCGCCCCCGAGCGGAGCTTCTGCTGCACGCTCGCGGGAAGGTCCAGCAGCCGGATCAGGTTGGCCACTGTGGAACGATCCACCGACAGCCGCTTCGCCAGTTCGTCCTGCGTGCAGCTCCAGGTGGCGAGATACTGCTTGAAGCTCGCCGCCTTCTCCAGCGCGTCGAGATCGCGACGCTGGAGGTTCTCGACGATCGCGATCTCCGACATCTGCCGGTCGTCCACGTCGAGCACCCGGACGGGCACCTTCTCCCAGCCGAGCCGCCGCGCGGCCGCAAGCCGCCGCTGGCCGGCGATCAGCTGGTAGCGGCCCTCCCGCACCCGCACCACGATCGGCTGCACGAGCCCGTGCTCGCGGAGGCTGTTGGCGAGCTCGGCCAGGTCGGCGTCGTCGACCACCGTCCGCGGCTGCCACGGATTCGGATCGATGGCCGCAGCCGCGACGTCGCTGCTGGGCAGCTTCGCGGCTGCCTGCTCGACCTCTTCGGGGGCGTGGAGGATGAGCCGAGCCGCGCCCGAGCCGAGGCCGGCCGGCGGCGTGGGCCTCGCCGGCTGGGCGGCGACCGCCGAGGTGCCCTGCGTGGCGGGAGCGGGATCGAGCCCCGCCCGACCCAGAAGTGCTTCGAGCCCACGGCCCAGGCGGCGTTCTCTACTCACAGTCGCGTACCTCCATGCAGAGTTCGGTATAAGCCCGCGCTCCCGACGAGCGCGGCGCGTAGTCGAGCACGCTCAAAGCGTGGCTCGGGGCCTCGGAGACGGCGACGTCCCTCGGGATCACCGTCTCGAAGACGATCTCCCCGAAGAAGTCGCGAACTTCGGCTTCCACCTCGGCCGTGAGTTCCAGCGACGCGTCGTGCATGGTGAGCACGATGCCACTGAAGGAGAGCCGGCCAGGCTTCTCCTGCATCACGTCGCGGATCACCTCGATCATCTGGGTGAGTCCTTCGAGCGCGAAGTATTCGCATTGGATCGGCATCAGCACTTCGGTGCTGCCGGCGAGCGCGGTCCGCGTCAGGTCGCCGATGCTGGGCGGGCAGTCGATCAGGCAGTAGTCCCACGCCGCCAGCCCGAGCCCGAGGTGCTGCTCGAGCACTGCGGAGCCCGCGCGAGCCTGGGCCGCGATCCGCTCCACGTCGCGGACGCTCCGGCTCCCGGGCAGCACGAAGAGGTTGGGGAGCGACGTCGCCGCGATCGAGTCGGACAGCGGGGTCTCGAGCACCAGCGGGTGCGTGACGGCGGGGGCGACGCCGAGTCCGGTCGTGGCGTTGCACTGCGGGTCGAGGTCGACCAGCAGCGTCCGCATGCCGCCGTGGGCAAGCGCCGCCGCGAGGTTCGACGCGGTCGTCGTCTTGCCGACGCCGCCCTTCTGGTTGGCCACGCAGAGAATCCTTCCCACACGCAGAATCCTTGCCGCCGTTGTCTGTCGCACACCGGGCACCATCCCGGTATCGGCCACTTCTGGCGCAATCGTCACGTCGTGCACGGGGCGTCCGAGAACCGCCCCCGAGCGCAAGGTCGGTGGGGCTGGTTTCACGTGAAACCGCCAGGTTTGCGCAGGGCCCGCAAGGCCCGCAGACAGCCAAGGGTGCCGTGTTTCACATGAAACGGCGACTTGTGACCGCAGGTTGCCAAGCTGCGGCTACGGGGAAGCGGGGTGATGCCGCAGGTTGAAAACCTGCGCTACGGGGAGGCGGGGGCGGCGGTGCAATGCAGCAGGTTGAAAACCTGCGCTACGAGGGGGCGGGATGGCGGTGCAGTAGCGCAGGTTGGCAACCTGCGGCTACGGGCGGCGGTGGTCAGTCGAGCGGGTTGAACACGAGCCCGCTGGCGAGCTTCGGATAGAAGTAGGTGCTCTTCGCCGGCATCCGCTCGCCCGTCTCGCTCACCTTGCGAATGTCGTCCACGCTCGCCGGCATCACGAGCGCGGCCAGCGGATACTTCCCCGTGCTGATCCCCTGCACCACCTCGCCGACGAGGTGCACGTAGCCTGGGGTCGGGATCTCCTTGGCCCCGAGCAGTTCGCCGATCACCAGCCGATGGAGGATCGACACCCCGAGGCTCCGCCAGGCCGCCCCGTGGTCGCTGGCCACCTGATCCATCCGGGCTCGCCCGGCGGGCGTGATTCGGGCGATGGTCCAGGCCTGGTCGCCGGCCGTGTAGAAGCCGATTGTTCCCTGGTCTTCTTCCAGCTCGAGGTTGGTCCACACTGAGTCGGCCGCCTGCGGCCCCTTCCAGGAGGTGCGGGTGTTGAAGCAGTTGCCGAGCTTGGCACAGAGGTCGGCGGCCGTCGCCACGGCAGGCTGCGTGAACAGGCGGTGCGTCGGCAGCACCACCAGCCCCGAGTCGCTCATGCCCACGAGCATCATGAGCACGAAGTTGGCCGGGTGGTCGGGGGGCAGCGGCTGGCCTCCGTGCTCCTCGGCCCAGGCCGCCGCCACCTCGTCGCGATAGGTGCAGGCGGTCTCGTAGCGATGATGGCCGTCGGCGATGAACACCGGCTTCGGCCCCAGGAGCCCGGCCACCTTGGCTACCGCTGCCTCGTCAGCAATGGCCCACATCCGGCTCGTCACTCCCAGGTGATCGGTCGCCTCCACCGGCGGCTGGCCGGCCACGTCGGCATCGAGCGTTTGCTGCACCTCGCCCTGCGGGTCGGGGTAGAGCCCAAACACCTGGCTGAGGTTGGCCCGGCAGGCACGGGTGAGCAGCAGGCGATCCTGCTTCGGCCCGCTCATCGTCTCCTCGTGGGGATGGATGTTGCCGGTGCCAAACCGCTCGAGCCGCACCCGCGCCATCACGCCCCGGCGGACGAACTTCCTTCCCTCGACCTCGAACTCCTGGTGGTAGACGTAGAGCGCCGCCGCCGGCTCCTGCATCACCACCCCCTGCTCCCGCCATGCCTTCAGATACTTGGCGGCCCGGGTGTATTTGTTGCTGTGGTCATCATCGCCAGGCTCCTCCCGGTTGAGCTCCAGCCGGATCACGTTGGCCGGGTGCCGCTCGTAGAGCTTCGTCTGCAGATCCGCGTCGATCACGTCGTAGGGCGGCGCGATCACCTGCGA
The DNA here is from genome assembly GCA_037133115.1 of Planctomycetota bacterium. GTDB lineage: Bacteria > Planctomycetota > Planctomycetia > Pirellulales > UBA1268 > QWPN01. The sequence goes on along the minus strand of JBAXOU010000286.1, from coordinate 70 downwards.
CAGCGTGCCGACGTGCTTGGGGTCGTAGCGGAGACCGCGGAGCGGAGCGACGGTGGGCATGGGGCGGGGT
>JBAXOU010000285.1:0-3700 GCA_037133115.1 Planctomycetota bacterium | reverse complement strand
CATCCTGGCCCAGCGTCTCGGCGCCAAGGTCGGTCAGAGTGGCCGCGGCGCGGGCAATGCGCTCGGAGGCGACGCCCGACGCGCCCTGCGCAACCATCAACAGCAGAGCGTCCTCGGGCCGCAAGAGCGATTCGGTCTGCGAGCCAACCTCGGCTGCGCTGAGCCACAGCCCGGCTGCATTGCGGTCGAGCAGCAATGCCTCCTCGGGCAGACGGTCGCGTTGAGCGAGCAGGCGGAGCGCCTCCATGCCACGCGTAAAGTCGGGCAGCAGCACGGCGCAACCCGCCTGGGCCTCGGGCATCGGCAGGATGCGCAGACGCAGACCCTGCGACGACTCGTCGTACCTGCGCGACAGAAAGCCCGTGCCGGATCCGGCCAGCGAGGACGCGTCGGTGGCGACGGCCGAGACGACGGGCATGCGCTCCGAGTTTTCCGGCAGTGGGCCAAGCGTCCAGCCGGCGGCGCGCAACTCGAGCTCGATTGCACCAAGGGCAGCCGTTGGTTGCACGCGAGCCAGCTGAGCCGTGCGGTCGATGCTGATCACACCACCGGGTGGCGTGGGGCCAAGCGGCGGAAGCGTGCCTGGCGCGCCTGCCTCAATGCCCGTGCTGCGGGCCCAGTCGAGCGGGCTCCAACTCATGCCTGCGCTCGCTCCTCACGCGCCTTCTGCTTTGCCTCCTGAATCCCGCGCACGGCGAGCTGGCCGCAGGCGGCATCGATGTCGGCACCCTTCGAGCGGCGCAGCGTGTGCTCGATCTTGCGCTTCTCCAAGACGGCCTGGAAGCGCGCGACGCGATCCGGCGCCGAGGCGGTCATGCCCGAACCGGTCGGGTTGTACCAAATCAAATTGACGTGCGTCCCGCCGGGCAAATTGGCGTAGAGCAGGTCGGCGAGGCGCTCGGCCTGCTCGACACGATCGTTGACCTCATTGAGCAAGAGGTACTCGACGTAGATGCGCCGCTTCGTGGCCTGGCGGTAGCGCTTCAGGGCGGCCATCAGGTCCTTGATCGGGTAGCGGCGATTGATCGGCATCAGCTCGGAACGCAACGCATCGTCCGGCGCGTGCAGCGAGATCGCGAGCTTGACCTGCATCGGCTCCTTGATCAACGCGTCTATGCCAGGAATCCAGCCAGCCGTCGAGATCGCGATCGAACGGGCACCCAGGCCAAAGCCGTCGGGGTCGTTCGTCATGTGGCAAAAATCGAGCACGGCGTCGAGGTTTTGCAGCGGCTCGCCCATGCCCATCATCACGACGTTACGGACCTTCGCGTTGCTCTCACGCGCCGTCCGCGCAGCCCAGAGCAGCTGCTCGAAAATCTCGCCCTTCGTCAACGACCGACCAAAGCCCATCGTGCCCGTGGCGCAGAACGTACACGCAAGCGCGCAGCCCGACTGCGACGAGAGGCAGACCGTATGGCGGTCCTTGCTGCGCATCAGAACAGCCTCGGCAGGGAAGCCATCGACCGTGGCAAAACGCGCCTTGACGGTGCCGTCCTTCGCGCGCTGCACATCCTCAATCGTCATCTCACTCGCCGGTGCGGCCTCAGACAAGGCGACGCGCAGGTCCTTCGGTAGCGTCAAGGCCTCGTCCCACGAGGTAATCAGATCGCGCGTAATCGCCTGCCGCATCTGCGCCACGCGATACGCGGGAGTGCCCCGTTCGAGCAGGACAGCATTAGCGGCATCAAGATCCATGAGACGAACGCTACCTGTTGGGAGCGCGCGGCTCGCCGGCGCTAGCCGCCGAAGCCGGTACCCGTACCCGTAATGGCGTCGGTTGTGGTGCCGCCCGTGGTCGTGCCCGTGGTACTACCCGTGGGCGCTGGCGCTGTCGTGGCGGGAGGCGCCGTCGTCGCGGGCGGGGGTGGTGCAGGTGCAGCCGGAGCGGTTGTCGCAGGCGGCGGAGTCGTCGTTGTGACAGGCAGCGTCTCAATCGGCGCGAGCGGCTTTGGCTTGGGCTTCGGCTTCGCCGCTGTCGTTGTGGCAGCGGTGGTTGTGCCCGGATCGGGCACCGTCGTCGACGGCGGGTCAACCGGCTGCTGCACGCCCGTCAGCCAGGTCATCACGTACGCGTACGGCGGCACGGCCCAACTGCCGCCCGGGTGCATCTCAAAGTGGAGGTGAGGTGAGGTGGTGCGGGCGTCACCACTGTTGCCGACAAAGCCGATCACGTCGCCACGCTTGACCTGCTGGCCTTCCTTCGCGAGCGGTGAGAAGCCCGACAGGTGCGCGAAGTAGTACTCGTTGCCCCATCGATCAGTCAGCCAGAAGCGACGGCCACCAAGCGTGTTCCACCCAACGCTCGAGACCACGCCGTCGTTGATCGCCAAGATTGGGGTGCCGGCGGCGGCAAAAATGTCGATGCCCTGGTGGAAGCCCGTATCGGCGCGGAAGTTGCCGAAGTCGTTCGAGAAATCGTTCGCCGTCGCGCCCAGCACGGGGAACATAAAGCCGCCCTGTAGAAGCTCTTGCTGGTGCTCGGCGGTGATCGGCGGGTGCGTCGTAAAGCCGCCTGGCGGTGGGTCTTCGGAGTTCGAGCCCGAGCCGATGGCGATCGGAGCGGTGACGGCGGGGGCGAGGTCGATGCTCGGTATTGCCGACGTCAACGACGTCGGATCTGGCACGGCCGCGCCCGCATCGGCATAGCCGACGAGGATCTCTGTCCCGGCAGGGAGGCCGCGGTACTCCTGCCGCACGCGCAGGTGCAGAGCAATCGCGAAGGTGCGGGCGGCCTGTGGCCCGCTGACGGCATTGACCTCTTCCTCGACGACAAGGTCGCCAATGCCCGCGATCGGCACGATTTGGTTCGGCGTGGCGACGATCGGCTGGCCGGCAACCACGAGGCCCTCGACGGTCGACTGCAGACCGCTCTGGGCCTCCGCGGTGGTGATCGCGCCGGCGGCGGCTTGGGAGGTAACCGTCGTGGCGGTGATCAGACCGTCAAGCAGGGTGACGCCGGCAGCGCGGGTCGTTGAGTCGCCGCGGGCGGCATCGGTCGTCACCGCAACATTGGTCGTCGAGTCGGAGGTGATCACCGAGGCAATCGAAGGGTCCGGCTGCGTGGCAAAACCACCGCTCGCCGTCGCCGAGCCTCCACGCGAGATCACAGGGGCGTGGGTGATCGGTGCCAGGCCGGGAATGCGCACCTGCAAGACGAAGCCAGCGGCGCGCCCTTCGGGCGCAGTGCCGGGTGCATCGGCCGCCGCCGCACCAAAGCCCACCGCGAGTGAGGCGAGGGCGATCGTGATCAGCGCAGCAACAAGGGTGCTTGGGCGGAGTTTCACAACCAAAACGGTACACGGGAGCAGGCAATTCGGGGTAGCCTTCCGGTGAAGCGGAGAAGGAGGCAGTGCCATGAGTGATGCGATTGAGGCCCATCTCGACGAGACGCGGCGCGTACCGCCGCCCGCAGGCTTCGTCCAACACGCGCGCATCACCGATCGTTCGCTGCACGATGAGGCCGACGCGGACTTCGCCGGCTTCTGGCATCGACGCGCGCTCGAACAGATCAGCTGGTACAGCGAGCCAAAAGAGTCGCTCGACGATTCGAACGCTCCGTTTTATCGCTGGTTTGCCGACGGGACGCTCAATCTCTCGTACAACTGCCTCGACCGACACGTCGATAGTGGCGGCGGCGAGAAGGTCGCCTATACGTGGATTGGCGAGCCCGGCGACGAGCGCGTCATCACCTACGCCGAGC
>JBAXOU010000284.1:0-3709 GCA_037133115.1 Planctomycetota bacterium | reverse complement strand
CGCGGCGCAGCAGCGTCAACTTCTGATCGTTGAGGCCGGCGAGCTCGGTGCCATCGACGAGCACGCTGCCCGACGTTGGCTGGTCGAGCCCCGCGAGGATGTGCATCAGCGTGGACTTGCCCGAGCCGGACGGCCCCATCACGGCGGCCAATTGGCCCTTGGGAAAGGAGACGGAGACACCGTCGAGTGCGCGGACCTCAGAATCTCCCTCGCCGTAGATCTTCGAGAGGTCCGTGGCGACAACGACAGCGTCCGTCGCGGTCGTGCCCGGTGTGGTCTTCATATCGGTGCTCATGGTGGGGAAACTCCGTCCGCTTTACTACAGCAATCAGCCTATCGCACGATCATGAAGGGCAGATGAGAGCGAAAGGCTCGGCCAAACCGCTCAGGGAAAAGGCGACTTAGAGCTTGCCGGAGGCGGCGAGCGTCAGTCGTGCCCACAACTCTTCGCCGTTCTTCGAGCGACGAATGTAGACGCCCTGCATTGGCACGAACTCGCCTTCGAGCGAGAGCACGGGGCCCCGCTTCGGGCTCGTTGCGTCGAGGTACCAATCACCGTCGTCGAGCATCTCGCCAGGCTGCGAGAAGACGATGCGCGAGGCCTCGTCGTCGGACAGTGGCTCGATCCAGTTGAACGAACGAGGGTTGGTCGACTCTTGCGCTGCCATTAGGACTTCTTGGCGGCCTTCTTGGAGGCCTTCAGCGGGTTGAGCATCTTCTCCTTGGCGTCTGCCGGAGCGTCGGCCAATGGCACGACGGCCTCGCCGCAGACATGACCCTTGACGCGACGAAGGCACGTCTGGGGGATCGACCAGAGGGAAACGGTGCGATGACCGTGCTTGCAGATGTAGACGCGAGCGACGCTCGGGCCTTCTGCGACAGCAACGGCGACAGGCTCTGCTTCGTAGACCTCAGCGGCCTCGCCTGCAAAATCCTCTTCGGCGATCTCTTCGACGACGGCAGCAGCGGCAACCGGTGCGGCGTCAGCCTCAACCTCTGCGGCGGGCTCGGCCTCAGCAACGACCTCAACCTCGGCCTCTGCTGCGACTTCGGCCTCAGCGGCTGGAGCGGCGTCGGTCTCGGCGACGGCTTCGACCTCTACCTCGGCGGCAGCGGGTGTCTCGGCGTCGGTCTCTGGTGCAGTTGCGTTGTCGTCGTCCACGATCAGTCTCCTCAGGAGAAAGCGATTCGAGCGGGATCCTATTGGAGTCCGTTCCGTGCGGCGAAGGTTCCCCGCGTGCGGAAAGCATGGCATGGTCGGCAATCCTCGGCGGCGATCCCCGCCAAGTCGTTACTATGCGAGTGTGCCGAATCAAAAAAGCTTCCAATACGACGTTGGCGTGACGTGGGATGGTCGCCGCGCCTCCTCGTTGTCCGCCGCAGGTCGCCCCACGATCCTGTCGGGTCCTCCTTCCGATTTTCCAATGGGCGACGAGGATCGGTGGAGCCCGGAGCACCTGTTTCTTGGCAGCCTCGCCTCGTGCACGATGATCTCGTTCCTCGCCCATGCTGAGCACAAGGGGCTCGAGGTGATCGAGTACTCGTCGGAGATCGGCGGCACCGTGATGCGCCGCGTAGAAGATGGTCGCTACGCCTTCGTGCACGTGCACCAGCGCCCCCGCGTCGTTGTCGCCGCCGGCCAGGCCGCCAAGGCCACCGAGTTGATCGGCAAGGCCGAGCGCGACTGCTTTATCTCCGCCTCGACGACGGCTGAAGTCCAGAACGACTGGGACATCACCGAGCAGTGAGCGACGCGCCGCGCGACCCGGTCCACGGCTCGTACCACGCGTTCTACGGCGTCGTTCGCACGTTCTGCGGCGTGCCACTTGTGTCGTCGCGTGCCGACGTGGCGGCTGCAGATGCGGTCGTGATTGGTGCACCGTTCGATGAGGGAGTCTCGTATCGACCAGGGACGCGCTTCGGCCCACAGGCGGTCCGCACCGCCGAGGACATCAACGTCACGGGCGATCGACCAAGCATGCACGCGGGCATCGACCCACTCAAGGAACTGAACATCGTCGACTGGGGCGACATCGACGTGATCGCGAGCGACCTCCCCCGCTCGCACGCGTTACTCACCGAAGCCGCTGGCGCTGCACTCGCGACCGACACCGTCCCCGTCGTAATCGGCGGCGACCACTCGCTCTCGCACGCCATGCTCGCCGCCATGCACGGACAGTTCGGTGCCGACGGCTACTCCGTCATCCATTTCGACACGCACGCCGACACGGGCATCCCCGAGGACGGCGAGCCGCCACACGGCACGCCGTTTCGCGCGGCGATCGAGCGCGGGCATCTGAAGGGCACGAACATTTTCCAGATCGGTCTGCGCGGCACGTGGCCCGGCCCCGAGCTGTTCCAATGGATGCGCGAGCAGGGCATGCAGTGGGCGACGATGGATGAGGTAATTGATCGCGGCATCGCTGACGTTGTGCGCGAGGCGATTGCCTTCGCCCGCCAGGCCGCGCCGAAGACGTATCTGACCGTCGACATCGATGTGCTCGACCCCGCCTACGCGCCGGGCACCGGCACGCCCGAGCCCGGTGGCCTGACCACCCGCGAGCTGCTGCGCGCGGTCCGCACGGTGACGAGCGAGCTCGACGTGGCGGCCTTCGATCTCGTTGAGGTCTCGCCCCCCTACGACCACGCCGCGATTACCGCGATGGCCGGCCACCGGACGCTCCTTGAGGGGCTCAACGGCATGGCACTCCGGCGCGCGGGTCGCCCGGCCCAACACGAACGCCCGTGATCACACCGCTCGTCGCCTATGCCGACCTGCACGACGATGCGCTCGTCGGCGCCTTGCTCGACCTCGCCACGCAGCCAGATGACGAGTTGTTGGCGGCCGAGACGGCCCGTGCCGCACTCGCCCTCGAGGTGTCGTTTGCCGAGGCGCTTGCGCGTGCCGTGCTCGAGTCCGAGGGGCCCTTCGCCGTTGCCGCTCGCCGAGGTCTGACTGCGACCGATCCACGGGTTGGCATTGCTCGCACCGAATTGGAACGCCTCGGCGTGCTCGCCCACGGCGACGCCGCGCGCATTCTCGCCCGCCACGGTCTCGATGGTGCGCTCAGCGCTCAGCGCGGCCTCGAGCACCCAACCGCCACTCCCCCCGCTGCTGCCGCATTGCTGCAGGCGCTGGTTGCTGCGGGCGATTGGGGTCGACACGCCGAGTCGCTCGTCGCCTTCCATGCCGGCGAAGGCATCGGCGAATTGGCCACCCATCGCGTGTTGCGCTGGCTCGACGGCGAGCTGGTTGGCATCGCCGACCCCGACACGATTACGCTCGACGACCTGGTTGGCTACGAGGACGAGCGCGCGCCGCTGCTCGAGGACCTCGCCGCCTTCGCCGCCGGCCAGCCTGCCAATGACGCACTGCTCTACGGACTGCCCGGCACCGGCAAGTCGGCAGCCGTGCGCGCCTGCGCTGCCGCCTTTGCCGACAGTGGCGTGCGTCTGATCCAGGTCGAGCGCGACCAGCTCGACTCGCTCGAAGACGCGCTGCTGGCCTTGCGCGGCGAAGGCCCGAAGACGATCCTCTTTCTCGACGATCTCGTGGTAGACGATGCCGATCGTCTCGACCGCGCCCTGCGGGCCACGCTCGACGGTGGCGTCGCGCAGCGCCCCAGCAACGTCGTCGTCTGGGCCACCTCGAATCGCCTCAATCTGATGCACTCCTCGCACTCCGAACGCTCCGACGATGTCGATGCAG
>JBAXOU010000283.1:0-3726 GCA_037133115.1 Planctomycetota bacterium | reverse complement strand
CGTGCCGAACAGGATTGCCTGGAGGGCCGCAGCGAGCGTCCGGTGACGGGCATGGGCAGCCCTGAGCGGTGTATCACGCAAGGTTTCCACTGCTTGCGCCGTTCGGACTTCCTGACGCAGCGAACGTCCAGCGACGGGGCATGGGCAGCCCTGAGCGGATCACCAGCGGGCTTCCAGGCCGAGATTGGCGCCGTGGAGGAACAGGCCGCCGGCACCGCGGACGCCGGTGCCGCTGGCGACGGTGTCGGTGAAGTCCCACTGGTTTGGCGCAAGGGCCACGCCGCTGAGCCAGGCGAGGTTGTAGCCCACGCGCAGGCCCCAGACATCGCTGAACCGATACGCCATCGACATGTTCATGCTCGACAGGAAGCCCATGCCCGTGTCCGCCGCCGAACGGCCCGGCCGGTAATCAAAGTTCGGCACGATGGAACTGGTAATCGGTGAGGCCGACTGCGAGAGCCAGGCACCGCCGAGGCCGGCCTTCAGCGAACCTTCGAGCGAAAAGCGATCCCAGGTTCGGCGGCCCCGAAGGCCCAGTTGGCCGCCGAACAGGTTCGAACTCGTCGCCACCCGGTATGAAGTCGACGGCTGACGTGTGAACGGTGCCACCTGGAGAGCGGCCTGCTCCTCGAGGCCGGCCCAGAAAAGCCCGCCGATCCAGTCGATCTCCGTGTCGTGGCGGCACCGCCGCTGCGGCCAGCGCGAGCACGGCTCGCAATCGCTCGTAAACTCGCTCGCCAACAGGTTCAATTCCATGACGTTGAGCGATGACGACCAGGTCGCCCGCACAGAGTTGGCGGCGTCCCACCCCGGCACCGCAGCGCCGATCGCCCCGGGGACCGCGAGCCCCTTCGTCAGGTCCGCCCGGGCATCCCCGTACCAGCCGTAGACCCCCCAGTAGCCCACCTCCCATCCGGTGGTATCGTGGCCGTGCTCGCCCACGAACAGCCGCACGCCCGGAGCGGTGGTCGGCGTGAGGCTCCGCGTCGTGAAGATCGTCCCGCCCGGGCTCGGCCCTGCCGTGCCACCGGCGAGAATGGTCTGGTTGTTCGTGGCGTTGTCGCGATCGAGGAACAAGACGTCGAAGATGACGTAGTCGCGGGGCGTGGCGGCGCACCCGCACCCTTTCGCGTGCCCGCAGCCGGATGCCGCATGGATCCCGCTGTCAAGCGACGTGTCGGTGGTCATGACCGGGGCGTCGATCAGCATGTCATGAGGGAGCGCGTCAGGGACGACCGACCTTTCGCCCGCGATCTCGCCATCGACCGTACCGCCGATCACGATCGGCTCGATGACGCACTCCTCGGCGGATGCCCCCTGCCCCCAGGCCACCGCCCCAGACGCCACAGCGGTCCCCACGGCCACGGCCACGATCAGACGCAGTACCATGCTCGTCCCCTTTGCGGTGCTGAGACCGGCACTGCCGGTCCGCCACCAGGCCCCCCACCCGCACGATCCCTTCCCATGGAGCGATCGGATTTTTCGCCGCCAGGCATGAGAATCGTCACAAACGTCACCTCCGGGTCCGCCGATCCGGCAATCTACGGCAGCCTTTCCGCCGTCGGGCCCGCAGACCCCGGCCGGTGGCGGCCCCCCGCCCGAAACGCTAGGCTCTCTCGCAGGGTTCCAGCCCGTTTTGCCCTGTTTCACCCTCTTGCCCACGTGAGCCGTCATGGACCAGTTCCGCCGCATTCAGACCGGAAAGACGGGCGACATTCACCTCGTCCAGTTCAAGGATAAGAAGATCCTCGATGACACCGTGCTCGACGAGATCCGCACGGAAGTCACCCAACTCATCGGCAAGGCTTCTGGTCCCGACGTTCTTCTCGACTTCTCGAACGTCGAGTTCATGTCGAGCGCCATGCTGGGCCTGCTCGGGCAGTTGCATCGCAAGATCTCGAGCGGCCACGGCCGGCTGAAGATGTGCAGTATCCGGCCCGAGATCCTCACCGTGTTCAAAATCACGAACCTCGACAAGCTGTTCAGCATCCACAAGGATGCACCGACGGCGCTGGCCACGTTCACCTGAGGGGGCGACCGTGGCAGAGTCAGCCGATGGGGCACGGGCCCAACAGCCTGGCGTCGTCGATGTCGTGATCGCCGAAGACAGCCGCATGCAGGCGCGGATGCTCATCCGCCGACTGGAGGAGGCCGGGCACACCGTTCGTTGGGGCGAGAACGGTGCGCTGGCGCTGGCACTGGCGAAAGAACGCCGACCCGACATCATCGTCTCCGACATCGAGATGCCGGAGATGACGGGCTATGAGTTCTGTAAGGCTGCGAAGTCGGATCCGGCCCTCAAGACCGTCCCCTTCATCCTGCTCTCAACGCTCTCCGACCCGATCGACATCATCCGTGGGCTCGACTCCGGGGCCGATAACTACGTCACCAAGCCCTACGAGCCCGACTATCTGCTGGGCAGGATGAACTCCCTGCTCGCGTCGCCGCTCGAGTCGGCCGACGACGCCTCAGCGACGATGCTCGAGGTAACGCTCGCGGGACAGATGTTCCGGGTCAAGGCAGGCCGCCAGCAGGTGCTCAACCTGCTCGTCTCCACGTTTGAGAACGCCGTCGCGAAGAATCAGGAACTCGTGGTCGCCAACCAGGATCTCTCGGTCGCCCGCGACGGCCTGCAGAAGTCGAACGAAGAACTCTCCACGCTCAACGCCGAGATTTCGCGGATCAACGCCCATATGGTCCGCGACCTCAAGGCGGCCGCGAAGGTGCAGCGGTCGCTGCTGCCGGCCGACGACGTCGAGATTCCAGGCACGACGATCGCCTGGCGATACGTTCCCTGCCAGGGCCTCGCCGGTGACTTCCTCAACGTGTTTCCCCTCGACGAGGAGCATGTGGGGCTGTTTGTCGTGGACGTCAGCGGTCACGGGGTTCCCTCGTCGCTGATGGCGGTGACGGTGGGCCGCTTTCTAACGCCGAAGGTCTCCGAGCAGTCACTCCTTGTCCGGCAGGGACCGGACGGCCGGATTACGGTCGCTCGGCCCGCCGAAGTCGCCACGCAGCTCAACCGGCTCTTTCAGGCCGATGATTTTTCGGGGCTCTACTTCACGCTCCTCTACGGCGTGCTTCATCTGCCCACCGGCCGCTTCGACTACTGTTCGGGCGGCCATCCGGCCCTCGTCCGACTCCCCGCCGGGGGCGGTGAGGTCGAGCTCCATGCCACCGAGAGCTTTCCGATCGCCTTCGTGCCCGATGTCGAGTACGAACAGAAGACGCTGCAACTTGCGGCCGGTGACCGGCTGTTTCTCTACTCCGACGGCGTGCCCGAGGCGATGGACAAGGATCGGAACCCCTATGGCGACGATGCGATGGCAGCGTGCATCGCCCAGTTCCGCGGTGCCCCGGTCGAGGCCGGAGTGAAGGGTTTGCTGGAAGCGGTCGAAACCTGGTGCCAGCCCAACGGCCCGCTCGACGACGTCTCGATCCTCGGCATCGAGTGGCGGCCTTAAGGCGGCTCACCCCCAACTCGCCAAAGCCGGCTGCGGGACGGTACGAGTTGGCTCGCCAACGGCCGGGGACGGCCGACGCTCGCCATCCTCGCACCGATCCCTCCGCCTGCCCCTGCATTTCACGCCTGCTCCTCGCCCAAAGGAGTCTGGGGCTGCCCGTGCCCCGGGAGCCGGCGTTGCTTTCTCCGCGCAGCCAGGATGGCGAAGCGGAGAAAGCATCGAGCGAGCGGAGCCCACGATGGGCGGAGTGAGCGTCCGGCGA